>JAHITJ010000026.1 GCA_018817795.1 Myxococcota bacterium | reverse complement strand
GAGCGCTGCTCCATTGATTGGTACCCCTGCCCGCCCGTCGGCACCGGCCGCTGGCAGACCATGGAAGACTTCCCCTTCTTCCCGGTAAACGACTGGGCCAAGGATCAGGCGGACGAGCAGGGCATGCTCTACATGCACGACCTCTATCAGATGCGTGCCGAGGGCAAAAAAATGATTATGATGAGCGTCACGGCCGGCTGGTGCTCGGTCTGCCGTTCGCAGTTTCCCAACCTTTCCACCATCGCCACGATGTATCCCGAGGTGGCGTTCCTGATCATCGTCGCCCAGGACACCGCCGGCGAAGCCTCGGATCTGGCCTACGCCAAGGTGTACTCCGACGGCTACAACTGGGATGACGACGCCAACATCTTCGTCACCAACGACAGCAACTTCCTGTTCGAACGCTATATGAACATCGCGGCCTATCCGTTCAATGCGTTCATCGACATCTCCAACATGGAAATCATCTCCTACGAGAGCGGCCTGACCTCCCTGAGCATCTACTCCGATGCCATCCAGTCCGCCCTGTCCAAAGTGAAATAAGCTCGCCGCTCAACTTTCTCCTCGTTCCGTCTGTCCATTCATCAACCAAAGGGGATCACCATGGCGAGCCCGTTTCGAACCTATGACATCCGCGGCCTTTTCCCCGAAGAGGTGACCGAGGAGCTGGCCTTCTCCGTGGGACGGGCCGCCGCCCGACGCTTCGGCTGGTCAAAGGTCTGCGTGGCCCACGACATGCGACCGTCGTCGCCGGCGCTGGCCGAGGCGCTGGTCACCGGACTGACGCGGGAAGGCGTCGAGGTCGAGTTCCTGGGCATGACCTCCACGGACATGCTCTACCTGGCGGTGCTGGCCCACGCCAAAGACGGCGGCTTCATGGTCACCGCGAGCCACAATCCGGCCGCCTACAACGGCATCAAGGTCGTTCGCGGCCTGGCGCTGCCGGTGGGCCTGGACTCGGGGCTCTCGGACCTGGAGACATGGATCCGGACGAACCGCTCCGTCGCCGCCGGCCGCGCAGTATCGAGCGCCGCTGTGCACCGCATCTCCTTCATGGACGAGTACCTTCGCATCCTCTTCGATCTTGTGCCGCCGTCGACGCTGCCGCCGTTCTCGGTCGTGGCCGACAGCGGCAACGGCATGGGCGGCCCCGTGTTCACTGCTGCGGCGCCGCACCTGCCGCTGACCACCCACCTCCTCTTCCCTGAGCCCGACGGGACCTTCCCCAACCACGACGCCAATCCCATGGAGCCCGAAAACCGGCGTGATCTGGAGAAGACCGTCGTCCTGCGGCAGGCCGACCTCGGCGTGGGCTTCGACGGCGACGCCGACCGCGCCTTCTTCGTCGATCATGCAGGGCACTTCCGGCCCGCCGACCACGTGCTCACGCTCCTGTTTCCGCAGGCCCTGCGCGCGCGTCCCGGCGCCGCGGTCGTGTACGATGTGCGCTGCTCCCGCCACGTTCCCGACGCCATCCTCAGGCTCGGCGGCGTCCCCCACATGGGCCGGGTCGGACACGCCCACGCCAAGCCGGTCATGCACCGCCTCGGTGCGGCCATCGGAGGCGAGCTCTCGGGCCATTATTACATTCCCGTGCTCGGCGGCATCGTGGACTCGGGCCTGCTTTCCTTGTTGATGGTCCTTTCCGAGCTGGGCCGCCTTGAAATATCTCTGGATGAAGCGCTTCATTTCGACCGGGAACTGTTCGCCAGCGGTGAAATCAACCTGAAAGTCGAAGATTCTGACTCCGTATTAAGACGTCTTTTGAATAATTACCGAGATCAGGGTACAATGTCGCAGATTGACGGCCTGCGCCTCGACGCGCAGCACTACTGGTTCTCGGTCCGCACGAGCAACACCGAGCCACTGCTGCGCCTGAACGTGGAGGCTGATTCAAGTGACCTGCTGCTGCAGGTGACCACCCGGCTGCGTGAAGAAATCACGACCGGCTGACTGGGGTGAGATGGGCCGGTTTCTGCGACGCAACTGGAAATGGCTCACCGCGCTGGCGGTGACGGTGAGTTGCGTCATCGGATGCATCGTCGGCTGGAACTACGTGCGTCGTCACTACTACGGCGAGGCCCTCGCCAAGCTCATCACCCAGGGTTTCAACAAGAACCGCCGCGGCCGCATGGAGATCGGCTCCGTGACCTGGCGCCCCCGCGCCGTGCTCGACTACCTCTCCGGCCAGCCCACGCCCGTGAGCGTCACGGGACTGAAGCTCTACGACGTCCATGGCAAGCTCGTCGTGGATGTGCCGCACGCCACCGCGCTGATCTACCTCGAGCCGCTGCGCAGGAACACGTCGCTGGTCGTTGAAGACCTGGAGGTCGACGGCGGCTTCCTGCACGTGGAGATGTTCGCCAAGCCCGAGGATCCCGACGTCCTCGAGATCGGCGTGGTGGGACTGTTCAGCCCCAGGACGGTCTCGCCGGGCCCGTCCGTGCTCGCGCCCGAGCCTTTCACGATCGACGTGCGCCGCTTCCACTTGAAGAACATCCGCGTCACGGGCGACATCCCTTCGGCTGATCTGGACGTCCAGGGCCTCAGCATCGAGGGCGGCTACCTGCATTACAACGGCCCGTCGATCTCCACGGCGCACCGGTTCCACCTGCAGGCGCTCCCGAAGGCAGAGAAGGCCTGGGTCAAGTTCCTCGGCCAGGAGATGAACTTCACCCGCGTCGAGTTCACCGACGGCTTCATGGATCCCCAGGAGGCGTGGGAGCTGCGGTTCGCGGCCAACGCCCTCGAGGGCGGCACCACCCCGGTGCAGGCACGGGCGCACCTGGGTTCCCACGGCGTAAAGGTCGACGTCGCCGCGACCAACCCCGGCCAGCTCGCCTCGCGCTTCATCCCCTTTGTCGATCTCACCGACGGCCCCAACAGTTGGGCCAGCGTGATCATACGGGGCACGCTGCTCAAGCCTCGGGTCTGGGTGCGCGGCGGCGACCTGCGGTACACGCCGCCCACGGGCGCGGTCGTCGAGAACCTGCAGGGCGGCCTCTTCTATCAGCGCAACAACACCCACGGGGTGGTGACCTTCGAAGACGTCTCCGGCACCGTGCTCGGCGCCGGCTTCCAGTTCGAGGGACTGTGGGACCTGTTCAGCGGCAACATGGTCGGGCGCGTCTCCGGGCACGATCTGCCGCTGCACGCGTTCGTCCCGGTCCAGTACGCGGACATGACGCCGCGCACCCTCGACGGGATGGCCACCTTCCGGTGGGTGTATCCGTTCCGCAACCACGTCGAGTTCGCCTGGGACACCACTGGCGCCGGCGGCCTGCTGCAGACCATGCAATACAAGGGCAGCCTGCTGTATTCAGACAAGCGCTTCATCCTCACGGGCAACCAGTTGACCTCGCCGGTGCTGCGCGTGAAGACCTCCGGCACGCTGGAGCCCGACGGACGGCTCGCGCTCCAGATGGACGCAGGCGCGGCACAGTTGTCCACCCTGCTGGCCCGCCTGGGGCTTCCCCCGCTGGCGCGCAACGGCACTTTCACCGGCCGCATCCGGGGCACTCTGGACAATCCCCGGCTCGAGGGACAGGTGCAGGCCGGCGGACTCAAGGTCGGTGGCATCAAGGCCTCCGGTGCGCACGGCTACGTTGTCGCCACCACCCAGCGCGTGTCGATCTCCGGCGCCACGGTGAACGTCGCCGGCGGCAAGCTCCGCGGCAACGCCAGCGTGCTGCTGACCGGACGCAAGCCCCAGATCACCGCCAGCGGCGAGGCACAGAACATCTCCATCACCCAGCTCTCCGACGGACGCGTCGACGGCATGCTCAACGGCAAGGTGAAACTGTCCGGCCCGGTCGACCAGCTCTCGGGCTACGCCGACTTCACCTCGGACCGCTTGAACGTGGGCAAGACCCCGATCACCGGCATCGTCGGGCGCATGGACCTCAATCGCGGCAACATCCAGGTCTCCAGGCTGCGCGCGGTCGTCGCTGGCGTGCCTGTGACCTCGTCGGGCAAGATCACCGCAGGAAACGACCTGGACCTTACGGTGCTCTTCTCGAACCTGCCGATCAGCGACTTCACCGGCGGCGTGGTCGCGGGACTGGCGTCCATGGACATGCGCATCCGCGGAAAAGTGACCAACCCCGAGCTCGACGGCGAGGTCACGCTGAAAATGACCAGCATCTCCGGGCAGCCCGTGAAGGACTCCCGCATGGTCTTCTCCGTGCAGAAAGACGTCCGCTCGTTCAAGGGCAACCTGTTCGACGCCATCCAGATCGCCGGCCGGTACGGCTTCTCGGGGCCTGCGTTCGTCATCTCACAGGTCGTGTTCAACAACTTCGATCCGCAGACCCTGCTTCCGCCGCAGTTCGCCTCACGCGCCGGGGTGACGTCGATCCTGTCGGGCAACGGGCGGATTCACCTCGAGACCGGCCGCCCCCCCGAGGCCATCTTCGCCTTCACCCGCATGGAGTTCGGCCTGCCCGTGAAGACCGGCCCCGAGCGCGGTGATCGCAAGACCGAGATCGTGCGCCTGATCAACCCGGCGCTGATCCGCTACGAGAAGGGCAACCTCGTCATCCCGCAGTTGATCTTCGGCGGCAAGGGCACGCGCCTGGAGGTCGCGGGCACCTACGGCACCGATGGCAGCAAGCTGCACGCCCGGGGCGACCTGGACCTGGGACTGCTCTCCGCGCTCGCGCCGGCGGGCCTCCTGCCGCGCCTCGACGGCATGGTCGTGCTCGATCTCAACGCCACCGCGGACGACCCGAAGAACCCGGTCTCGGGCGACATCTACCTGGCGGGCAACCAGGTCACCCTGGGCCCCAACGACACCCAGATCACGCTTCGCAGCGGACGAATCTCCATTCGCAACAAGGTCGTGTCCCTCAACGAGGTCCGTGTGTCCTATGAGGAGGAGGAGCTTGTGGCCGGCGGACAGATCTTCCTGGACGAAAAGATGGGAATCTCGAACCTGCTCCTGTCGTTCGAGGGCGCCGTCTCGGCTGGCATCCTGTCCCTGTTCATGGGTGAGGACCTGTACTCGGCCACCGGCCGCGCCCACCTCAAGGTCGACGTCGCGGGCAGCCCCGCCGAACCCAAGATCCTGGGCCGCATCAACTTCAAGGAGTCGGTGCGCCTGTTCTTCCGCAACGGACGCGATATCTCGCTCTCCCCGGGCGGCCAGATCTCGTTCGCCGGAAACACGGTGCAGTTGTCCCAACTGCGCCTGGCCATCGAGGACGGCACGGTCGATCTCGACGGCCACTTCCGCTGGGCCGAGGGCCGCCCGCAGGACGTCCAGTTGGCCATCAAGATCCGCAACCTCGTCGAGCGCTCGCCGGGCACGTACGAACTGGAGGCCATGGGCGACCTGCTGCTGACCAGCCAGAACGAGGAGCTCGTGCTCGCGGGCTCGGTGGACCTGCTCAACGCCCGATACGAGAAGAAGTACGAGTTCAACCTCGTGGACCGCCTGCTCACGCCTGCCTCGCGCACCTCCGAGAGCAGCAAGTCCCTCGTCGAGACCACGCCGTGGATCGGGCAGTTGAAGTTCGACATCTCGGTGCTGCTCACCGGCGACATCGAGGTCGACAACAACTTCGCCCAGACCAAGCTCGAGGGACAGGTGCACGTCGGCGGCACGCTGGCCTCGCCGTCGATCGGCGGCATCGTCACGCTCTCGGGCGGGCAGTTCCGCATCCCGATGCTGCGCGGCAACTACGAGATCAAGGAAGGCAGCATCGACTTCGACCGCGCCAAGTTGACGCGCCACACCAAGGACGAGCCCTACCTCGATGTGCTCGGCGAGATGATCTTCACCGACCGCATGGACAACGAGCACATCATCAATCTGCGCCTGTCGGGCTTCGTCTCGCAGATGAGGCTCGAGTGGTCGTCGTCGTCGGGCCTGAACTCCGCGCAGGTGCTCACGCTGCTGATGCTCAACCGCACCCCCGACGAGGTCCGCAGGGGCGCCGGCGGCCTGCCGGACCTGGGCGGGATGCTCGAGGGCTACGTGCCGCTCAACCTCCAGCTCGGGCTCACCTCCGAGGCCGTGCAGGTCTTCGTGGACCGCCGGTTCTGGGGCGAGCACGTGGTGCTCAAGGGCAACGTCGAGGTTGGCTTCCTGGGCCAGCAGCAGCAGGAGGCGCAACTGATCTTCCGCATCCACGACCGCGTGCAGGTCATGACCCGCGTGCGCCGCCGCATCACCGAGGACGACACCACCTTCCAGGAGGAGGGCAACGACGTGCAGAGCCGCATCGAGTTGAAATACAAGATGGACTTCAAGGGATCGGTCCGCGACATGCTGGGATTCTGACGGCAGGTTGACATGCCCGCCGGCGGACTTATAGGAATCCTTTGCGCCGCCCAGCGCGACGGCGGGAGGTAGTCATGAAGTTCATCGTTGAAACCGGAAAATCCTTCGACCAGGCCTGCATCGACCTCGACGCATCCATCGTGCGCAACGGGTTCGGCGTGCTCCACAAACATGATCTCGGCACTTCGCTGCGAAACAAGGGTGTCGACTTCGACGGGCAGTGCGCCGTCTTCGAGGTCTGCAACCCCGTCCAGGCCGGCAAGGTCCTGTCGGCCGACATAAGCCTGAACATGGCGTTGCCCTGCCGCATCTCGGTGTACACCGAGGCGGGCCTGACGAAGATCGGCATGTTCCGCCCGACGGCCCTGCTGTCGGCCCTGTCCACGGACGCCGCCCTGATGGCGGTCGCCCGCGAGGTCGAGGACAAGACCGTGCTGATGATCGAGGAAGCCCGCTGATGTACCACCGCAGCGACTGGATCCTGCGGCAGATCGAGGACGCCATCGCCCTGGCCATCCAGTTCGCCTTCAAGTCCGGCGCCCCCGTCGAGGAGGTCGTGGAGCAGGTCTTCGACGCCCAGACGGGCGACCTCCTGTACACCCTGCGTGAAATGCTGAAAAAATCCGAGTTCTCCGACGCCGAGAACCTCGTGTTCGAGCACCTGCGGCCCGGCAACCTGCCTGCCCTGGCGCTGGCGCTGTGGTTCTACGACCAGCTCAAATCCCTCACCGAAGACGAGCTCGCCCGTGGCGACTTCTCCCGCGAGGAGATCACGCAGGGCCTGGACGACGTCTGCACGATGTACGGCATCCCGCAGTAGCCCAAGTCACAGGCCCATCGCATGAACATTTTTCCTGAAAGTCTATACACACAGATGGGCAGAATCCAAAATCGATTTCGATTTCGATTTCATCTGTGACCACTTAAGCACTTGATGGCGGTTTATAATGTGCTGTCAGGTCCTTAGAAAGAAGAAATCCATGAGAGGTTGGATAGTCGATTTCGATTTCGATTTCGATTTCGATTTCGATTTCGATGCTGGAAGTGCTGCAATCCAAGATTTTCCTTGATGAGATATCAAGGTAGAGGATGGCCCAGGGAATCCTGTGTTCCGGTCGAAATCGAAATCGAAATCGAAATCGGTACCGATGGTTTTTGGATATGATG
>JAHITJ010000197.1 GCA_018817795.1 Myxococcota bacterium | reverse complement strand
TGGTCAAGTTCGCCAAGATGCCCCTGGACGCACCTGACGCTGCCTCCCGCCTTGATATGGGCGTGGACTTCGTGCGAAAGACCCTCGTGGTTCTGCTCGAACCTGCGCCGGATTCCTCCGCGGGGGAGCCGGGCGGCGAGACGTTCACAACTGCCGGAGCGCGGCCCGACGGGGAGCCGGTGGACCACCAGCCCAAACCGGAGACCATCGAGGCCGAGCCGGTCGACCCGTACGCGCCGCCGGCCGGCGAGAGCATGGATGCGATGCATCGGCGGCTGCTGCAGGAGAAGTCGCGGGATCCCGGTCCGGAGTCACTGCAAGGAGGCGATCATGAGGCGTCGTGATCAGATCGCTTTGAAGAAGGGGCCGATCTCGAGTCTGGCCGAGGAAGTCGGCGTGCCGCAGAAACACGGTCTGGGCGCGGTGCGCGAGAGTCTCTGGCCATGGATCCTCTGGACGGTGGTCATGGCCATGGTTGCCTGGGGTATCGCAGCCTCCCTGCAGAGATTCCACCGACCGGTGGAGCTGGGATCACGCTGGGTGCTGTGGTTCCTGCTGGTGCTGCCGGTGCTGGCGTTCTACGCCTTCCGGTTCCACTCCCGCCGGCAGTCCACCTGGGGTTTCTCACGGCTGGCGCTGTTGTCCTCGATCCCGCCCGGAATCCGGACGTACTTCATCACCCTGCCTTTCTCGCTGCGCAGCGGCGTCTTTGCGCTGCTGATCTTTGCCGCGGCACAGCCGCGCCTGGTCAACGTGTTCGAGCGCTCGGAGGACGAGGGCATCGACATCGTGCTGGTAATGGACGTCTCTCTCTCCATGGAGGCCAACGATCTCGAACCCAACCGCTTTGTGGCTGCGCGCAACGTGATGTCCGACTTCGTCAAGCAGCGTCCGAAGGACCGCATCGGCTTCGTGATCTTCGGGCGTGACGCCTACCCCTATTGTCCATTGACCAGGGACCACAACGCGATCCAGCGCCTGCTCGGCAAGCTTCGCCTGCGCCAGATCGACGACGGACAGGCCACCGCCATCGGCGAGGCGCTGGGTACAGCCCTCAACATGCTCTCGTCCTCCAAGGGAAAGAGCAAGGTCGTGATCCTGCTGACCGACGGCGCCAACAACAGTGGAGAGATGGCGCCGCGCGAATCCGCCGAGCACGCCGCGGCCCTGGGGGTGCGGGTGCACACGGTGCTGGTGGGCAGTCCCTCCGGGGAGGGTGGCGGGCTGTTCGGCCTGCGTGCGCCCACCGATCCCGAGCTGCTCGAGCACATCGCGGCGCGCACCGGCGGCATGGCCTTCATCGCCACCGACAAGAAGGCGCTGGAGAACCGCTTCCAGCGGATCCTGGATCTGATGGAAAAGAACAAGTTCGAGCACAGGATCCGTACCACGTCGGGGGTCCAGGATCGCTTTCTGGCGGCCGCGGTGCTGCTGTTCTTCCTGGAGATGCTGCTGTCGCTCACCTGGTTGAGGAGGCTGCCATGACGTGGAAACACGGCGCCGAATTCCTGACCTGGGCCGGCTGGGGTTTCTGGCTTGCCCTGGGCGTGCTCCTGTTCGTGTTTGGACTCGTGCTCGCCCACGCCGTCTCCCGTCGCCGCTTCGAGCGGCTCGGGGAGGGCCGTCTCCTGGCCCGGCTGATCTCCCGTCGCAGCGCGGTGCTTCCGGTGCTGCGTCCTGTGCTGCAGGTGTCCGGACTGATCCTGCTGCTGTTCGCGCTGGCGACGCCGCAGACTTCAGGGCAGCGCCACATCGTCTCCTCGATGGGCCTCGACGTCGTCGTGGCGCTGGATTTCTCCAAGAGCATGAACGTGCGCGACATGTTCGGCTCACGGCTGGAGCACGCGCGCCGCGAGATGAACCACCTGATCGACCGCCTCGGTGGCGACCAACTGGGTCTGGTGGCTTTCGCAGGCACCACGATGGTCTATCCGCTCACGACCGATCATGAATCGGCCAAGTTGTTCTGGGAGAACCTGCGTCCTGAGGACCTGCCCGTGGGCGGCACCGCCATCGCCCGGGCACTGGACTCGGCCCGCGAGCTGCTCACCGATGTGCGTGATCCGAAGGTGGATCGGGCCCAGGTCGTGATCCTGCTCTCGGATGGTGAGGACCACCTGGGGCGCCCGTCCGAGGCGGCCTCCGAACTGAACAAACTGGGAATCAAGGTCTTCACCGTGGGCATCGGCTCCTCCGAGGGCCAGCTCGTGCCGAGCCTCGGGGAGACCGGCGAGGTCACCGGCTATGTCAAGCATGACACGCAGTACGTGACCTCCAGGCTCGATGAGGCCACGCTGATGAACATCGCGCAGGTCACCGGGGGCCAGTATTTCCGAGCCACAAAGGAGGACTTCGGGACTGATCGCGTGATCGCGGCGATCTCGGACTACAAGCGTTCCCAGGCCGAGAAGCAGGTGTTCGTGGAGAAGCACGAGGAGTTCATCTGGTTCCTGCTGCCGGGTCTGTTCCTGCTGCTGTTGGATTTCCTGCTGCTGGGCAACGCGGGTCTGAGGCGGCAGAAGAAGGAGGCGTCGGCATGAGACGTTCGCTGTGGCTGATCCCGATGGTGCTGATCTGGGGTGCATGGAACCCGTTTTTGCGACAGGTGCCCGAGGTGAGGCGGGCCAATGACTTTTTGCGGGGCAAGGACTACAAGACGGCCGAGGAAGCCTACAAGGAAGCCCTCGAGAGCCGCGCCAGCGAACCGAAGATCAAGCACAACCTGGGCCTGACGTTCCTGGGCCAGAACAACTACACCGCCGCCGAGGGCGAGTTCATCGCGGCGACGTCCTCGGATTCCGAGATGGTGCGCGCGCGTGGCAACTTCTTTCTTGGTGTCACCCGTTTCCATATGGCTGAGACGCTGCAGAAGCCCGAGGAAAAGATTGGTAAATACAAGGAGGCGGCCGACAACTTCCGCCGTGTGCTGGAGCTCGAACCCGACGAGGAGGAAGCCCGCCACAATCTTGAGATGACGCTGGAGCGCATCGAGGACGTCGAAAAAGAGCAGGAAGAACAGAAAAAGCAGCAGGAACAGAAGGAAAAACAGCAACAGGATCAGAAGGACCAGAAGGACCAGAAAGATCAGCAGAATAAAGATCAGCAGAACAAAGACCAGCAGGACCAGGATCAGCAGAACAAAGATCAGCAGGATAAAGATCAGCAGAATAAAGATCAGCAGAATAAAGATCAGCAGAATAAAGATCAGCAGGATAAAGATCAGCAGGATAAAGATCAGCAGAACAAAGATCAGCAGAACAAAGATCAGCAGAACAAAGATCAGCAGAACAAAGATCAGCAGAACAAAGATCAGCAGAACAAAGATCAGCAGAACAAAGATCAGCAGGATAAAGATCAGCAGAACAAAGATCAGCAGGATAAAGATCAGCAGAACCAGGATCAGCCGCAGCCGCAGCAGGGCAAGCAGCAGTCTCCCGAGGTCAAGGCGGCCCGGCGCGCCCTCGACGATCTGAAGGAGCGGCAGAAGCAGCGGATTCTTGAGATGCACCGCAAGGGCGGACAGGGTCGCCGCGCCCCGATCAAGGACTGGTAAACCCTTTCCCGATGGGAACGAACTGGTGTATGATGCCCCCCGTGATGGGACTCCTTCCTCAACTTCGTGCATTTTGGGCCCTGATGGCCATCGGTGGCTTACTGGCTTTGACGCCCTCGCTTGCGTGGGGGCAGAACTCGTATCAGATTACGATGCAGGTGGCGACCGGTGAAGACGGCGTTTCGATCATGCGCGTGGGTGAGGACTTCGTCGTCGAGGTCTCCCTGACCGCGCAGAGCCGGCGTGGCGGTTTCCGATCCCAGTTCTACCGCAACTACACGGCACCCATGTTTCCGGCCGGACTCACCGTCGTGGATCGCAGCGAGAGCACCCGCTCCTCCGTGGCCATCGTCAACGGACGCTACACCCAGGAGTTTTCGCATGTGATGTCCTATGTCGTACGTCCCGGCAAGGAGGGACAGTACACGGTGGGACCGGCGACCATGGAGGCCGACGGAAAATTATACAAGGCCGACGCCATCACCATCTCCATCCTTCCGCCGCGCGCAGCTCCAGGGGTACTGATCGACGGGCAGGATCCTGACCCGGCCCTGGCTGGCGACGAGTTCTTCCAGGTCACCATCAGCCGTGATCGGGTCACCGTGGGGCAGCCAGTCATGGTGTCCTGGTATCTATATAGTACGTCGCGGCTGACGGAGCGGCCCCAGTCTGATCCTCCCGAGAGCCAGGGTTTTTTCAGCAAGTCGCTGTTCTCGCAGAACCACACCTATGAGATGGAGCGCGTCCAGCTGGGCAGCGCGGTGTTCTTCCGCACCCTGGTGTTCCGCCGCATGTACTGGCCGCAGCGCACCGGGACCCTGACCATCGCGCCGCGTACGGTCTCCTACCGCACGCGCTCGGGTTTCCTGAACACCGGGAAGACGGAGAACCGGACCAGCGCCGAGGTGAAGTTCGACGTGCAGGCGCTGCCGGTCACCGGCCGGCCTGGTGGCTTCCTTGAGGATCATGTCGGCCAGTATCGTCTGCGGCTGGACCTCGCACCCGGTTCGATGAAGGTCGGCGACGCGATCGATCTGACCGTCACCGTCGAAGGCGAGGCCCTGATGACGGCCTGTCGCGGCCCGGTGATGCCGCAGTTGGATTGGGCCCGGCTGGAACCCAACGGCAGTCCTGCGATCACCGAGACCGTTGAAAACGAGGAGAAGGTGCTCGGCGTCTGGAAGGCAAAATATGTGTTTATCGCTACTTCCGAGGGTCAGCACGAGTTCCCGGCCCTGTCGTTTCCGTATTTCGATCCGGTCGCGCAGAAGTATGTGACCGCGACCACCGAGCCCGTGAAGCTCGCCGTGGCGCCGGCCCCACCGGGTTCGCGCGTGATCACCCCATCGACGCCGGGGGCGGGGACTTCCGCCGGCACCAGCAACGTACTGGCCCCGAAGCTCAAGCCGCCCGCGGTGAAGGACATTTCGGGATCCTCGTTGCGCGCCCGCTTCTGGAAAGGCTCCTGGCGCTGGTGGCTGATGGCCGCTCCGCCGTTGGTCTGGCTCGGCTTCGGGGTGTTTCGGTTCTTGCGTCGTCGCCGGCTGGCAGACGTGGGTGGGCTGCGCCGCAAGGCTGCCCGCTCCCGGCGACGCCAATCGATCACCCGGGTGAAGGCCGCCCTGCGGGCCAACCGGCACGAGGACTTCTACGGGGAGTGCGAGAGGCTGCTGGTCGACACGCTGTCCGAGATCGTCTCGCGCAGCGCCATGGGTCTGGTTCACGCGGAGCTGCAGCAGGCGCTGGGGGAAAAAAAGGTGCCCGAAGATCTGATCGACGAGGTGCTCGACACCCTGGAGGGCCTGGACTTCGCGCGCTATGCACCGGGGACCGTGCAACTGGCCGCAGAAGGGCCTGCCCAGCTCGATAAAACCATGCAACTGCTTCATCGCCTGGATGCGTTCGTGGAATGATGATGATGAACTCCCTGCGTCTTTTCCTTCTCTTTGTGCTGCTGGTCTGGCCCGCTGCCGCCCGGTCTTCCGGGTCCGTGCCGGGTCCGGACGTGCCGACGAAGTCGGATGTCGTTCCGACAGAACCTGTTGTCGTTCCGACAGAACCTGCGGCTGATCCGGCTCCGGCAGCCCCTGCATCCTTGGACACTGCGCCGCTGTCGGTCTCCGGTCACTTCGCAGCCGGCGTGCAGGTGCTCTCCTCGGCACGGGAACCGAGCGACTATCTTGCGGCGGCCTCCCATTTTCAGGCGATCCTGGATCTGGGCGTCATCCATGAGGATGTATACTACAACCTGGGGAACGCCAACTTCCAGTTGAACCGGCTGGGACCGGCGGTCTACTACTTCGAGAAGGCCCTGACGATCCACCCCGGACACAACAGTGCCAGGTACAACCTTGCACTTACCCGTCAGTTGCTGGCCCAGAAGTACAAGGACGAGATCGTGCAGATGGACCGGCAGAGCACCTGGGTCCGCCTGGTCACCGCATTTTCCGACGGCACCATCACAGCCGTGTTCCTGGTATTCTGGATCCTGCTTTTCTCCGTGTTGATGGCACTGTACTTCGTGCAGAAACCGCTGGTGCGCCTGACCCTGATCACCGCGGCGGTGATCCTCGGGCTGGGCTCGGCCGTCTTCGGTACCCTGCTGGCGGGACGGGAGATCCACGACCGCACCACGCGCTATGCCATCGTGCTGCCCGACGAGGTGGAGGTGCGCGAGGCGCCGCAGGCCTCGGCCAACCGCGCCTTCGTGCTCCACGCAGGACACCGGGTGCTCACCGGCGCCTCCGAGCGCGCCTGGGTCAAGATCCTCCTCCCCAACGGCATGGAAGGGTGGCTTGAGCGACGCGATCTGGGGCTCCTCTGAGCCCTTCCTGATGTGGTCCCGGGCGGGAATCATCCTTTAGCTGTCTCCAACTGAACTGATAGAGGAGTCTTCATGAAAAAAATACTGGTGATTCTCGGACATCCATCACGTGACAGTTTCTGTCACGTACTGGCCGAGGCATACGTCCATGCGGCCGCTGCTGCAGGCGCCGAACTGCGGACCCTGTATCTCGGCGACCTGAAGTTCGATCCGATCCTGCACGAGGGATACCGGGTGATCCAGCCCCTGGAGCCCGACCTCGAAAAGGCCCGCGAGGACATTCGCTGGGCCCAGCACCTGGTGTTCGTGTATCCATCATGGTGGGGCGGTCTTCCGGCCCTGCTCAAGGGTTTCGTGGACCGCACGTTTCTGCCCGGGTTCGGCTTCCGGTTCATCGAAAATGCCATGCTGCCCGAGAAGCTCCTCAAGGGGCGCTCGGCGAGGCTGATCGTGACCATGGACACGCCTCCCTGGATTTACAGGTGGTTTCTCTCGGCGCCGGGACACAACCAGTTGAAGAAGTGCATCCTCGGCTTCTGTGGCATCTCGCCGGTGAAATTCACGACCTTCTCGCCCATGAAGAAGAGCTCCGACGCGGACAGGGCCGGGTATGTGGCGTCCGTCCAGGCCCTTGCCCGGAAGGAAGCACGCTAGAGGACCGATCCAAAGGAAAACAGGGGCAACTTCGACGTCATCGGAGAATCACGACGACGATTTCGATCACGATTACGACAACGACCGCTGGTGGGTTTGTGAAGGCCGTTTTCGACGGCGATTTGGATTTGGATTGGAAAAATTCAGGGAAGTTTTTTCTCCGTGCCGCGTATCCCGTGGTGTCGATGGTCGCACCGGAGCCGGCGCGGCCCCCTTATGGATCTGAAAATGTGGAAGAGAGGAGAGGGATCATGGAGACCGTGAACTACAAGTATCTGAATTATGCGTGTCTGATCCTGATCGCGGCGGCGGCTTTTTTCGTCCTGGATGTTCCGTTCTGATCAGAACAGATCCGGCCCGACGTCCTCAACCAGGCAATCGACCGGATCGCGGAAGGAAAGCGAATAGATGAAGCCCGAGGGGGTGTAGCCGGCCGGCAGCGGGTCCCCGTCCAGGGAGATGTCGAAGCCTTCGACATCCCAGGCGGCCCAGACCTGGTCGTTGTTGCGAGCCGCGTTGGAGAGCAGCGTGACCCAGTCGGTGGACAGGGCGGCGGTGGGGTAGCCCAGGATGTTGTCCACGATGCGGATCCGCTGCTCGCGGACCCAGTCCGGGTCATACACGGCCGTGTTCAGTTCACCCTCATAGATCACGCCGCGGTTGTTCTTGTTGCAGGAACCCACGCTCATGAAGCGGTCGTCCACGATGAGCATCTTCGAGTGCACGTCGATGTCGGTGAAGCGGCTCTCCGTCTCATCGATGCCCCAGGTGACCACCGTGTCGAAGGACCGCAACTGAAACAGGAAGAACCGGGTCGGGAACTGCTGCCGCAGCTCTCCCACGGTCACGTTCGTCCAGTAGCATCCGCCGTCGGTCCACTCGTTGACGGGCTTGGTGATCACCACCAGGCGCAGGTTGGGGCGGGCGTTCATGCGGGCGATGATCTCCCCGGTCAGGTACGGGATGCGGAAGTATTGATCCTCGATGAAGATGGTGTCCTCGGCGTTGCGGATGGCGTTGAACCAGGTCTCCAGGATGGCGTTCTCAGAGAACGGGGATGGCATGGTGGCGGTGATCTGCACCAGCGAGCTGCCCGACTCCGGGAGCGGGGAGGTATCGATGGAAAAGGGAGACGCGTTCTCGGAGAACTCCGCGCCCGCGGTGAGCTGGTACTGCCAGCGGCGCATGAAGACGTCGGCGGTGTCGCGGGCGGCGCTGCCCTCAATGCGCAGGACGTAGTCCTTGCGGGGGCCCTGGGTCGGCTCGGCGTCCTTGTTGAGGACGTCCAGGCGCTCGGCGGTGGTCGACTCGAAGGTCATCCGCCGCGGCTCGTAGACCACGTGTGCTGAGGTGTCCCAGTCGGTCGCCTTGACGTTCATGCCGCCGACGAACGTGACGGCCTGATCCATGACCGAGAACTTCTGATGCCAGGAGGCGGCCTGGAAGGCGACCCCCACCGGGGATTCGGAGAAATCCACGTCCTTGCCGGGGACCTCGGAGGAGATCCACTGCGCCTCCGGGAAGATGGCCGAGAACAT
>JAHITJ010000196.1 GCA_018817795.1 Myxococcota bacterium | reverse complement strand
GCCCACCCGCGGTCGCAGGCGTGCACCGAGGGCGTCGTCGTGGACGCTTCGGTCGGCGAAGCGCTCTGTCCCGTCAGCCGAGAAGCCGCGCATCAGGATCTGCCCGTTGCCATCATTGGCACGGTCGTCCTGCCAGGCGATGACGAACCGGCCGTCGGGCGCCATGGCCACGCTGGGCAGCGTCTGCTGTCCCGTGGCCACGGAGTTCACCGGCGCGATCAAGAAGCGAGGCGTCCCATCGGCGAAAAAGCCGCGGGCGTAAATCTGGAAGACCCCGTTGTCGTCGGTGTCGTCGGACCAGGCCACCACGAAGTTGCCCGCAGCGTCCATGGAAATGGAGGGATCCTGCTGGTGTCCGGCGCCATCGGCGTGCACCATCGCGTCGGAAAACGCCACACAGCCACCGGGGGAAAACCCCCGCATGAAGATGTCGAAGTTACCCGCTCCGTCTGTGGAGGAACTGTCGTCCTCCCAGACCGCGACGAAGCCGCCCGCGGGGGACAGCGCCACGGCGGGAGCGAACTGGTCGCCCGCGGACAGCCGGTTCACGGTGCGGTCCGAAAAGGCGGTGCGGCCCAGCGAATCGACGCCGAGGGCGGGCGGATCGACGAAGTTGTAGGAGAACGCATACTGGTGCTGAGGGGAAGCAGGGTCCGAGGCGTACCAGTCGCCGCCGGTCTGATCCGGATCGGGCGGGTCGAACAGTTCGCTGCAGAAGAACGCGGGCTGCCCCTGGGGGAACATCTGCGTGTTGCCGTCCTCCACTGTGAAGGTGCTTGCCCGGATCGAGTTCTGCCTTGGATCGAAGATCAACTGCCGCATCCAGCCGTTCCCGTGGTAGGTGCCGATGCGGCAGTGGTTGGTGCAGGACGCCGCCGAGGACGCCGCACACTCGCCTTCGAACTGGTAGTCCACCAGCATCTCGTGGACCGGCGCACCGGTGTTGGAGGTCTTCACCCGGTACTCGGAGTCACCGATGTGCCCGGAGAGGACCATGAAGATGTTGCTGTTCCGTGATACGAGCTCGTCCCATACGGCCGAACCGGTGGCGCCGATGGCGTTGTAGTCGGGGTCCGGGCAGCCGCCCGAGTAGCCGCCGCCGTGGGTGAGGTAGCAGTGGGTGACGAGGATGACATGATGATCCGGATGGGATGCCACCAGGTCGTTGGCCCAGCACAGGACGTCCTTGCGCGCGGAATACTCGATCGAGAGCACCATGAACCGCATGGGTCCGACGCTGAAGAAATTGTAGTTGTTGATGTTGCTGCTCCCGTAGGAGCCGCCGTACCAGGCGTTGGCCGAGAAGCGCGAGGCCGGGAAGTACGTGTCCAGCAGGGAGTCGGAGCGCCCGAAGACCCCGCCGAGGAGATAATCGTGGTTGCCCGTGGTGACCGTGTAAGGCATTCCCGCGGCGTCGAGCATGGCATGGGCGTCGCTGGCGATCTGCCATTGGGACGTGGTGTTGGCGTTGGTGATGTCGCCCACGTGAAGCACGAACGCGATTCCGTCGGAGGCGCGGTGGTCCAGCACCCACTGCATCTGTTTGCGGTAGGTGTTGTCCGCGTCGTTGGCCTGCTTGCTGGTGTAATACTGGGTGTCGGGCAGGATCACGATCGAAAACGGCGCACAGAAGTCGCCGCAGGGCTCACGGCAGGTGACGGTGTCCGGATCGCAGCGCGTGCCCCCCTCGCAGGGCACCGGCTCAGACCACTCGAGGCAGGCGTCGGCGTCGAACTGCCCGCACTCGGCGATGCCCCCGTCGACGCAGCCTGTGACCCCCAACCCCGGGCACAGGTCGCTGCAGGGCACATCCCCATCGGCGTCGGTGTCCCCGTCGGTCACCACGTCGGCCACGTCGCCGGCGTCGGTGCCCGCGTCCACATCGGCGTCCGGTGTTCCCTTCTTCGTGGTGTCAGGGCTGCATGAAACTACGGCCAGAATCAGCAGCCCACCAATGATCATCAAGAAAGTGATTAACAGATGCCCACGATAATCCGGCTTCTCTATTTTACTCATTGCTCCTCGCTTCCAGATCCCACTTTAACTCTGGAAAGTCGCCCCGGGCAACCCGAAACTCCTGCTTGACATCAACCGTATCCATGCGGATATTCGGGATCCGGAACGAAAACCGGGTGGAATCACATCATGCGTTGATCCTTCATCACAAACGGAGAACCCTACATGAGCAGTAACATCGTCGAAAAAATCCTCAAAGCGCACCTTCGTGAAGGCGACTACGTCGTGGGCCAGGAGATCGGCATCCGCATCGATCAGACCCTGACCCAGGACGCCACGGGGACCATGGCCTACCTCCAGTTCGAAGCCATGGGTCTTCCGGCGATCAAGACCGATCTGTCCGTCTCCTATGTGGACCACAACACCGTCCAGGTCGGCTTCGAGAACGCCGACGACCACAAGTACCTGCAGTCCATCGCATCGCGCTACGGGCTGGTGTTCTCCCGGCCGGGCAACGGCATCTGCCATCAGGTGCACCTCGAGCGCTTCGGCAAGCCCGGCACCACGCTGCTGGGCAGCGACAGCCACACCCCCACGGGCGGCGGCGTCGGCCAGATCGCCATCGGCGCCGGCGGCCTCGACGTGGCCGTGGCCATGGGCGGCGGCAACTTCTACCTCGCGGCCCCCAAGGTCTATCTCGCGAAACTGACCGGCAAACTGAACCCCTGGGTCACCGCCAAGGACGTCGTCCTGCACATGCTGAGCCTCCTCTCCACCAAGGGCAACGTCGGCGTGGTCCTCGAGTACGGCGGCCCCGGCGTGGCCACCCTTTCGGTGCCGCAGCGCGCGACCATCACCAACATGGGCGCCGAGATGGGCGTCACGACCTCCGTGTTCCCGTCCGACGAGATCACCAGACAGTTCCTGAAGGCGCAGAAGCGCGAGCAGGACTGGTCCCTGCTCGTGGCCGACGAGGGCGCCTCCTATGATCGCGTCATCGAGGTCGACCTGGGCGCCATCGAGCCCCTGGCCGCGTGCCCCCACAGCCCGGGCAACGTCAAGCCGATCTCCGAGCTCGCCGGCATGAAGGTCGATCAGGTCGCCATCGGCTCCTGCACCAACTCGTCGCTCAAGGACCTGCGCACCACGGCCGCGATCCTCAAGGGCCGCAAGGTGCACGCCGACGTCAGCCTCGGCATCGCCCCGGGCTCGCGCCAGGTGCTGCAGATGCTCTCCGACGAGGGCGGCCTCTCGGACCTGCTCGCCTCCGGCGCACGCCTGCTCGAGAACGCCTGCGGCTTCTGCATCGGCAACCACTTCAGCCCCAAGAGCGCCGGCATCAGCTTGCGCACCTCCAACCGCAACTTCGAGGCCCGCAGCGGCACCGCCGACGCCCAGGTCTACCTGGTCAGCCCCGAGGTCGCGGCCATCGCCGCGATCACCGGTGAGTTCACGGATCCCCGCGCCGCCGGCATCCCCTTCCCGGCCGTGAGCGAGCCCGCCGAGTTCACCATCGACGACTCGATGTTCATCTTCCCGAACGAGGCCGGCCGGAGCACCTCGATCTTCCGCGGCCCGAACATCGGCGATCCCCCGGCCAACACCGCCATGGCAGACGCCCTGACCGGCGAGGTCACCCTCAAGGTCGGCGACAAGATCACCACCGACCACATCATGCCCGCCGGCGCGCGCCTGAAGTACCGCTCCAACGTGCCCAAGTATGCTCAGTATGTCTTTGAGAACGTCGACGGGACCTTCTCCAAACGCTGCCTCGAGAACAAGGCCAAGGCCGTGTCCAACTTCATCTTCGCCGGCGACTCCTACGGCCAGGGCAGCTCCCGCGAGCACGCCGCGATGTGCCCGATGTACCTGGGCGTCAAGGCCGTGGTCGCGAAGTCCTTCGAGCGCATCCACGCGGCCAACCTCGTCAACTTCGGCATCCTGCCGCTGCTGTTCGCCGACAACGACGACTACGACCGCATCCCGCAGGGCGCCGCCGTGGTGTCCCCGAACATCCGCAAGGCCATCGAGGCCGGTGAGCCCGTCATCCTCGAGGTCGACGGAGTGGGCCTGATCAAGTGCGATTACAAGCTCTCCGGACGCCAGCGCGAGATCCTCCTCGCGGGCGGCCTGCTGAACTTCACCACGAAGTAGCCGAGCCCTCCGGCCGTTCACTTTGGCAGACCGGTCCAATGCCCTCCCCCGAGCCCTTCTACTGCGCCCAATTCTGACAATATTATTGTGCCTTTGCACGCTGGATTGCACCCTTGACAGGGTTGTTTGGAACGTGGATACTCTGGCACGAGGCAAAAAAGCCGATGAATCATTCCATTTTCCAAGAAGGAGATACTAATGGTTGAAACCGTAAAAAATTATATCAATGGCCAGTTCGTCCCATCCAAGTCGTCGCAAAAGACCGACGTGTTCAATCCCGCGACACTGGAGCTGCTCTGCCATACGCCGACCGGCCACGAGGACGATCTCAACGCCGCGGTCGAGGCCGCCGCCGCCGCCTTCCCAGCATGGCGCGACACCCCCGCCGTGGACAGGGTCCAGTATTTCTTCAATTTCAAGACCATCCTTGAAAAGCATTACGAGGAGCTCGCAACCCTCGTCGTCAAGGAGCACGGCAAGACCTACAAGGAAGCCCTTGGCGACGTCCGACGGGCCATTCAGATGGTGGAGACCGCCATCGGCCTGCCGGCCCTGCTCCGCGGCGAATACAAGGACAACGTCGCCAGGAACATCGACAGCATGGCCCAGCGGCGTCCCCTGGGCGTCTTTGCCTGCATCGCCCCGTTCAATTTCCCCGCGATGGTGCCCTACTGGTTCTTTCCCTTCGCCGTCGCCGCGGGCAACACCTACATCATCAAGCCGTCCGAGCTCGTCCCCCTGACCCAGGTGCGCATGTTCGAGCTGCTCCATGAAGCCGGGTTCCCCAAGGGCGTGATCAACATGGTCCACGGCGGCAAGGACACGGGCAACCAGATCCTCACCCATCCGGGGATCAAGGGGATCAGTTTTGTCGGTTCAACTCCGGTCGCCAAGCACATCTACTCCACCGGGACGGCCCACGGCAAGCGCGTCCAGGCTCTGGGCGGCGCCAAGAACTGCCTGGTGATCCTGCCCGACGCCTCCATGGAGAAGTCCGTGCAGGCCATGGTCGAGTCCTGCTACGGCTGCGCCGGCGAGCGTTGTCTTGCCGGATCCGTCCTCGTCGGGGTGGGCCCGGCCTACAACAAGATGAAGGAGCTGGCGGTCAAATATGCCAGCGAGATCGTGGTCGGCGACGGCATGGATCCGAAGACCACCATGGGCCCCGTGGTCACCGCGGCGGCCAAGCAGCGCATCCTCGACGACATCAACGCGGCCGTCGAAGAGGGCTCCGAACTGATCCTGGACGGCCGGGCGCTGGCTTCCATGAAGGGGAACTTCATCGGACCGACGATCTTCGATCACGTCAAGCCGGATTCCATCATCGCGACCAAGGAGATCTTCGGACCCGTCATCGGCCTGATGCAGGTGAAGGACCTCGACGAGGCCATCGCGATGATCAACGCCTCGAACTATGGCAACACGGCGTCCCTGTTCACCTCCAATGGCGCCGCCGTCCGTCACTTCATCCAGAACGTCCATCCTTCCATGGTCGGAATCAACCTGGGCGTCCCGGCCCCGATGAGCATCTTCGGCTTCGGCGGCTCCAAGGATTCCTTCTTCGGCGACATCAAGGGCCAGATCGAGTCCATCGACTTCTTCACCGAAAAGCACATCTCCATGATCCGGTGGTTCTCCGAAGATCTGACCGATGTCTCCTCTCCTCACTGGTCCACGTGATTTAGGCGGTATGTCATGAAGCAGAAGATCCTGATTCAAAACGGGCGCGTTTTCATGCCCTCCACGGACCTCGTCACCGAGGTCTTCATCGAAGACGGAAAAATCACCGCCATCGGCCCGGATCTTCTGAAGTCGTGCACGCCCGACGAGACGATCGATGCGCATGGGCTCTATGTGCTCCCCGGAGGCATCGACGCCCACACCCACATGGAGCTGCCCTTCATGGGCACCTATTCCTCCGATGACTTCGAGTCGGGGACCCTGGCCGGCCTGTACGGCGGGACCACGTCGATCATCGACTTCGCGATCCAGACCAAAGGGGAGTCCCTCACCAGTTGCGTGAACCAGTGGCATGAGAAGGCCCGGAGCAAGGCCGTGGCCGACTACGCCTTCCACGTGGCCGTGACTGATTACAACGAAAAGGTCGGCCAGGAGATCCCTGAAATCATTCAGGCGGGCGTGCCCTCGTTCAAGGCCTTCATGGCCTACAAGGGCTCCCTGATGATCGACGACAAGGGACTGTCCAGCCTGCTGGAGACCGCCGCGCGGCATGGCGGACTGGTCAGCGTCCACGCCGAGAACGGGGACGTCATTGACGCCCTCGTGGCGCAGTTCAAGGCCGAAGGCAAGATGGCTCCGCAGTATCACGCGCTGGCCCACCCCGCGTCCGCCGAGGAGGAGGCCGCCGGCAGAGCCATGGATCTGGCGCTGGCCGCCGGCGCCGAACTGTACATCGTTCACACCACCTGCAGGGGCGTGCTGGAGCTCGCGGCCGCAAAAAGCCGCAGGGGCCAGCGGATCTTCGTCGAAACATGCCCGCAGTACCTGCTGCTGGACGACTCCTGTTATCTCGAGCCGGACTTCGGCGGCGCCAAGTACGTCATGAGTCCGCCCATCCGGAAAAAAGAGGATCAGGAAGCCCTGTGGCAGGGCATCGAATCCGGTCTGGTGCAGGTCGTCGGGACGGACCACTGTCCCTTCAACATGGTCGGCCAGAAGGACCGCGGAAGAGACGATTTCTCGAAGATCCCCAATGGCGCGCCGGGCATCGAGAACCGCCTGGAGGTCTGTTTCTCCGAGGGCGTGAAAAAGAACCGCATCTCCATGCGGCGCTTCGTGGAGGTGATGTGCTCAAACCCCGCCGAGATCTTCGGGCTCTCCCAAAAGGGCGCGATCCGGATGGGCGCCGACGCCGACCTCGTCCTCTTCGATCCGGAGGAGAAGCACACCCTCAGCGTGAAGACGCATCACCAGCATGTGGATTACAACACCTACGAAGGACTGGAAGTGACGGGCAGGGTCAAGACCGTCATCTCCAACGGCGCGGTGGCCATTCGCGACGGCCGTGCCGATCAGATTGAAAAGGGTCGAGGACGATTCATCAGCAGACAATCAAGGAGAACATCATGTCAAGAGTAGTACGTTCAGGCTTAGTGCAACTGTCAAACAAAATTGATACAGACAGACCGTGCAAGGAGCACCGTGAAGCCATGGTCGCGGCACACCTTCCCTACATCGAAAAAGCTGCCAGGGAAGGCGTGAAGATCATCTGTTTTCAAGAGATCTTCACGGGACCCTATTTCTGCCCCTCCCAGGACGTGAAATGGTACGGCATGGCTGAGAAGATCCCTGACGGCCCCACGACCACCCTGATGATGGAACTGGCGAAAAAATACAACATGGTCATCGTCGTGCCCATCTACGAAGAGGAGATGACGGGGGTGTATTACAACACCGCTGCCGTCATCGACGCCGATGGCAAGTTCCTCGGAAAATACCGCAAGAATCACATCCCGCAGGTCAAGGGGTTCTGGGAGAAATTCTTCTTCAAACCCGGAAATCTCGGCTACCCCGTCTTCAAGACCGCCTACGCCGATGTCGGCGTCTACATCTGCTACGACCGGCACTTCCCGGAAGGCGCACGCCTGCTGGGCCTGGGCGGCGCGGAGATCGTCTTCAATCCGTCGGCCACCGTGGCGGGTCTCTCCGAATACATCTGGAAGGTGGAGCAGCCCGCCCATGCCGTGGCCAACGGCTATTTCATGGGATGCATCAACCGCGTCGGCACCGAGGCCCCCTGGAACATTGGGACCTTCTATGGGCAATCGTATTTCGTGAACCCCAAGGGTGAGATCTTCAAGCAGGGGAGCCGGGATCAGGATGAACTGATCGTCGCCGACCTGGATCTGGAAATGATCAAGGAAATCCGGGATCTGTGGCAGTTCTACCGCGACCGCAGGCCCGAGACGTATTCAAAAATGACCGAACTGTAAATATAGGGAGTCTTCTATGGGAACCAACAAAGAAAATTGGATGGAAATCCGCAAGAATCTGTTCTTTCCGACCCTCACCCCGTACTACACGGATCCGCTGGTTCTCGTGAAGGCGAGCGGCTCACGGGTGTGGGATGATTCAAACGTGGAATACCTCGACGCCATCGGCGGCATCGTCTCGATCTCGGTGGGGCACAACCATCCCCGGATCGTGAAGAAGATCAGGGAGATGCTGGACGGGAATGTCATCCAGCACACGACCCACCTGTATCTGACAGGCTACATGGAGCGCCTGGCCCAACGTCTGGCGGAGGTGGCGCCCGGGGATCTGGGCAAGTGCTTCTTCACGAACTCCGGCTCCGAGGCCAACGAGCTCTCCGTCATGACCGCGCGCGTGGCCACCGGCGAGCAGACGATCGTGGCCCTGAGGCACGCCTATCACGGCGGCACGGGCACGACCCTGGGCCTGTGCGGGCACGGCACCTGGAAGTTCCGGGCCCAGCCCCCGGCGTCCATCGTCCATGCCTTGGAGCCATACTGCTACCGCTGCCCGTTCAAGGCCACCCGCGGAAACTGCGACTTCGAATGCGCCGCCGACGTGAAGAACGTCATCGAGACGACCACCAACGGCAAAATCGCGGCCTTCATCGCCGAGCCCATCCAGGGCGTGGGCGGCTTCATCGATCCGCCGGTGGAGTACCACAAGCGCGTGTTTGACATCGTGAAGAGCTTCGGCGGAAAGTACATCTCCGACGAGGTCCAGACCGGCGTGGGCCGGGCCGGCAAGCACTTCTTCGCCATCGAGGAGTCCGGCGTCGTTCCGGACTTCATCTCCATGGCCAAGGGCTTCGGCAACGGGGCGCCCATCGGCGCCTGCATCGCCAAGAAGGAGTGCGCCGATGCCATGACCGGCAAACTGCAGTTCAACACCTTCGGCGGCGATCCCTACCAGGCGATGCAGGCCGCCGAGGTCATTGACATCATCAAGGAAGAAAATCTGATCAACAACGCCAAGGTCCAGGGGGACTTCCTGAAGGAGGGCCTGCTGGCTCTTCAGAAGGACTTCCCGATCATCGGCGATGTCCGGGGACGCGGCCTGCTGCTGGGCATGGAGCTGGTGAAGGATCCGAAGACGAAGGTGCCCGCCAGCGACGAGAACGCGAAGTTCCTGAACCTGACCCGGCAAAACGGGCTTCTGATCGGAAAGGGTGGACTCAAGGGCAACGTGACCCGCCTCACGCCGCCCCTCAACATCACCCGTGCCGACGCCCAAGAGCTCCTGTCCAAGCTCCGCAAATCCTTTGAAATGATCTAATCAACTCCAACAGGAAGGCAGCACCTCAAGATGGACCAGCGCATCAATACCCTCGCCAAGAACTGCATCCAATACTCGACCCGCATCACCCCGGGGGACAAGATCCTCATCGAGGCCACCGGCGAGGACGCCCGCGCCCTGGCCCGCGCCCTGGTCAAGGAGACCCATGCCGCCGGCGGCCTCCCGTTCGTGACGATCAAGGACAACGCCGTGATCCGCGACCTGCTGCTCCACGCGACCCCGGAGCAGGTCGCGCTGACGGCCCGCTTCGAGCTCGAGCGCATGAAGGAGATGGACGCCTACATCGCGATCCGGGGCCCTGAGAACGCCAGCGAGCTCTCCGACGTGCCCGCCGACAAGATGGCGTTATACATGGAGAAGTGGTTCCACCCGGTCCACGCCGAGCAGCGCGTCAACCACACCCGGTGGCTGGTGATGCGCTACCCCAACCACGCCATGGCACAACTGTCGGGCACCTCCACGGAGGCCTTCGAGGACTTCTTCTTCAACGTGTGCTGCCTGGACTACGGCAAGATGTCTTTGGCCATGGATCCGCTGGTGGCGCTCATGGAGCGCACCGACCGCGTGCGTCTGGTGGCGCCGGGCACGGACCTCTCGTTCTCGATCAAGGGCATCCCGGCGATCAAGTGCTGCGGCCTGCGCAACATCCCTGACGGCGAGGTCTACACGGCGCCCGTGCGTGACTCGGTGAGCGGCACGATCACCTACAACACGCCGTCGGTCTACCAGGGCTTCACCTACGAACAGATCTCGTTCACCTTCGAGCGGGGCCGGATCGTGAAGGCCACCGCCAACAACACCGAAAAGATCAACCAACTGCTCGACACCGACGAGGGCGCGCGCCACATCGGCGAGTTCGCGCTGGGCGTGAATCCGTTCATCCTGCACCCGATGAAGGACACGCTCTTCGACGAGAAGATAATGGGCTCGTTCCACTTCACGCCCGGCCAGGCCTACACCATCGCCGACAACGGCAACCGCTCCGCGATCCACTGGGATCTGGTGCTGATCCAGACACCCGGATACGGTGGTGGTGAGATCTGGTTCGATGATGTCCTGATCCGCAAGGACGGCCGCTTCATCCTGCCCGAGCTCGAAGCGCTCAACCCCGAGAACCTTGCGTAGTCCCCTCGCTCAGGAAATGAGTTCATAAGTCGGGCCAGCTCAGCGTGCAGGTGGTGCCCGAGGCGTCGGAGGTGATCGCGAGCGCGCCACCGGCGGACTCCATGAGCCGGGCGCAGATCGGCAGGCCCAGGCCCGTGCCGCGGTCCTTGGTGGTGAAAAAAGGCTCGAACACGCGGGCCAGTTGCTCGGCCGGGATCCCGCAGCCGGCGTCGATGACCTCCAGGACGACCTCGCCGGGGCGGCGGCCCACGCGAAGCACGATCGGCGCCGGAGCCTCCCCGGCCCCGGTCCCATCGGCCTCCTCGATGAGCGCGTCCCTGGCGTTGAGCACGAGGTTGAGCAGGATCTGGCGCAGCTTGTCCTGGTCCATGCTGGCGACCACCGCATCGTCGGGCAGCTCCAGCTTCACGATGACGGGCGCGGCGGTCGTCTCCAGCAGCGGCAGCATCTTCGTACAGGCTTCACACAGGTTGATCGGCTCGCTGCGGTCGTTGGCCGGGCGGGCGTACTCGAGGAAGTCCAGCACCACGCGGTTCATGCGGTGGACCTCCTGGGCGACGATCCGGAAGAAGGCCGCTCGCTCGTCCTCGCCCAGTTCGCTGGCCTGGGGACTCTCGAGCACCTGCACGGCCCCCCAGATCGCCCCCAGCGGATTGCGGATCTCGTGGGCCAGACCCGCGGCGAGCTGGCCCAGGGCGGCCAGGTGCTCCTGTCGTCGCATCAGGTTCTGCCGGTCCAGGCTGGTGAACACGGCGCCGATCTTCTGCGACAGGTTGACGAACTCGGAGAGCTCGCTCTTGGCGTACGGGTTCTTGCGGGCGGCGTCGCCCACGGCCAGAAAGCCGTAGAGCTTCTCGTGGGCAAAGATCGGGAAACAGGCGTCGGCGGCCAGCTCGTCGAGGACCCGCAGCACCGCCTGGGCCTCGAAGGGGGCGCGCGGCGCGAGCCAACCCCGGTGCAGGCGCTCCAGCTCCAGCTCGACGTCCTCCCGCGTGACCATGTCCTCCACCTGCAGCCGCTCCCAGAGCTGGCCCCAGGCGCCCTGATTGCCGAACAGGGGAAAATCGCGCCCCACGGCGCCCAGCCTCACCAGGTCGGGCTGGCGCGGGGACACCACGTACAGGCAGGCCGTCGCCACGCGCCGGCTGTCCATGAGCCGGTCAAGCACCAGGTCCGCTGCGGCGTTCTCCGAGGCGGGCAGCACATCGAGCCGACGCGTCAGGTCGCGCAGCAGGCGTTCTAGCTCCTTGCGCCGGAAGAACAGCGTGCGGAAGATCCATCGCTCGGCGAACTGCGAAAGCGGATCCAGCAGCAGCACCACGATCATCGACGCCGACACCACGTTGAGATGGAACAGATCCCGGTCAGCGTCCGGGATCCACGACAGCATGCCCAGGTAGATCGCGCTGATCCCGGCCACCAGGCCGGCCAGCACCGCCAGCCGGGTGAGCATCTCATCGAGATCCAGCAGCCGCTGGTGCATGATCGTCTGGCTCAGAAAGTACAAGTACAAAAGCACGGCGGCGTTCCCGGTCGCGTGCCACACGGGGCTGCCGGCGTTCCAGATCCGGGTGGCCCCAAAGACCAACACCAGCAGGGCTGTCGCGACCAGCAGGATCTGGATGCGCCCCAGCGCCGCGCGGTAGGTGGTCCTGCGGGAGAGCGCCAGCATGTCCGCGAGCACCCAGCCCGCGCAGTACGCCAGGAAGACGCTCTCGAGCACGCGGAGCTGCCAGGTGTCCGGGGCCTGCAAAAAGCCGGCGAAAAACGCCCCCGCCAGGGCAAGCACGAAGAGAGTGATCGCCAGCGGTCCCTTCCAGTGGGGGAACCTACGCTGGCCGTGCATGAAGAGGAAGAAGAAGCGGATCCCGAGCCATCCCGTCGCGATGGACAGGAGGACGCTCGCAGGCCACAGCGCAGGGACCCCGGGGCGGAGCTTCAGCGCGGTGAGGGCGAACAGCCCGCCCACCCCGGCGGTGAACAGGAAGAACTGCAGGGGAAGGTGGCGGTTGCGCTCGCGCAGCAGGACGGACAGCCCGAGGGAGACGGAGAGGACGGCGCCGAGGATGTCGGAGAACAGGAAGGGATGCAAGTTGACTTCAGACTAGCGGGGGAGGGCCCAGATTCGGGCCAGCTCGACGAGGGTCTGGACGGTGAAGACCATGTCTTCGGCGCTCACCCACTCGCGGGTGCTGTGGAAGTTGTGGCCGCCCGTGAAGATGTTCGGCGTGGGAAGGCCCATGGCCGAGAGCCGGGATCCGTCGGTGCCGCCGCGGATCACGCCCAGTGTGGGCTCGCGACCGGCGGCCTTGACGGCCTCCATGGCAGCCTCGATCACCCGGGGGTGCTTGTCGATGTGCATGCGCATGTTGCGGTACTGCTCGTTGACCGTGAGGTTGATCTCGGCCTTGGGGAACTCGCGGCGCAGATCGTCGGCGATGGAACGCAGCAGATCCTCGAAGCGCTTCAGCCCCTCGTCGTCGAAGTCACGAACGAGCATCTTGACGACCGTACGGTCCACGCCGCCCTTGACGGTGTAGGCATGCAGATAGCCCTGGCGTCCGTCGGTGGTCTCGGGGGCGCTCTCACGCGGCAGGCGGGTGATGAAGTGCGCGGCGATCAGGGCGGCGTTGACGAGGCGGCCCTTGGCGAAGCCCGGGTGGATCTCCACGCCCTTGACCTCGAGCTCGGCGCTGTCGGCGCTGAAGGTCTCGTTCTCGATGATGCCGACGGTCTCGCCGTCGACGGTGTAGGCGTACTGCGCGCCGAACTTCTCGATGTCGAAATGTTCAACACCGGCCCCGACTTCTTCGTCGCAGGTGAACCCAATACGGATTGCGCCATGCCGGATCTGCGGATTTTCCTTCAGGTACCGGATCGCGGAGACGATCTCCGAGACGCCGGCCTTGTTGTCCGCACCCAGCAGCGTCGTTCCCGACGACGTGATGATGGTGTTTCCGATCTGGTTGCCCAGCTCGGGGCAGTCTGCCGGGTCGAGCACCTGCCACGGGGCGTCGGGATAATGGATCGGACCGCCCTGGTAGTTCTCGTGGAACAGCGGCTTGACGTCCTTGCCCGATGCAGCCGGGGACGTGTCCATGTGGGCGATCAGGCCGATCACGGGCACCTCGTGGGTGACGTTGGAAGGCAGGGTCGCGGTCACATAGCCCCACTGGTCGATCTCGACATGCTCCAGACCAATCTCATTGAGGTCCTGAACCAGCATGTAGCCGAGGTCCTTCTGCTTTTCTGTGCTGGGATACGGATGGGGTCCGGCCGCATTTTCGGGTTCCTGACTCTGGGTGTCGACCTGCACATATTTCACGAAGCGGGTCACGACATCTGAACGAATTTCCATCAGTTAAAGCCTCCTTTCCCGTCGGAATTCATACACTTTGAATGAAACCCGTGTCCAGCTGAAAACCAAGAAATTTTCCGGTTTGGGGCTCGCCCGGAAAGCGGTCTAATCGTTACAGAAAAAACGAATCGGAATCTTTGCCCTCAAAGTACTGAATAATATTCATGTTTTTCACATCTGGCGAAAAATGACCTTCGAAATGATCCATTCGTTTGTTGTTTAATATATTGTCAAAGCCCACACGCTGACACTTTTCACAACAACAAACTCCTTGATTTACAAGGCATTTTCAATTTATGTGATTTTTGCTATTTCCAGCAGCAGAAAATATTGCGGGGAACTGTTGCCAACCGGCGGCAAGAACACTAGAGATCAGGCGGCCAAATTGGTTCATGGTGAATCAGTGCAACCCCAACGTTTCAGAATTTAAGGAGTAACAAATGCCAGAAGTCCAATTGGAACAGAAAATTTTCGATATCCCTGAAAATCTGAAGAAGACCGCATACATCGACAACGACAAGTACCTCGCGATGTACGACGAGTCCGTGAAGGATCCCGAAGGTTTCTGGAGCAAGCAGGCCGAGGAATTCCTGACCTGGGACAAGAAATGGAACAAGGTCCTGGATTGGGACTTCACCAGGGGTCACATCGAATGGTTCCGCGGAGGCAAGATCAACGTGTCCGCGAACTGCCTGGATCGTCACCTGATCGATGGCAACGCCGACAAGGTAGCGATTCTGTGGGAAGGCAACGAGCCCAGCGAAATCCGGAAGTTGACGTACCGCGACCTGTACCAGGAAGTGTGCCGCGCCGCCAACGTCCTCAAGCAGCATGGCGTGAAGAAGGGCGACACCGTCGCGATCTACATGCCCATGATTCCCGAGCTGGCCATCACCATGCTCGCCTGCACCCGCATCGGCGCGATCCACTCCATCGTCTTCGGTGGTTTCTCCTCCGACGCCCTGCGCGACCGCATCAATGACGCCGGCTCGAAAGTGCTGGTCACCGCCGACGGCACCTTCCGCGGCAAAAAGCCCGTCCCCCTGAAGGAAGCCGCCGATGCCGCGATTGCCGGCAAGGACTCCCCCGTCGAACACGTGATCGTCGTCCGCCGCAACAACATGGAAGTGAAATGGAACGACGCCCGCGACGTGTGGTGGCATGACGAGATGAAGGACGCCCGGCCGGTATGCCCCTACGAGGTCATGGACGCCGAGGATCCCCTGTTCATCCTCTACACCTCCGGCTCCACCGGCAAGCCCAAGGGCGTGATGCACAGCACCGGCGGCTACCTGCTGCATGCCGCGATCACCCACAAATACGTCTTCGATTGCAAACCCGAGGACATCTACTGGTGCACCGCCGACATCGGCTGGGTCACCGGCCACTCGTACATCGTGTACGGACCGCTGACCAACGGCGCCACCACGATCATGTTCGAAGGCGTCCCCAACTATCCCGAAGTCGATCGCTTCTGGGACATCGTCGAGCGCCACAAGGTCAACATCTTCTACACCGCTCCGACCGCCATCCGCGCCATCGCCAAGGAAGGCTCCGAGCCGGTGCGCAAGCACGACCTGTCCTCACTGCGCGTGCTGGGCACGGTGGGCGAGCCCATCAACCCCGAGGCGTGGATGTGGTACTTCAACGAGGTCGGCGGCGGCCGCTGCACCATCGTGGACACCTGGTGGCAGACCGAGACCGGCGGCATCATGATCACCCCGCTGCCGGGCGCCACGAAGATCAAGCCGGGCTCCGCGACCCGTCCCTTCTTCGGCGTTCAGCCGGTCCTGGTCGACGACGCCGGCAACGAGCTTCAGGGCGTCAACGAAGGCAACCTGTGCATCAAGTTCCCCTGGCCGGGCATCACCCGCTCGGTGTACAAGAACCACAGCCGCTTCATCGACACCTACTTCTCCTCCTTCCCGGGCAAGTACTTCACGGGTGACGGCTGCCGCCGCGACGCCGACGGCTACTACTGGATCACCGGCCGCGTGGACGACGTCATCAACGTCTCCGGTCACCGCATGGGCACCGCCGAGGTCGAGAGCGCCCTCGTGTCCCACGCCTCCGTGGCCGAAGCCGCCGTCGTCGGTTTCCCCCATGCCATCAAGGGCCAGGGAATCTACGCGTTCGTGACCCTGAACACCGGCATCGAGAAGACCGACGCCCTGGTGAAGGAACTCGTGGCCCACGTCCGCAAGGAAATCGGCCCCATCGCCACGCCGGATCACATCCAGTATGCCGACGGCCTCCCCAAGACCCGCTCGGGCAAGATCATGCGCCGCATCCTGAAGAAGATCGCCGTGAAGGATTTCGCCAACCTCGGTGACACCTCCACGCTGGCCGATCCCGCCGTGGTCGACGATCTCGTGAAGAACTTCAAGGGCTAGTCGCAGGACCTTCCAGTGGTGGGGAATCCTCCCCGCCTGCCCCCTCTATTCTGACTCACCTTGAAAAAAGCCGGTGCAACGGCACCCCAAGCCCCGGGAAAATAGTCTACAGGCGGTAAAGTCAGCTTGAACTGTTGCCGTTCATCATATAAGATGCCAGTCGGATTTGAGGCGTAAAGGAAGGTATTCTCATGCAAAAACCATACTCATTCATGTTCTTTCTCTTCGCCGCAGCGTTCTCGATGGCTACGTTGCAGCCGGGAGTGGCTCTGGCGAAGAAACGCGTGGTTCTGCTGCCCTTCGATGCCGATTCCGCCAAGGATGCAGGAAAAACCGTCCGCGGCTTTATCCAGGATCTCCTGAAAAACAACTACGAATACGTGCTGAAGAAGGATCTGAAGGAGGCCGAGGGCACCGAAATCGACTTCCGCGATCTGACGCCCGAGACCGTCAAGAAAGTCTCCAAGCAGTTCTCGATCACCGCCTTTGTCGGCGCCGAGATCAACAAGGTGAAGGGCACCTATGTCTTCAAGACCAAGGTCTACAACTGGGAGACCGGTGAGATCGTGACGCCCAAGGAATACACGTTCCGGGGCAAGCCCTCCCAGAAACAGACCGAGGAGATGGCCGCCCTGATCCTGATGGCCATCGAGGAAATGAAGGAATACACCCCCCCCGAGGAGGTCAAGGTCGACGGCCCGGTCGTGGCTCAGGTGGAAGAGAAGGTCGAAAAGGTCGAACCACTGACGCCCGACAAGAACAAGGCCGTCAAGCCGCCCTCCGCGATCGTTCCCAACCAGGTTCCGGCTATCCAGGCCGGCCTGGTCTTCGGATTCCTGACCCGCTCCCTGGACTTCCAGCCGACCACCGAGCCCTACTACAAGACCTCGGCTCCGAGCCTGGCCCCCCAACTCAAGGTGGCGCTCTATCCGCTGGCGCTCGCCGGCGACAAGGAATCCATGGGAGCCCGCTTCGGCCTGAACCTTTCCGCCATGTTCCTGCCCGCGTTCGAGAGCTATCCCGCCAATGACAAGGACAACAAGGTCGCAACGACCGTCATGGACATCAACGCGGGCCTGCTGTACCGGCATCCCATCGGCGAGAACATCCACCTCACGCCGCGTCTGGGCTACGCGATGCGCACCTGGAGCTTCGCCAAGAAGAACGTCCTGGATGTCCCGAGCGTGTCCTACTCCTCGATCGACCTGGGCGCCGATATCCGCATGAATCTCGCCAATGTCGCGGTCGTGGAGGCTGGTCTGAGCTTCTACCTTCCCCTGGGTGCCGGCGATCTGGCCGAGGGTGAGTACTACGGCGAATCCAGCCTGTACGGACTCGGCCTCCGCTTCCTGTTCGGCTACAAACTGACGCAGCAGCTTGAGATCGTCGTGACCTTTGATTATTCCCGCTACCAGTTCAGTTTCAACGACAAGGGTGCCCGCTCCGCCGACAGCGCGTCGGACCAATACCTGCAGTTCGGCCTCGGCGCCCGCTTCAACCACTAGTCCCAGGCTTCATGCCCCCCTCCGCAGTCGCACCGGAAATCCGCCCCAACGTGGGTCCCTTCACGTCCGAAGAGTTCGGGCTGATCCTTGATGTCGTCGACCTGCTGGCCCGTGAGCGCGGCCAGGAAGCGCTCGTCTCCCGGATCTGCCTGAAGTGGAACCGGATCCAGCGCTTTCATGCCCTGGTGCTGGAGATGCCCGAGGTCGACCGGGCCCGGCTCGTCGGTGGGGACCCCCTCGACACCGAGATCGACATCCTCGGCTTCGCCCACCTGAGCGACTTCGACCTGCGCCTGCCGGGACGCACCATCATCGGCAAGGCCCTGATCGACCTCGAGATCAGTTTCTGGGGCTACCTCGGTGCCGCCGTCGAAGGACGCATCACCGATCCGGAGGACCGCACCGTCCTGCTGCGCACCCTCGAGCGATGCCTGGTCGGCCGGATCTACAACCGCATGACGGCCGAGCTGCTCGCTTCCGTGGTCTCCTCCCCGCAGGTGGCCGAGAAGCACCGCCGCGACGCCGCCCGCTTCCTGATCACGCTCTGGGAAGACGCTGCGATCCAGGCCCTTCGCCACTTTGCCCCCCTGATGGAGAGCATCTGGGAGGCCCGTCGCAAGGTCCGCGTCACCATCGGCACGCTCATGGGCATCTCCGAGATTACCTCCCTGCTGAGCCTGGGGGCCACCCCGCACTTCGTGGAGTTCTTCGCCGACAACTTCGAGGAGACCGAAATCACCGAAGCCTTCCAGGAATTCCTCTTTGGAACCACCTACGAGGAATTGCAGGAAAAAACGCAGGAGAGGGATCGAATCGGTCTTGCATCCACGGCGGGTCTGGACTTAGATGCATCCGGGTTACCCAGAGGCGCGATGGACAGCCTCCAGGAACGCTCCCTCGGAATCTATCGCTTCTTCAAGAAGCGAATCCAGGAAGCCCGCAGCCGCCGCGTGACCGGAGCTGCTGGCCCCAAGCGCATTGCAGAGGAATACCTGCTGCTGTACTTTATCGAACATCAGTTATAGCTGGACGGAGATTGGACCATGCTTGATACCCTGACCAACGGATTCCGCGCGGCACGACACAAATTGATGGGTGTCGCCGAGATCAACGAAGAGAACATTTCCGATGCCCTGCGCGATGTGCGCATGGCGCTGCTCGAAGCCGATGTCGACTTCAAGGTCGCCAAGGACTTCCTCAACAAGGTCAAGGAGCGGCTCTCCGGCCAGATCCTGCAACTGAAGTCCAGCGGAAAAGCCGGGCAGAAGATGAAGGTCAGCCCGGGCGAGCACTTCATCAAGGCCTGCTACGACGAGCTCGTGCAACTGATGGGTCCCGTGGACACCTCCCTGGAGATGCCCAAGAAGGGGCTGGCCGTGTTCATGATGGTCGGTCTGCAGGGTTCCGGCAAAACCACCACGTGCGCCAAGCTGGCCCGCTTCCTCGAAAAGACCCATCAACGCAAGCCGCTGCTGGTCGCCGCCGACGTGTACCGCCCTGCGGCCGTGGAGCAGTTGAAGGTGCTCGGCGCACGCCTGGGCTACCCCGTGTACTTCGAGGAAGGCGTGAAGGATCCCCCGGGTATCTGCGAGCGCGCAGTCCTGCATGCGAAGATGAACGGTCGCGACACCGTGCTGCTGGACACCGCCGGTCGCCTGGCCATTGATGAAGTGCTCATGGAGGAACTGTCCGAGATCAAGAAGCGTGTGAATCCGGGCAACATCTTCCTCGTGCTCGACTCCATGATCGGTCAGGACGCGGTGAAGACGGCCAAGGCCTTCGACGATCGGCTGGGCATCACCGGATCGATCCTCACCAAGCTCGACGGCGACGCCCGCGGCGGCTCCGCGCTCTCGGTCAAGACCGTCACGGGACGGCCGATCAAGTTCCTCGGCATCGGCGAGAGCCTTGACAAGCTCGAGGTCTTCCGCCCCGAGGGCATGGCGCAGCGCATCCTTGGCATGGGTGACGTCGTGGGCCTGGTCAAGGACTTCGAAGGCGTCGTGGACGCCGAGAAGGCCGAAGAGGACGCCGAGCGCATGCTCGCGGGCAAGTTCGACATGGCCGACTTCCTCGAGCAGATCCGCATGATCCAGAAGATGGGCTCGCTCAAGGACATGATCGAGAAGCTGCCGTTCTTCCCCGACGGCCTGCCCAAGGACATCGTCCTCGACGACCGCGAACTGACGCGCATCGAGGCGATCATCCACTCGATGACCACCTCCGAACGCAAGAAGCCCGACCTTTTCTTCCAACTGCCGGGCGACTGGCTCAATCGTATGAAGATGAAGCAGGCCAAGAAGATCCCCATCACCTTCGATGACCGCCGCATCGCCCGCGTCGCGCGCGGCTGCGGCCGCCAGGACGAGGATGTCCGTCAACTGCTGATCCGCTTCGTCACCATGCGCCAGATCATGGGCGCGATGGGCCAGAACCGCGGCCTGCTCAGCAAGATCCCCGGGTTCAAGCAGCTCTCCCAGCTCAAGGCCATGAAAGAGCTCAACATGGACGAACTGATGAGCTTCACCGGCATGGGCGGCATGGGGGGTCCCGGACCGGGCGACGATCCCATGGGGCCCGGCGGGCCGGTAAAGAAGCGTCCGCAGTTGTCCTCAGCTGAAAAGGACAAGCTCAAGAAGAAGCGCAAGGACTCTCGCAAGGCCCGAAAGGCCAACAAGAAGAAGTGAACCCATGAAGCTCTTCGCCGCGACCTGCTGTCTGTGCCTGCTCTGGACGTCCAACCCAGCATCCGCCCAGAAGCCCCGACTCTCCGGGACCGGGGGCGGAGGCACGCTGCTCAACCTCAACGGCCGCATGGCCGAAGGCGTGTCCACCACCGCTGTCGCGCTTAATGGGGCCGGCGAAATCGCCCTGTCCGGACTGTTTCCCAGATGGAACGTGCGCGCCTCGGCTGGCCTGGATCTAGCCTTCTTCGCAGGCACAGCCTTCGTGGGCAATGCGACCCTGCTTGTGGGCGTATCCAGGCCGTTCCTCTTCCTCTCCCAGACCTGGGAGGCCGGCGTGTCGGCCGGACCCGCGCTCACGGTGGCTCCCACGCGCGATGCGGGTTCCACCTGGACATCAACGGTCATCAAGCTCGACCTGCGTTGCGACACCTGTCCCCTGGGCGCCGGCGTTTACGTCAAGCTCCAGCAGATCTGGAT
>JAHITJ010000195.1 GCA_018817795.1 Myxococcota bacterium | reverse complement strand
GAGGTTGCCGGTATGCCCATCGAGCTTCTGCTCGAGCCGCTCGAGCAGCGCGATGCCATCGGCCGCCGAGCCGGCGAACCCGGCGACGATCTTGCCGCCCGCGAGCAGGCGGACCTTCTTGGCGTGGTTCTTGATGATGCCGTTTCCGAGGGTGACCTGGCCGTCGCCGGCGATGGCCACCCGTGCGTCCTTCTTGACGGCGACGATGGTGGTGGAGTGTGTTTTCATAGGTTTTGCCCTGTCCTGAGACCTGTGAAGCCGAAAAAACGCGTCGTGTCTCACGGGTCGCAGACTATAAGTCCGGTTGCGGACTTGGCAACCGCCACGGGAAAAAAATCTCAGGGGGGGAAGTCAGGGCAATCGCAAGAACTATTTCTGGCTGGCTGAACCTGCACTGTACTCCTGTTCCGATTTCGATTTCGATTTCGATTTCGATTTCGATTTCGAGCGGAGTGGACCATTCACCAAATTAGTTGAGTTAGAACTCGACTGCCCTGAGCATAACGCCGACTGACCGGAGGCCTACGCCTCGGGCGCGACGGGCGCGTTGCCGGGGGCGTCGCCGGGGGCAGCCTTGGCGTGCGAACGGCGGCCGTGGTACAGCAGGTCCTTGTTGAACTTCGCGCGGAGCTCCGCCTGACCCTCGAAGGCGATGCGGGCGACGCCGTTGAGCTCCTCGACAAGATCGATCACGCGACCCTTGAGCTCCAGCAGCGCCAGCGTCTCCTGGGGCAGGTCCTTGCGCGCCTGCTCCTGGGTCATGTCCGCCATGCGCAGGCGTTCCCACGCCGCCTTGACCAGCTCCGACGCCTTTTGCCCCTCGAAGAACCGCCCCAACTGCGCGTCCACCGGAACCAGCTTGGGCCCGATGGCATTGAGGTAGGCGGCGATCTCCTTCGTGGACTGCAGCGCGCTGCCCGGATTGGTGAACTGCTCCATGGACACGCCCTCGACGGGCCCCTTCTTGAGCACGATGATCAGGGCTTCGCGCAGGACCCGGATCAGCACCTTGCCATCGGACCGGGCGGCGCCTTCTTCCTGCGTCAGGCCCTTGGCCTCGTCGAAGGAGACGCCCCGGGCGGCCAAAAACGCCGCCAGCGCATCCACGGCGGCCTTGAGGTCATCGGTCATGGTCTCGGGCCACCCGCGCAGTTGCAGCGGCGCCTGGTGTTCCCGGGCGCTGGCATAGCTAAACAGGCCCTGTTTCTGAACGGCGTCCACCGCGAACTGCCGCCCCTTCTCCACCAGTCTTTGATCCAGCATGTCTGACTTGTCCTTTCACGAAAAATAGTAATTCCCGCGAAGACCGCCACCATGACGATCCCGCTCCGACCTCAGGTCGTTCCAGACCCGACTTCAGGTCGCTCCCGACCCGATTTCAGGGTGTTCACGACCCGACTTCAGGGCATTCCCGACCCGACTTCAGGTCGTTCCAAACCCGACTTCAGGTCGTTCCAGACCCGACTTCAGGGTGTTCACGCTCCGACTTCAGGTCGTTCCAGACTCGACTTCAGAGTGTTCCCGGCCCGACTTCAGGTCGTTCCACCGGTCACTTCAGGCGCCTTGCATGGCGCATGAGCAACGCGTTGAGCCATATGGAACGTGGCGTTTCATCCATGAATCGCGTTTTTCTTTGTGCACAAACAACGTTCGCATGTCAATACTCATTTATCTGGCTTTTCATACCAGAATATTTAAATATTTTCAAACACTTGCGCCTTTTATACCAACTTGCACCCGTGATCCATCAACGCATGAAGAACCGGGATCACCCCACAAAGAGATCTCCCCCCCACCAGGGGCCACGGACGAAGAATCGGCCCGTGCACGGACCTGCACGGACCCCCACGGACTTGGAGAAGCAGAAGCAGAAGAGGCGGCCCCACGGACGCGCACGGACACTCACGGACTTGGAGAAGCAGAAGCAGAAGAGGCGGCCCCACGGACGCGCACGGACACTCACGGACCTGGAGAAGCCAGCGACCGGTCCCCCGGTCGCCAAGCACGGACACTCACGGACCGGGCCGCCTGGGAGAAGAAGAAAAGAGAAGAAGAAGCGTCCGTGGGTCCGTGGGCGGCAGTCCGTGTGTCCGGCGACCGCGGGGCGGTCGCAGTCCGTGTTCCAGTGATGGTCGTTGCGGATGCGAGTCTTCAGGGTGCTCCCGCATCCAGCGGAATGCCCTGGCATTCCGCAGAACTCATGGGCGAACCACCCGGAAACCATTGTTGTAATTGAGCATATATGGGTTGGAGTTTCCGCGATAAATGACGTTTACATAGCCTGCACTATAACTGTAACTTCCTCCGCGTCTGATTCTGGTGGTGCCTGGCGTCTCCCCACGATAATCAGTCACGGCGCCTACCGGATAAGTGACGTACCAGTCCCAGCACCACTCCATGACGTTGCCGCTCATGTCATACAGACCCAACTCGTTGGGAAATTTCGTCCCCACGGGTTTGGTGCCACTGCTGTTGTCCGCGTACCAGACGTAATCGTCAACGAGATTGCTGCCCGTGCTGCCCGCGAACGCCTTCAGATACCCTGTCGTGTTGACAACACCCGGATTGGCCGTGTCCGCCCCCATCGCAGCCCACATCCACTCCATCTCGGTGGGCAGCCGGTACCCGTCGGCCGCCCAGTTCGCCGTCGCCGCGTTCCAGGTCGCGTCGTTTACCGTCGGAATCTGCGCGTAATCCAGCGTGGCGAAGTCCACGCCACTCACCGTGTACACCGGCGTTTTCCCCTCCAGCAGGCTCAACTTGTTGCAGAACGCGATCGCGGCGTACCACCTCACCATCTGTACCGGGTCGTTGACCCCTGTCGAGTATGAAAGATTACTCGGGTCCACTCCCATCACTGCGGAAAACTGCTCCCGCGTGATCTCCGTCTCGCTCATGCGGAACGCGGACACCGTGCTCAGGTTCGTCGGCGTGGCGTCCCGCTGGAACGTGCCGCCGGGGACGTCGACCAAAGTGACGAAATCAGCCCGGCAGCCCGTCGTCACGAGCCGGCAATCGCTTCCACAGGCAAGGGCGCCGTATGGAAGTCCGAGCGCCGCGTCCGCGCAGGTTTCCCCGTTCAGATCGGCTCCGTCGCATTCCTCACCAAACGCTGTCTGAACGATGCCGTCACCGCAGCGGCCGACGCTGGCGCAGTCGGTGGTCGTGAACAGGAGGCAGTTCGGGTTGCACGCGAGCGTGCCGCCGTAATAGCCGCGGGTTTCACAGGTCTCGCCGTTCATGTTCGCGCCGTCGCAGACTTCGCCGTAGCTCGCCTGAATCGCGCCATCTCCGCACTTGCCCACGGCGGCGCAGGCGGTCTCGTTGAACGCGGTGCAGGTGCTCCCGCAGGCCAGGGCGCCCCCGTAGTAGCCGCGACTGGAACAGGTCTGCCCGTTGAGATTGTAGTTGTCGCAGATTTCACCGTAGCCGGCCTGAATGGTGTCGTCGCCGCAGCGGCCCACGGAGATGCATCCGGCCAGGCCGAAGGTCAGGCAGTTGGTGCTGCAGGTCAGCGTGCCGCCGTAGTAGCCCTGGAAGACGCAGGTCTGGGAGTTCAGGTTGTTGCCGTCACAGACCTCATTGTTGGCGGTTTGGACCGAGGAGTCGCCACAGTAGCCGGCGCAGCCGGTCACGTTGAAGCCGGTGCAGTTGGAGTTGCACGCCAGCGTGCCGCTGTAGTAGCCGCGGGACTGGCAGGTCTCCCCGGCGAGGTTGGCGCCGTCGCAGACCTCGCCGTAGGCCGCCTGGATCGTGGCGTCTCCGCAACTGTAGCGGCACTGCGTTTCATCGAACGCCATGCAGTGTGATAGACAGGCGAGCGTTCCCTCGTAGTAGCCGCGCGTGACGCAGGACTGTCCATTGAGGTTCTCCCCGTCGCAGACCTCGCCGTTGCCGGATTGCACGGCGCCGTCACCGCACTCGTTCACGAGCGTGCAATTCGAGAGGTCGAAGTCGCTGCAGTCCGGAGCGCAGGAGAGGACGCCGCCCTGATAACCCAACGTCAGGCAGGTTTGTCCGGCCAGATTGTCTCCGTCGCACATCTCGTTGTAGGTGGCCTGCAGCAGCGCGTCGCCGCAACGCCCCTCCGCTTCACAGGCATCCATTTCAAACGTGCAGGAGAAGTTGCACTCCAGTTCCCCGCCGTAGTAACCCAGGCTTTGGCACGTCCGGCCATTGAGGTTGGTCGTATCGCATTCCTCTTCCCCGACGACCAGGCCATCGAGGCAGACCGTGGTGCAGTGGCTCGGATTCGCGTCATCGCAGGACCAGCCTTCTTCGATCGTGCAGTCGGAATGGCAGCCGTCCATCTCGCGGTTGTTGCCGTCGTCGCAGGCTTCTTCTCCTTCGACGTAGCCATTGCCACAGGCGTTGGTACACCCCGTCTTGTCGTACTGGCACAGCACGGTGCAGCCGAGCACGCCGCCGCCATAGCCCAGGCTCTGGCAACTGTTGCCGTTGAGATCGGATCCATCGCATTCTTCCCCGTTGCCGGAGTCCACGTCGCCATCTCCGCAGCGGCCCCCGCAACTGGTTCGATCGAACTGGCAGTCGCTGCGGCAGACCAACGTCCCCGTGAGATTGTAGTGCCCCAGCGACGCGCAGGTCTGCTCCTGCAAGTTTGTGCCGTCGCACTCCTCCCCGGGATCAATGAAGTTGTCCCCGCAGGAGTTCACGTTCTTTGTCTTCGTGTCGCAGCCGACCAGCAGCAGGAAAAAGGAAAGGAAATACAGGAACCCTGTTGATTTTCGCGTCATGGCCACACTCTCCCGATGCAATAGAATAGCAGATAACGTCTCCCGAACAAGACCCTTTTCCCAGCCATTCTTTCGGCCATTGTTCCTTGCGCGTGAAGAGCAGGTCGAGCAGCCGGCGCCGCGCTCCCCGACGACCCTTCTCTTTCCCACATTCACGATTCGATGGACCGCAGGAAGCGGTTCCGACCGCAGGAAGCGGTTCCGATTGGTAATCCACCTGGAAAAACGCGGGTCCGTTCGTCTTCGAGCGGCTCCCTACGGGACCGTCTTGCGCTGCGGCTTGACGCCTTCGCGCTTTTCCGGTCCCGATGGCCCCGCGATCGCAGAACTCATGGGCGAACCACCCGAAAACCGAAGTAAATGCTCCGGTTGCTCGGGACGTAACTGATCCGGGAGGCCACGGTGCAGCAGGACGAAAAAAACGGGTCTTACCCCGGACCGGCGACCACCCCGGAGAGGAGCTTCTCCAGCCGAACAGAGGTGACCGGCAGGGCGTACTCCAGCTCCATCTTGGCGCGGCCGGCCCGGCCCAGCTCGGCACGCAGGTCGGGGTCGCCGAGCAGGCGAGCGAGGGCGTCGGCCATGGCCACGGCGTCGCGCTCCGGGATCAGCAGCCCGGTGACGTCGGCGGCGACGCGGTCCGCTGCGCCGGCATGGCAGGTGGCCACCACCGGCTTGCCGCGGGCGGAGGCCTCCAGGATCGCGCGGCCGGGGGCGTCGAAGAAGAAGCCCGGTGACACCACCGGTGGAGACAGCACAAGGTCGGCGCGATTCCAGGCGTCTTCGGCATCGCCCTCGGCCACCAGAAACAGGTCCCCGCGTGCCGGTGATGCGTCGATGCGGGGCCGCAGGGCTTTCCGCTGCGCCTCGTCGGCCAGGATCCACAACTGGGCCTCGTGGGCGCTGGCGTGCAAAAGCTCGAACGCGGTCAGCGCGATGTCGAGCCCCCCCACGGGCGCAGGCGGGACCGGCAGCAGGATGACGGGCCGGCGGTTCTGAGGCGAAGGTGGCGGGGGTTCCAGCGAAAGCCCGCTGATATGCAGCCGAATCTTGTCCCGCGGGCAGCCGCACTCGGAGAGCAGCTCATAGAACGACGGACAGGGCACTACGAAGCACGTCACCCCTGCGAACAACTCACCCTTGCGGGCGGCGTAACGCCGGGCGGCGGGATCCGGGCCGTCGGGGCGGAACAGCCACGTCAGGTCGGCCCCGGAGAGGAAGCACACCAGCGGCAGGTTGAAGAACTGTGCCATGGGCATCGCCGTGAGCGCCTCGGGCCCCGAGGGGGCGATCACCAGTTCATGCCCGGCGCGGGCGAAGTGCCGCCAGAAGCTGCGCCGCAGCCGCCCCGCAGGATGGGTCACGGGCAGCTTGGGGACCGCACAGGTCTGGTTGTGACCGAACACCACGTTCAGGCTGCTGTCGAAGCCGTCGAGCCGGGCCGAGAGGGCATACACCGTGCAGGGGTGGCCCTCCAGGAGCTCGAGTTCGCGGGCCAGGGGCCGCAATGGTGGTTCGCAGAAGGTATGGAAGACCGCCGCCGTGTTCGCCATCTCAGCCCTCCGCGGAGTCCGGCGCGTCCTGCAGCGCCGGCAGTTTGAGTTCGAACCGGGCGCCGCCGCCCGGGGAACTGTGCACGGCGATGGAACCGCCATGCTGGTTGAGGATCTGCATGCACACCGTCAGGCCCAGGCCCGAGCCGTGCGTCTTGGTCGTGTAGAAGGCCTCGAAGAGCCGCTTCTGTGCCGCCTCGGAGATGCCCTCGCCCGTGTCGGTCACCGTGATGACCACGTCCGACGCCTCGGCAAGCGCCTGTAGGCGCAGCAGGCCGCCGTCGGGCATGGCCTCGCGGGCGTTGCGCACGAGGTTGAGCATCACCTGGCGCAGCAGGCCCTCGTCACCGGCGATCCTCGGATCCGACGGGGCGGTCGCAAGCTCCAGCTTCACCTTCCCCAGCTCGAGCTCACCCTCGAGGAAGTGACAGAAGTCGGCCAGGAACGGGTTGACCGCCAGGGGCTTCAACTGGGGCTTGGGCAGCCGGGCGAACACCAGGTACTCCTCGGAGATGCCGGTGAGCCGGTCCACTTCCTTCAGGACCTGTGTGAGGATCTCGCCCATCTCGTCGCGCGCGGTCCCCTCGGGCAGGTCCCGGCACAGGTCCGACACCAGCTCGACCTGGAACGAGAGCGCCGCGAGGGGATTGCGCAGCTCGTGGGCTATCTGGGCCGAGAGCTTGCCCGCCGCTGCCAGCTGCTCGGAGCGGATCAGGCGTTCCTCGCGCTCGAGGATCGCCTCGGTCATGGAGTTGAACTCCGAGGCCAGCTGCCCCAGCTCGTCCTGCCCGGTGACCTCGATGCGGTGCGAGAAGTCCCCCTGCCCCAGCCGGCGCGCGCCCTGTGTGAGACGGGCCAGCACCCGCAGCGGGCGGTACGACAGGACGATGATGCCCAGCGCCAGCACGAAGGCGACCACCAGCAGGGTGATCTGCATGCGCAGCAGGTCGCGCTCGTTGTCCTCGATGCGCGTGGCCAGATGCCGCACACGGGTGCGGGCGGTCCCCACGAGCTGGCGAATGCGCGAGAGCAGCAGGTTCTCCTTCCGGAACAGCGCCTTGAGGTCGGTGCGGTCCAGGCCGGTCGACAAGCCCGCCGTCCAGAGCTCCTGGACCTGCTTCCACTCCGTGTCCAGCAGGGCCAGCGCCGGTGCGAGGGTGCCCTTATAATAAGATGCCTCGTCCTCGCGCAGGTGGTCGAGGTTCTGGGCCACCGTGGCGCGGACCTTCGCATACGTCTCGTTGCGCTTTTCGGAGGTGACCTTCAGCCAGCGGTTGAGGAGCGCCGGGCTCCGGCGGGCATCGATCTCGGGTTCCTGGGTGGACAGGTTCTTGAGCAGCAGCAACAACTGGGACTGGCTGGTCTCGAGGGCGAACACCTGATGGGAGAAGTTCAGATGGAACCGGTTGATCTTGGCGAACTCGTCGCCCAGCCGCTGCAGGCCGAGCAGGCCCCAGACCTGCAGCCCGGAGAACAACAACAGCAGCAGGGCAAACCCCAGGAATAGCCTGGTGGGAAGGGAGACTCTCACGCCCCGGACCCCGTCACTTCAGGTATCCGCGGTCTTGGGCCTCGGCCACGATGCAGATGAACCGGAACGTCCCCGTGCCCGTGTTCCGGAACTGGTGCTCGGCCCCGGCGGGCACGAAGGCGTAGGCGCCCGCGGTCATCGGGTTCTCGACGCCGTCCAGGAACAGGGAGCCCTCCCCGGAGATGACGTAGTTGACGTGAAACCAGTCGTGTGCGTGCCGCGGCGTGTGGCCGCCCGGTCCGAGCTCGAACACGCGCATCACGTGGTCGCTCCAGCCGTCGGCCGGGCTGACCAGGATCTTCTTCACCACCGCATGCAGGCCCTCCCCGGAGAGGGGCTGGCCCGCGAGCCTGTCGAGATGTCCGATACTCATGAGGATGCCTCCTGCGTCACATGTGATGGAATTCATCAAGCACGGTCTCGGTGACCGGCCACTGTTGCGCGGGCGCATCCAGCTGCGCCAGCCAGGGGTAGGCCTTCAGCGTGGCGTCGAGCTCGCGCCGGATCTTCAACGGGGCCGCGCTCCGCAGCCGCGTCCAGCCGCCGCCCTCGTCCCGGGGCAGGGAACTGAACAGGAAATAGGACACGATCTCGAGCATCAGCCGGGCCTGGGGCCGCGTCAGATCCGTGTCAGCCGGCAGCCCGGCGACCTTCATCGACGAAGGCTGCTCGTCCCAGAACCGGTCCTCCACCGGCGTCTGATCCAGCACATGCCAGGTGAAACTGTCACCGGTCCGCTCCATGTAGCCGCGCGCGGACATCCACAGGGCGTTTCCGACGCGGAAATCCAGGATCTCGCCGGAGGCCGAGATCTCGGTGATCCGGGCGGCACTGCCGCACACGAGGTTCCCGGCGCTGGTCGGATACAGGGCCTGCACCGGCAGCAGCAGGGAATAGTCGTCGCTGCTCCCGTCGGACCTCCACAGCGTCAACTTCCAGCCGTCCTGCCAGAGCACGGCCAGGACCTCGGGTCCGGCGAAGCAGACCTGCGAGCACCCGTCGAAGGTCCGTCTCGCCACCGGCTCCCCGCTGCTGAAGAAGCGCGTGATCTCCCCGGACTCATCCAGGATCGCCACAGCCCCCCCCTCGGTGACGAGCTGGCGGACGCTCTCGGGAGCGGGCCACGTGTGCAGCCGGATCCAGAAAGGCTCGGAGACGTCCGACACCAGACCGACGAGGACGACCGCGGCGGGCTCGCTGAGGCCACCGGCGGTCACGTAGACCACATGGCGCACCTGAGGGTCCACCGCGAACGGCATGGGGAAGGGTCCGCAGCGCACGGGCGGGCGGCCTCGCTCGAACACGATGAAGCAGGGCTCGGTGGACTGCAGCGCCGGCACCGCGACATGGCGTCCCCGGGTCGTGGGCGCCACCAGCGAGGCGGACAGCCAATGGGCCATCTTCTCGGGCTCGGGAAAGGCGCGAAGTTGATCGTCGACGACGGCCACCTCCAGATCACCGCTCATCGCGGCCCAGGTGGCGCCGGCCGGAATGTGCTCCGGGGTCTTCGTCTCATAGTGGCAGCCGGGATCGGCCCGGCGGGCCGTGAACGCGCCAACGGCGTCCATCAGCAGCAGCCCTTCGTCCAGGGCCTCCCTGGCGCGGGCGGCCACGAACGGGGCGAGCATGGGATCTGCCAGGAAACCTGCGGCACGGCGGACCAGCTCCCAGGAAAAGGGGCAGAACAGGGCCTGCGTCGAACCGATCAGGTGCGCGGCCAGTTGAAAACCGCCGGCGACTCCGGGTTCGACCGGCTCCATCGGCCCCAGAAACGGACAGGGTTCATCACGCAGGCAGGGCGCTGACCCCTCCAGGACATGCCTCAGGAAGCAGACCCCCACGGGGCCGTGCAGATCAAACGACTCTCCGGAGGCGGTGTCGAAGCGGGTCTCCTTCCACAGCATGGCACGGCCATACCGCTTCACGAGATTCTCGGCCGCGGGAAGGTCGGCCAGCGGCACCTGATGGAGGATCTCCTCCGCGGTTTCACGGCAGGAATACCCCGGCTCGGCCTGAAAGCGGGCGAGCAGGCCTTCGTACTCCTTGGAGCGGGACCAGCCGAGCGTGCAGATGAACAGGGGATCGGGGCCACCTTCGAGGACGCGCCCGCAGCGGGGACAGAAATCCCATCCTTCCAGACTGTGACAGGACGGGCAGACTTTCATCAATGGGACTCCTTGGAGGGGGAAGGACGGTCCCCGGGCCGTAAACAGCTGTCGAGGGTACCTCACGCGGAGGCAAAAGAAAAGCTGAGCGACAAAAACCGTGGGGTCCGGGTGGGCGCCGCGCCGGGAGGGCCATCGGCACGGAGG
>JAHITJ010000194.1 GCA_018817795.1 Myxococcota bacterium | reverse complement strand
GTTCCGGTCGAAATCGAAATCGAAATCGAAATCGGTACCGATGGTTTTTGGATATGCTGCAGGTTGAAATATCAAGTCATCGCCAACTTCGCCGTACATTGCTTAAGTGATCACGCATGAAATCGATTTCGATTTCGGGGGGAGTGGACCCTTCAGCGAATAAATTGAGTTAGAACTCGACTGCCCTGGCGGATGCATCCCCCGTGGCCCCCTCCCGGTGAGGATCTCGACCGGAATTTCATCCGCATCACGAGAAATTGGGGGTTGTGCGTTTTCTCAATTCCATTATGTTACGCAGCAAGCGCGATGACATCACGCGCCGGGGTTTTTTCATGTCTTTTCCTGATTATTACCAGCTTTCCAGCGAGTTCGGGGAGGGCGCCGTGGCCAAGGTGGTCCGGGCGGGCAACCGAAAAACCGGAAACACGGTCGCGCTCAAAGTGCTCAAGGACATCACCGACGAGGAGGACATCCGCCGGCTCGGACGCGAGATGGAAATCCTCTCCCGCATCGAGCATCCGGCCGTGGTGCGCTATCTCGGCCACGGCACCACCAGTGAGGGGGCGCCCTACGTCGAGATGGAGTGGCTCGAGGGCTCCTCGCTGCGAGACGTGCTCATGGCCCGTGAGCGGCTCGAGCTGATCGAGATACTCGATATCCTGATCCCGGTGATCTCCGCGCTGGCCACCTGTCACGAGAACGGCATCATCCACCGCGACATCAAGCCGGAGAACATCATGCTCTGCTCGCCGGGCGGAAAGACGGTCAAGTTGATCGACTTCGGGATGGCCAAACTGCTCAAGGGCACACCCATCACCCACGACGGGCAGTTGTTCGGCACGCCGCAGTACATCGCACCCGAGCGCATCACCATGGATCAGGACCTGACCGGCGCGATCGACGTCTATGCGCTGGGCATCATGGCCTACGAGATGATGACCGGCGTTCGTCCGTTCGATCACGGGGAGGTTCAGAAGATCCTCATGATGCACCTGACCGAGAAGGTGCCGCCGATGCACGAGATGGCGCCGGACCTGGCGATCCACCCGGGGTTCTCCCGCATCGTGCGCCGCATGGTCCGCCAGGAACCCCTGCAGAGGCCCCTGGCCACGACGCTGTACACTGATTTCCGCGTGCTGCGCGCGACGGTGGAGCGGATGGATTCCCGGCTATGACCGAGCCGCGTGGATCATCCATAAAGAAACCGCCGTGGCTGCGAGTTCCTCTGCCGGGCGCCGGCGCCTTCGCCGAGGTGAAGACGAGGCTGCGCAAAAACGGGCTCGTGACGGTCTGCACCGAGGCTTCCTGCCCGAACCTGGCCGAGTGCTGGGCCCACGGGACCCTCACCGTGATGATCCTCGGCGACGTCTGCACCCGCAACTGCCGGTTCTGCGACGTGCGCCACGCCGGCGACGAGGAGCCCAACGCCGCCTGCGGTCCGCCGGATCCGGACGAGCCGGAGAAGGTCGCCCGCGTGCTCGGCGAGCTGGGGATGCGGTATGCAGTGCTCACCTCGGTCACGCGGGATGATCTGCCCGATGGTGGCGCCGCCCACTGGGCAGCGGTGATCGGGGCCGTGTCCGCCGCCTGTCCGGCGGTGGAGGCGCTGGTCCCGGACTTCGGCGGGAACCTCGACGCCGTCGACGTGGTGCTGGCCGCCGCCCCCACGGTGTTTGCACACAACATCGAGACCGTGCGGAGCCTCTCCCCGGAGATCCGTCCCATGGCCGACTACGATCGCTCGCTGGTCGTGCTGGCGCATGCGGCGGCCTCGGGCATCCCGGTGAAGAGCAGCCTGCTGCTGGGCCTCGGAGAGACGCACGAAGAAATCCTCGTGACGCTGCGGGATCTGCGCGCCGCCGGCGTGGCCCGGGTCACCCTGGGACAGTACCTGGCCCCGAGCCGGACCCATGTCGCGGTGAAGAGGTTCCTTTCTCCCGGGGAATTTGATATGTTGCGCGCAGAAGCGCTGGAAATGGGTTTTTCGGCGGTACACTCGGGTCCTCTGGTGCGATCTTCGTATCATGCCCACACCATGGCCGGCCCCTGCGGCTCCTCGAGGTGACATGCGGACTTTGCGTTTTCCGGTCTCAGGTCTCGTTTTTATCATGGGTTTCCTGACTCACTTCTCCTGCCATCGGGAGATGGTCTCCGACGCCGACGAGGGCGAAAAGATGAGGGCCTGCCGGGACATCACCGAGAAGGCCGAGAAGGAGACGCTGCCGCTGGTCCAGCCTCCGGTGCTCGCCCCCGTCGAATTTGAGGGCGGCGGCTTCACCGAGCTGCCGATCCCGTCCGACAGTCAACTGGTGCTGGGCGTCAACCTCGCGGCGTTCCACAAGGCCGGTCTCCTGGATCAGGCAGCCAAGTTGGTGCCGCCCTGGTTCATGGCACAGAACGCGCTGACCTTCCTGGGGCTCTCCCCGGGCAAGTCCGTGCAGGCCCTCGTGGTGGGCCTGTCGATGGACGCCACGTCGTGGGTCCCGGCCCGCGCGGTGGCCGCCTTCACAGGGAACTTCTCCTCCACCGAGACCCTCGAGCGCGTCTACAACATCGCCGGCAAGCTTCCCAACGCCGACCTGCCTCCGTTCTCCCGGGAAGGCAAGGAGCTGGTCGTCTCCTATGAGGGGCGGAACCTCCGCATCTCCCCCCATTCCGAGAAGGTGATCCTGGTCTCCAACGTGAAGAACCCGGACACCCGGCTCTCCACGAACCTGGAGTTCACCAGGATGACGGCTCCGATCCCCCGCACCAGCGCCATCTGGTTCGCCGGTATGAAGGTGTCCCGCCAGCTGCCCGAGATGCCCAGGGTGGTCTCCCAGATCGTCACGCAGCTGGAACAGTTCTCAGGATATTTCAACATTGACTCCCAACAGAACGCCGAACTGCAGATCCGTCTGCGCTTTTCCAGCGCCGAGTCCGCCCGCCAGGCCAAGGAGCTCATCCGCCTGGGCATGTCCCAGGGACTGATGGAGCTGGGGCCCCGCATCCAGAAGAGCTTCAGCCTCGACGGCTCCACGGATCACGAGAGCGTCGTCTCCCGGGGCCGCTTCATCCGGATCCTGTTCCGGCTGGATCGCTTCCAGACGCAGTTCCTGATCTCATGGATGGTTTCCTCACTCAAGGAAACAGGACACTGGATCTTCGAGCGCGATTCTGGTATGAATGCGTCCACCGGGCCGGTCGTACTCCCCTGAGGATGGCATCCGGGGGGCAGAAAAACGCCCGGCCGGCGGCATTTTCCGGAGCATTTTTACATACTCGAAAGGAAGTATTTCGATGACCAAGAAGACCTACAAGAAAAACGTTGAGAAGCAGAAGAAAGCCAATAAGAAACCCGCTCCGGCTTCCGTGAGCCCCCTCGCGATGGTGAAGGAGCGCTTCGGTTCCAAGGAAAAGCTCGCCCAGGCCGTGGCCGATCTGTTCGCCCAGGTCAAGGAAGAGCGCGAGAACCTCAAGGAGCGCCTGCTGACGGCGGCCAACACCCAGCTGCTGCGCCTGCACGAGGTCTCCACCCAGGTGAAGGAGCGCTTCGGTTCCAAGGAAAAGTTGATTGATCACGTCCTGACCCTCCAGAACCGCATGAAGGACTCCGGCTACCGTGAAAAGCTGGCCGGCTTCTCCCTGCCGCGCCTGATGGACCTGGTCCGTCGCTTCGAGAAGAAATAATCCCTTCACAGGAGCGTCGATAGCATGTCCTCTCCGATGGCCAGATTCAATCACATCCCCCGCACGCTGCGCGGCAAGATGGGATCCGACTTCGTCGCCTCCCTGGTGGTCACGTTCAGCGCCGGCGTGGTGTTCTTCGCGATCGTGGCGGTCCTCATCGTCGCGTTGCCGTAGCTGCACACGGCGTTGTCGCGCGCGGTCTCCACATGAAAAACCTGAAATTTCCGGGGGTGCACTCATGAGCGGCGACAGCCGGATCCGGGTCCTGCCCGATCAACTCGTGGACATGATAGCGGCCGGCGAGGTGGTCGAGCGGCCTGCATCGATCGTCAAGGAGCTCGTCGAGAACGCGCTGGACGCCGGCGCGACCCGCGTGGAGGTGTCGGTGCGGCGCGGCGGCATCGAGGAGATCTCGATCTCTGACGACGGCTGCGGCATGACGCCGGACGAGTTGAAGGTGGCCCTGTTGCGGCACGCCACCAGCAAGATCCATGACCTGACGGACCTTGAAGACATCCACACCTTCGGTTTTCGAGGGGAGGCGCTCCCCTCCATCGCCTCGGTCTCGCGCTTGACGGTCCTGTCCCGGACCCGGGAGATGGAGCTCGGCCACGGCGTGGCGCCTGATCGGGAGTCCGGCCGGCGGGAGCTCGTCGAGGCCATGACGCCGGGCACGCGGATCACCATCGCGAACCTGTTCCACAACGTGCCCGCGCGCCTGAAGTTCCTCAAGTCCGAGGCCACCGAGGCGTCCCATGTGCAGGACGTCGTCGTGGACATGGCGCTGGCCCAGCCGGCGGTTCACTTCCGCCTGATCCAGGAC
>JAHITJ010000193.1 GCA_018817795.1 Myxococcota bacterium | reverse complement strand
CGTTGTCGGGCAGCTCGACGAGCACCGGAGCGATGCGTTCACCGACCTGGGTGCGGGCCCAGTAGATGTCGGTCCCCTCCTCGAAGTCGACGGTGATGACCGTCAGGGCGTACTTGGTCATCGAGCGCAGGATCGTCTGGTGCGGGATCCCGCGGACGGCGGTCTCCAGCGGGCGGGTGACGCGGCTCTCCACCTCCTGGGGCGGCATGCCGTCGGCCTTGACGATGATCTGGACCTGCGTGGTCGAGATGTCGGGATAGGCGTCGATGGGCAGCTCACGGAAGGCGAACCAGCCCATGAGCGCGACCGTGAGCGTGAGAATCACCACCAGCAGGCGCTGGCTGAGAGCGAAGCGGATGACGGATGGAAGCATGGGTCAGTGCTCCGTCGACAGCCATTCCCCCTTGAGGAACAGCGCGTGATGTGTCACGACGCGTTCCCCGGGGTTCAGGCCGTGGGTGATCTCGACATGCAGGGAGTCCTCAAGACCCGTGACCACCCTGCGGAGGGTGAACACGCCGGGGCGCGTCTCGACGAAGACGGAGGTCTGGTCATCCAGCGTCACGACGGCCTCCCGGGGCAATCGCACCGCGACCGTCTTCTTCTCGTCGATGAATTCGGCCGTGGCGCAGATGCCGGGCCTCCACTGGCCGTCGGGGTTCGCCAGCAGCAGCCGCACCAGCACCGTGCGGGAGGTTGCATCGGCGATGGGCGAAACGAACACCACCACGCTGCGGGTGCGCACCCCGAGGCCCTCGTTGGTGACCTGGATGACCTGTCCCACGTGGGCCATCTTCACGGCGGTCTGGGGTGCCTTCACCTCGAGCCAGACCGACGAGAGGTTCATCAGCACGAACAGTTCCCGATCCGCCGGGGCGAACTCCCCGCGCACGGCGTGCCGGCTTGTGAGCGTGCCTTCAATGGGACTTTTCAGGGTGAATGAACTGATCTTGCTACGGTTCTTGATCATCTGACCCTTTTCGTCGAGCAGCCCCAGCAACTTGAGCTTCTGCGTGGTCAATTGGAGATCAAGGTAGCTCCTGCGCAGATCGTTCTGGGCGTTCTGATAGCTCTCGCGGGTCCCGATCTGCTTCTCGAGGAGGGTCTTCTCCCGATCGTAGGCCTGCTTGGCGAAGCCGGACCGCTGCTGCTGCTCCAGATACTGGAAGGCGACGTCGGCGGCTTCCTTGCTCTCGATGACGGCCAGAGGGGAGTCGGCCGGGACGAGGTCGCCCACAGAGACCGGAATCTCCCGCACGATCCCGCCGATGCCGGCGACCACCTTGACGGTGTTGTGCTCGTTGGGGACGATGTTCCCCAGGAGTGGAAGGGTGCGTTTCAACTCTCCACCGGAGGCTTCAGCGATCTCCACACCGCTTCGTTTGAGCCTTTCGGCGTCGATGGTCAGTTCGGTGCTCTTCTGGAGGTCCGCCTTTGGGGTGGCCGGATCCGCGCAGGCTGCAGCCAGAAAAACAATGGAAAGGGTTGGCAAAAGGAGAAATAGCTTCATGACGGGCCTCATTGCTCCAGGCGGAAACCGGTGAGGAATTCCAATTCGAGGATGGATGTCTGCAGCGCAAGCCGGCCTGCGAGGATGCGTTCGCGCAGCTCATACAGGGCCTTCTGGGAGTCGAGCATCTCCAGCAGGGTGAACTTTCCGAGCCGGAAACCCTCCCGGAAGAGCGCAATGTTGGCCTCGATCTCGGGCAGCACGGTCTTCTCGAGCATCACGAGCTCCTCCCGGTGACGGCCGAACTCGGCCAGCTTCCGGGCGGTCTGCTGCTCGAGGAGGAACTCCTGGGCGGCGAGATCGCGCTCGACGGTACGGATCTGTGCGCTGATCAGATCCCGGGCCTCGCGTCGGCGGTCCCAGACCGGCAAATGCATGGAGAGCCCACCGACCATGGCGGCGTTGCGATCCTCGGCCACCATCCGCACGCCGAGGGAGAGCTCCACGTCAGGAACCGCCAGTCGACCTTCCAGGGCCCGCTGCGCGCGCAGTTGGGCGATCCGTGCCCGGCGAAGCTGGAGCTCGGGATGGCGTTGGATGCGGGCCTTGAGTTCTTCCGGAGAGGGGAGGTTCTCCGGCGTGGAGAACCGGCCGATCACTCCTTTGAACCGCGGACGGAAGTTGCCCCAGTTCGAAGAAAGCTGGCTCCGGGCGGCTTGTTTCTGACGTTCCAGATCCTGCAGGTCAAACCGCAGCAGGGCCAGCTGGATCTGGTATTGCTTGAGTTGGATGGGGCTTTCCTTGCCACCTTCGATGCGTGCGGCGATGGCCTGCTCGAGGGTCATGGCATTCCCGAGCTGGGCCGCGAGGTTGATCTGGCGTTCCTGCAGGAAGACCAGCCTGGCGAAGTCCAGCGTGACGGCGGAGAGCACCGACAGGCGGGTCAACTGAAACTGCACTGCCTCCAGCGCGGACTCGGTCTCGGCGAGCAGGACGCGGGCCCGGGGTTTGCCGCCCAGCTCGAGCACCTGGCTCACCTGCAGGGTCCACTGGCTGCCACCGATGCCCCGGAACGGTCCTGAGCCCAGGAAGTCCTCGGCGGTCAGTTCCACGGCAGGGTTGGGGCCCACCCTGGCTGTCCGCACGCGGGCTGTGCGGAGCCTGTCGAGATCGCCAGCTCCCTGCAGCTGCGGATGGTGCTGCAGGGTCAGCGCCAGCGCGGTGGGCAGGTCCAGATCCCCTTCGGGCTCGGCGACAGGTGCCGCTGGGGTCTTTTCGACGGGCAGGGCAAAGGCTGCGACCGGATCGGTGCGGTCCTTGGGACCCGCGCAGGCGGACAGGATCAGCAATGAAATGATGGCGGGTCTCATGAATGGAACCTCCGGCAAGGCAAAACTGTATGGGCATTAAAAATGAAATGTCAATGTTAAAGGGATATAGAAGGCCAGCAACAGGTGCCGTTCAGCGTCGCCTGCGGCGGTGACCGAGCCATGCGCCGAGGCCGGCCAGCCCCGCGGCTATGGCCAGCAGGCCGGTGAACAGCCAGGGGAAGCCATCATTCCCTGGGGAGACGGGGTCGGGCCGCATGGAGGAGAAGGGCGGCGGCGTGGGGGGCGGTGTCGCGGGCACCATCGGGGCTTCCTTGCGGTACTCGCGCACCACCTCGATGCGGGGGGGCATGTCCCGGGCGGGTTTCTGCCGCCGCAGGTGCACGTAATCCAGCAGGGAGCCGTCCATGCGATGGGCCGAAAACTCGATCAGGTCGCCCTGGACGACCACTCGGGCATAATTGTATGTCGGCTCGGTCACCAGCGAGTACGGATGATTGTGCTTGATGTAATAAATGGGAGCTCCGCCGCCGGCGGTGATCGCGTAGTTCAGACCGTCGACGCGGCCGCGCTCATACATATGATCGTGGCCGGCGAACAGCATGTCCACACCATAGCGGCGCATGTCGTCGACCAGTCCCGAATCGAGGAGCTCCTGCTGGGGACCGTGAGGTCCGGAGGTGTAGGGGCTGTGGTGCACCGAGACGAACAGGTGCCGGATCTGCGGGTTGGCGGCCGCCTCCTTCAACTGTGTGCGCAGCCAGGCAGTCTGTGGCGCGCCCACGAAAGGTTTGTTGGCGTTGAGCACGAAGAAGCGGCTGTTGCCCCAGGTGAAGGCGTACACCACCTCCGGCTGGGGACCATCGTCGGGCACCGCGAAGAACCGGCGGTACAGTTCGAGGCCGCGCTCGAAGGCGTTCTCGTGGTTTCCCACCGTCGGATACAGCGGCACGCGGCGCATCAACGGGTTGGAGATCGTGAAGAAGCGGTACCAGTTGGATTTCTTCAGACCGTCATCGACGAAGTCTCCGGTGTGAAGCACGAAGGATGCCTGATCGAACTCGAGGACCCGCACAAGCTGGCGGTGGATGCCATGTCCGTGGCGCGTGTCCCCGTAGACAAGAAAGGTGAACGGCTCCATCGGTCCGGGGGCGGTGCGCACGACGTCGGTCACCGGTCCGGAGCCGGTCGTGACCGTGTACTCGTAGCGTGATGAGGGCACCAGCCCTTCGAAGCGCACCTCGTGATGCTCGCCAGGGCCCGAGGCCTGTTCCCATGAGTCGGCCGTGACGAGGCTGCGCAGCCGGATCTTGCAGGTCTCCGGACCGTGGGTCTCCCACAGGATCGACAGCGCGGTGGGGGTCACGTTCTGCACGTACGGATCACGTGCGAGCGGGTCCTGCCGGCGGGCGGGCGCTGGGCCCGTCTGCCCCAGCAGCAGGGGGATGCAGAGAATCAGCAGCGGGTTCATGCGGTCGGCCTCCTGCGCCGGCGCCAGATGAAAAAGAGGCAACCGGCCAGACCAATGAAGATCACCGCGGTGCCGAAGTAAAGCGAAACCGGACGGCTACGTTCCATACCGTCCGTCTCCGGTTTTTGCGGTCCGGGGGGCGTGGTCGGACGGCCCGGGGCGTCGTGGGCAGGTTTCCGGAATGCATTCACCACCTCGATCCCGGGGGCTCTGCCCTTGGGAGAGTCCGATTTCCTCAGTTGCACATAATCCAGCAGGGAGCCGTCCATGCGCCAGGCCGACAGTTCCACGAGATCGCCGTCGACGTGAACCCGGCAGTAGTGGTGCACGGGCTCGGTGACCAGCGAGGTGGGGAGGTTCTCCTTCACGTAATATATCGGCGCGCCGCCGCCGGCCGTGATGATGTAGGTCAGACCGTCCACGAGTCCCCGCTCGTAGAGGTGATCGTGGGCCGAAAAGATCATGTCCACGCCATAGCGGCGCATGTCATCGACGAGGCCCGAGTCCAGGAGTTCCTGGTTGGGGCCGTGCGGGCCGGACGAGTATGGACTGTGGTGCACCGACACGAACAGGTGCCGGATGCGCGGATCCATCGCGGTCTCTCGCATTTGGGTACGCAGCCACGCCGTCTGCGGCGCACCGATGAACGGCTTGTTGCTGTCGATCACGAAGAAGCGGCTGTTGCCCCAGGTAAAGGAGTACACCATCTCTGGGTAGGGGCTGTTTTCGGGCACGGAGAAGATCTGTCGGAAGTTGTCGGCGCCGCTCTCGAAGGCGTTTTCGTGGTTGCCCAGCGTCGGATACAGCGGCATGCGTCTCATCAGCGGCCAGGAGTACTCCAGAAACTGGTTCCACTTGTCATTGCGCAGGCCGTCGCTGACGAAATCGCCGGTGTGGATCACGAATTCCGCGTCGTCGAATGCCATGATCTGGGCCAGGGTCTTGTGGATCCCGTGTCCGTTTCGCGTGTCGCCGTAGACCAGGAAGGTGAACGGCTGGTCCCCTTCGGGCGCTGTCCGGACGACGGCGCGGAAGGTCCCGTCGGACGTCGAGACGGTGTATTCGTAAGAGGATGCTGGGACCAGACCCTCGAAGCGCACCTCGTGATGCCGGGCGGGGCCCGAGGACTGTTCCCAGGCCACGGCCGAGTCCTGGCTGTGCAGCGTGGCTGTGACCGTCTCGTTGCGCGTGGTCTCCCAGAGCAGGGAGAGCCCTGTCGGCGTGACGTTCTGCACGTAGGGTTGACGTGGCATGGAAGGGGCGGCGTCCACAACGCCCGGAAATAGCAGCATAAGGAGAAGAAAAGCTCGGGAAGACATGAATTCGGATTCCAACCAACATGGAACCCATACCGTATAAACGGCCCGAACGCACTTTTTTCGCTCGGACGCGGAGGACATCCGAACGTGTTCAATGGATGGGCGTTCACCTTTGAGACGGGTTGACCATCGAAGGGAGATCAGATCCGCGACCGAGGAATTTTCCAGTGTCACTGGAATCCGGGGGCTTTTCTCGCTCCGAATTGATAATATTTTCTCAAATTGGTTGAAAATCATTTATTTGCAGCATGTCAAATCACTTGTGGTACAAGGAAATAATCACATGCTCCCGATTCGGTTTGACAAATGCTTCAACTCATTTTACTTGTGAGTCGCGCTTTTGGCGCAGGAAGGAGTCCCACAATGCTCGAATTTCGTTTCCACGGGCGTGGAGGTCAGGGGTCGGTGACATCGGCGGAACTGCTCGCTGTGACGGCCATCTCCGACAACAAGTTCGCCCAGGCTTTCCCCAGCTTCGGTCCCGAACGCCGAGGTGCCCCGGTGCAGGCGTTTGCCCGCATCAGTGACACGCCGATCCGCAACCGCTCCAAGGTCTATCGGCCCAACGTCGTGCTGGTGCTCGACTACTCGCTGGTCTCCATGGTCAACGTGATCTCAGGTCTGGCCGAGGACGGCCTGCTGGTGGTCTCCACCTCGAACTCCGAGGAGCAGGTCCGCCGTGAGACGAAATGGAACGGCCGCCTGGCGATGGTCGACGGCATCCGCATCGCGATGACGCACATCAAGCGACCGATCAACAACACCGTCATGCTTGGCTCGCTGATCAAGGCCACGGGCTGCGTGAACATGAACCAGATGGAGGAGGCGGTCAAGGAGCGCTTCGGCAAGATCGCCGCGGTGAACCTCAACGCGCTCAAGGAAGCCTTTGAGACCGTCACCATCTCCGAGGGGGTGAAACATGGCTAAGAATCCTCTGGAACTGAAATGGCAGGAGATCCCGATGGGCTTTGTCCATTCGGAGGCCCAGTCCTCCCTGCAGAACCACACGGGTTCGTGGCGCTCCGAGCGCCCGATCTGGGCCGAGGAACACTGCATCCGCTGCGGCGTGTGCGCGCTGTTCTGCCCTGAAGCCTGCGTCCGCACCGACGAGCGGGGCTACTTCCACGCCGACCTCGACTACTGCAAGGGCTGCAGCATCTGCGCCCATGAGTGTTGGACGGGTTGCATCAAAATGAAGCCGGAGGAAGCATAATGGGAAAGCGTAAAGGTGTAGAAAGCAGTATCGCACTGGCGGACTCTGCCGCCATGTGCCGCATCGAGGCCATCTCAGCCTATCCCATCACGCCGCAGACCCACATCGTGGAGCACCTGTCCGAGTGGGTCAACGACGGCCATCTGGAAGCCGAGTTCGTTCCTGTCGAGTCTGAGCACAGCGCGATCTCGGCCGCCATGGGCATGAGCGCGGTGGGCGCCCGCACGTTCACGGCGACCTCCAGCCAGGGCCTCGCCCTGATGCACGAGATCCTCTTCATCGTGCCTGCCATGCGGCTGCCGATCGTGATGGCAGTGGCCAACCGCTCCCTGTCGGGTCCGATCAGCATCTGGAACGATCACAGCGACATCATGGCCGAGCGGGACATCGGCTGGGTGCAGATCTTCGCCGAGAACGGCCAGGAATGTTTCGACCTGATCCCTGCATGCTTCCGCATCTCGGAAGACAAGCGCGTGCACCTGCCCTCCATCCTGAACTTTGACGGCTTCGTCGTGTCCCACATGATCGAGCCCATCGAGTACTGGACGCAGGAGCAGTTCGACGCCTACCTGCCGCCGTATGATCCGCAGATCAAGCTCGACGTCCGCAAGCCCTCCGCGATGGGCGTGGTCGGCATCCCCGAGATCTATTACGAGGCCCGACGGATGCAGCAGGAAGTCCTGATGCAGTCCACGCCGGTGGTGCTGGAAGCCTTCGCCGAACTCGAGAAGACCGTGGGCCGCAAGTACAACCTGGTCGAGACCTACAAGGCCGACGACGCCGACGTCCTGCTGTTCATCGTCGGTTCGCTGGCCGAGACGGCGATGACCGCGGTGGACAACCTGCGCGCCCAGGGCAAGAAGGTCGGCCTGGTCCGTCCTCGCCTGTGGCGTCCTTTCCCGACCCAGGAACTGCTGGCCGCCTTCGGCAACGTTCCCGTCGTCGGCGTCTGTGATCGTGCCATGGCCTTCGGCATGGAGCATCATCCGATGGCCCAGGAGATCCGCACGTTGTTCTACGACGCTCCGAACCGCCCCCAGATCTGCGAGTTCATGATCGGTCTGGGCGGTCGTGACGTCACCATCGGCGACATGGAGAACATCCTGAACCGCCTCCTGGACGTGAAAAACGGCGCACCGGTCGGTCCGGTGGACTACGTAGGAGTGAGAAAATGATAGAACAATACAATGTCTACGCCGCAAAACTGCTTCCCCCGGAAGAACTGTTCGCTCCCGGGCACAAGGCCTGCCAGGGATGTGCGCCGGCCCTCGCTTTGCGCTACCTGCTCAAGGCCCTCGGCCCCAACACCATCATCGCCAACGCGACGGGCTGCATGGAGATCATCTCTTCGGCATACCCCGACATCTCCTGGGGCGTTCCCTGGATTCACGTGGCCTTTGAAAACGCCGCAGCGGTGGCCTCCGGCATCGAATCCGGCATCAAAATCCTGCAGCGCAAGGGCAAGCTCGCTCCCGGCAAGATCAACGTCGTGGCCATCGGTGGCGACGGCGGGACCTTCGACATCGGACTGCAGGCCCTGTCGGGCATGCTCGAGCGCGGTCACAACGCGTTGTACCTGTGCTATGACAACGAAGCCTACATGAACACGGGCATCCAGCGCAGCTCCGGCACACCTTACGGCGCGTCCACGACCACCAGCCCCGCAGGCAAGGCTGTCCCCGGACAGAAGACCATAAAGAAGGACCTGCTGGAGATCGGTGCGGCCCACGGGATCGCCTACGCCGCGACGGCCTGCACCTCCTATCCGTTTGACTTCATGGACAAGGTCAAAAAGGCGTTCTCCTATGACGGCGCCAAACTGATCCACATCCTGGCGCCCTGTCCGACCGGCTGGCGCACCAACCCCGGCGAGGTCATCAAGCATGGCCGCCTGGCCGTGCACACGGGCATCTTCCCGCTGTACGAGGTCGATCATGGCCGTTACAAGATGTCGCTCGATCTGCCGTTCCTGAAGCCGATCAAGTCGTACCTGTCCGTGCAGGGCCGGTATCGTCACCTCAGCGAGGCCCAGATCGCCGTCATCGAGACGAACCTGAAGGCCCGCTACGAGAAACTGCAGGCGCTTTGCCGCATCACGGCGGAGGTGTAGTCATGGATTTTACCGCAGTCGACAAAATCATCGAAGGATACCACGGCGACAAGACCGCGATCCTGGCGATCCTGCAGGACATCCAGGTGGTGTACAACTATCTTCCCCGCGAGGCGATGATGCGCGTGGTGGAGAAGATGGGGGTCTCACAGACTCAGGTGTCGTCGCTGGCGACGTTTTTCCATGCGTTTTCGCTGAAGCCGCGCGGCAAGAACATCGTGACGGTGTGCATGGGTACGGCGTGTCACGTTCGAGGGGCGCCGCGCGTTCTGGACGAGATCGAGCGTCAGATGGGCGTGAAGAACCAGGAGACGACAGCCGACGGGCAGTTCACCGTCGAGACCGTGAACTGCGTGGGGGCGTGCGCCCTGGGACCGCTGGTCATGGTGAACGGGAACTACCACGGGAACATCGCCACGTCGGAGGTCTCGGAAGTCCTGGACCAATACCGCAAGCCCGCCGGGCAGGCGTAGAAGGGAGCGACACATGGAGAAAGCGACAACCCCGCAAGCGTTGCTGGGAATCATAGAGAATCATGAGAAGGCGCGTGATCCGAAGGCGGTGCGTGTATCGGTCTGCGGCGGCACGGGCTGCAAGGCGTCGGGAGCGACGCCGCTGATCGAGGCGTTCCGGTCGGAGATCGCGACACGGAAGCTGGACATCGAAGTGATCAGCACGGGCTGCCACGGGTTCTGCGAACGCGGGCCGCTGGTGGTCCTTCATCCGTCGGGTGTGTTCTACCAGAAGGTGAAGCCCAAGGATGTCGGGGAGATCCTGGACAAGACGCTGGCCAAGGGGGAGATCATCCCGCGGCTTCAGTACCGGGACGAGAACCGACAGGTGTACGAGAAGGAGAAGGACGTACCGTTCTACAAGCATCAGGAGCGGATCGTGTTTGCGATGAACGGGCACATCGACCCGACGCGGCTGGATCATTACCTGTCGATGGGCGGGTACCGGGCGCTGGCGAAGGTGCTGTCGACTCGGACGCCTGAGGAAGTGATCGACGAGGTGATTCGCTCGGGGCTTCGCGGCCGAGGCGGTGCGGGCTTCCCGGCGGGCGTGAAGTGGAAGTACACGCGCGCGGCGGCTGGGACGCCGAAGTACGTGATCTGCAACGCGGACGAGGGTGATCCGGGAGCGTTCATGGATCGTTCGATCCTGGAAGGCAACCCGCACCTGGTGCTGGAAGGGATGATCATCGGGGCGTTCGCCATCGGCTCGACCGAAGGTTACGTTTACGTCCGCAACGAGTATCCGCTGGCCATCGAGAACCTTCAGTTGGCGATTTCGCAGGCACGCGAGCTCGGGATCCTGGGAGAGAACATCCTTGGGACGGGCTTCTCGTTTGACGTGAAGATCAACCGTGGCGGCGGCGCGTTCGTGTGCGGTGAGGCCACGGCGCTGGTGAACTCCATCGAGGGCAAGCGCGGGATGCCGCGGACTCGTCCTCCGCGCCTTGCGGAGAAGGGGCTGTACGGGAAGCCGACGAACATCAACAATGTTGAGACGTGGGCGAACGTGCCGTACATCATCAACCGCGGGGTGGAGTGGTTCACGTCGATCGGGACCGGGGACGTGAGCAAGAACCCGTGGGGCGGCTCGAAGGGGACGAAGATCTTCTCGCTGGTGGGGAAGGTGAACAACACGGGTCTGGTTGAGGTCCCGATGGGGATCAGCCTGCGGAAGATCGTGTTCGACATCGGCGGCGGGATCAAGGACTCGAAGAAGGGCCGCACGTTCAAGGCCGTCCAGACGGGCGGACCTTCGGGCGGCTGCATCCCGGCGCAGTACCTGGATCATCCGGTGGACTTCGACGAACTGTCCAAGCTGGGCTCGATGATGGGCTCTGGCGGCATGATCGTGATGGACGACCACACCTGCATGGTGGAGGTGGCGCGCTACTTCGTGGACTTCCTGAAGGAAGAGAGCTGCGGCAAGTGCACGCCGTGCCGTGAAGGCCTGCGTCGGATGTCGGAGATCCTGAACCGGATGGTCCGCGGAGAGGGCCGGCACGAGGATCTGGAGCTGCTGGAGGACCTGGGCTCCCTGATGGAAAACGCGAGCGTCTGCGGTCTGGGCGAATCGGCGGCCAATCCGGTGCTTTCGACGATCAAGTACTTCAAATCGGAGTATGAGCATCACATCGAATCAGGGCTGTGCGACGGACGTCAGTGCATCGACCTGATCCGTTACCACATCAGCGATGCGTGCACCGGCTGCACGATCTGCGCGAAGAAGTGCCCGACGGGCGCGATCACCGGGGAGAACAAGCAGCTCCACAAGCTGGACCAGGCCAAGTGCGTCCGCTGTGGCGTGTGCTATGACGCCTGCAATTTCAACGCGGTCTCCATTCTAAGCGGCGCGGAAATCCGCGAGAAGCTGGGGGAATAATCATGGTAGAAATACTTCTCAACGGACAAAAATACGAAGCCCGTGCCGGGGAGACCATCCTGGAGGTCGCCCAGCGCATGGGTATTGATATTCCTACGCTTTGTCATCATCCTTCGGTGAAGCCCACGGGCTCCTGCCGTGTCTGCCTGGTGGAGTTCAGCGTCCGCGGTGGCTCCAAGAAGCTCACCTCGTCGTGCACCTACGTCGTGGAGCCGAACATGTCGGTGGAGACGCACTCCGAGCGGGTGCTCAAGCACCGCCGGACCGTGCTGGAGCTTCTGCAGGCGCGCGTCCCCGACAGCCCGGAACTGAAGAAGATGGCCAAGGAGAACGACGTCCGCCTGGATCCGCGCTTCCCGGTGATGAAGGAAGACTGCATCCTGTGCGGGTTGTGCGTCAGGGTCTGCGATGAGGTCGTCGGCGCCAAGGCCATTGAGTTGAACGACCGCGGCACCAAGCTCACCGTGGGCGGCCCCTTCATGGAGAGCCCTGAGGACTGCATCGGCTGCGGCGCCTGCGTCTACGTCTGTCCGGTGAACTGCATCAAGATGGAGCAGACCGCCGAGACGCGCAAGATCGTGAAGTGGGACCGCGAGCTTCCCATGCGCAAATGCGAGACCTGCGGGTATCCGTTCATGCCGAACTTCCAGGTCCTGCGCTTCAAGAAGTGGGCCGACATGCCTGGTGAATTCTTTAAGGTGTGCCCCGACTGCCGTAAATAGGCGACAGGAAGGCCCCCCGCAAGCGATCCCGTCTGAAGACAACCTCCAACCTAACCCCATTTTTCCTTCGACCCGGGAATGTGCCCGCGCTACACTGCCGTGCATGCCCGCCGAGTTCTACACACCCGAAGTCGCAGACATCCTGCCGTCCAAACGGCACGTGGCGTTCCGCGCCGGATACAAGGCGCTGCCGGGCCCGGACGACCCGATGTACGCACCGCTGGCTGCGGCCTACCGTGAGGGGTCCCGCCTGATCGTACCTCGCGGTGCCTGGATGACGGTGCCGGTAGGGCCTTCGGACCCGGCGTCAGCCGGCAACTTGAGACGCCTGCAAAAGGGCGTCGGATTCTACGCGGGGACGCTGCCGGCGGAGTTCGCCGGGGTCACCCTGGTCACCCTGGGGGTCACCACGGTAGGGCCTGCCCTCGACGAGGCGATAGCCGCCGCCATGGACACGGGGCGCCAGCTTCCGGGCGTCCTGCTCGACGCCTTCGGTTCCGAGGCCGTCGAGGGTGTTTCGGAGGCCCTCGACTCCCTCCTGCGAGTACGGCACGGGCCCGGCGGCACGCGTCGCTTTTCGCCAGGCTACGGTGATCTGTCCATTCTCGAGAACGCGGCCATCCTGTCCCGGCTGGGCATCGACTTCGTCACGGCCAATTCCGTCACGGGCATACTGCAACCGCGCAAGAGCACGGTGTTCCTGATCGGCTGGTATGAGGAGGAGACAACCACATGAACCGCACCTTCGCCATTGGAGACATCCACGGCAATCTCGTCCACCTCGAGGCGCTCCTGCGCCAGCTTCCGATCCTCGACGCTCAGGACACGATCGTGTTCATCGGCGACTATCTGGATCGCGGGCCGAAGTCCGCGGAGGTGGTCCGCATGATCCGGGAGACGCTCCCGGCGTTGACGCCGGCGAAGATCGTCGCGCTGCGCGGCAGCCACGAGGACGCCTGGCACCGCGTGCTCACCAAGGGCTGGCCCGAGTTCGTCCTGCCTGTGGGCAACGGCTGTCTGGCCACCCTGCGCTCGTTCACCGGCGGTCCCCACCCGGTGGACGAGGAGACCCCGACCAAGGAGGAGTTCTTCTCGATGTTCGCCGGCGACTTCTTCCCGGAGGACGTCCGGCAGTGGCTCGCCGGCCTGCCGGCCTGGCATGAGGATGAGCACGCGATCTACGTCCACGCGGGCCTGCCGAAGGTCGACGGGCGGTTCGTGCATCCATCGGAGCTCGCTGATCCGCACGACATCATCTGGACCCGGCGTCGCGAGTTCTTCACCGAGTACGATGGCAAGCGCGTGGTCTTCGGCCACACCGTCGCCGATCTTCTCCCCCAGGAGCTCTCCCTGTTCACCCCCGGCGACAAGAACGACCTCTTCTTCTACAAGAGCGTCGTCGGCATCGACACGGGAGCGGGCCACGGCGGCTTCCTCACCGCCATCGAGCTCCCCGCCCTCAACGTCTACGAGTCCCGCCAGGCGATGGGTGCCCGGCCTTGATGCCAGCCGTTGTGTTCACGTCGGAAGTGAGCCGGGAAAAGGGGGCGGAGATGACCATGGACGAGAAGAAGCAGCACATGATCGAGGGGCATCTCAAGGGGCGTGACATCATCGATGCGCGGGTCCTCGCGGCCATGGCGAAGGTGCCCCGCGAGCGGTTCGTGCCCGAATACCTGCGCGACGAGGCCTACGGCGATTACCCGCTCCCCATCGGGCTGGGACAGACGATCTCCCAGCCCTACATCGTGGCGTACATGAGCCAGGCCCTGGCCTTGCGGCCCGATGAGAAGGTGCTCGAGATCGGTACCGGCAGCGGCTACCAGGCGGCCATCCTCGGCGAGCTCGCCGGCGAGGTGTACAGCGTGGAGCTGGTCTGTGAGCTGCAGCAGCGTGCCGCAGGGCTCCTCGCGGAACTGAAGTACACGAACATCCATACTCGCTGCGCCGATGGCTACGCGGGCTGGCCCGGGCACGCCCCGTTCGACGCGATCCTGCTCACCGCCGCGCCGCCGGAGATTCCCCAGGCCCTGATCGACCAGCTCGCGCCGGGCGGTCGCCTGCTGGCCCCCGTCGGCGTCGCCCTCCAGCGGCTGGTGATGCTGCGCAAGGACCCCGACGGCACGATCCACACTGAAATCACCCACGATGTCCGCTTCGTGCCGATGGTGCCAGGGGCGTTGGTGCCCGGACGATAGTTGTCAGGGTACGTGCTTCAGCGCGGCGTCGAGCACTGGATAACGACGACCGCACGCCAGGGCAAAAAAAGGATCCAGATCGGAAAGAGTCAGGTCAGCCTGGCGGCCGGCCCGGTTCGAAAGGAAAAGACGTGGGGCAGGGGGACAGAATGGAACTTCGAGAACATCGGGACTCCCGTGCGGTCATTTTTCCGGCGTGGAGAGCATGATGGCCTGCTTGCGGATCTTCTCGTCGGGATGGGCTGTGAGCATGCCGGCGATGGCCCTGAATCGCGCGTCCTGGCGGTGAATCTCGACATGGTCGAGGAGCGGCCAGGCGATCTCGCCGGCGAGCTTCGGAACTCCCGCGGCCTTGCGCAGCAGGGGCAGCTCGTCGCGCTCCACATCGAAGAAGTCGTGATCGAAGTGGTGCAGCGAGCAGATCGCTGCAGCGAGCCCGTTGTCGCCGGCGTTCTTGAGCCAGCGCCGGGCGCGGTCGTAGTCCTTGAGATAGCCCGACAGGAACCGTCCAGCAGCGCAGGCATTCTCAGTGGTCTTGCCGGGGCCGGTGACATCCTCCTCCACCCAGTCGAGGGCACCCTCGAGCCCGGAGTTGAGCGCCAGCAACTGGAGGCTGCCGGTGAACCCCGGATCGCTGGTTTTCAGGGCACGCCGGATCTGGGCCATGCACCAGGTACCGGTCTGTGCGTCCAGCGCGTTCTTGTTCTTCAGGACCAGAAGCCACTCCCGGATGACCTGGTTGGCAAACTTGCCCTGCCGGTCCTGTTCGCGGATTTTACCCCCGGCGATCAGGTCGAACGCGGCGGTGACCACCTCGCGCCCCCCGGGGCCTTCTATCAATTTGTACAGTTCGTCGAGGGCGTCACACCGATAGCGGTTGGGACAGTCGGCCGCCTCGGCAAACAGGGTGCTGATGCTTTTGGCTGTGGCCGTCATGGCCATGGGAGGAGGTTCGTTGCGGGGCGTCTCGCCGGATGTCTCCTTGGAGGCAGGGGACGAGAAGGGATTCCTCTCGCAGGTGATGGTGAAGGCCAGGAGGGCGATCAGGATGGACAGTTTGCCAACAACTTGGGTCATCGACGGGCTCCTTTGGATTGGTTTTCCACCGAAGAGACAAGCATGAACGAGAAAAATGTCCAGAAAAAATGGAAGGGGCCTTCCTGGAGCGGATACTGATCAGCAGTCCTCGCAGCCATCGGAGCCGCACTGGCAGCCGCCGTGCTTGTGGTTCTTCTCGTGCTCTTCGATCTCCTTGCGGACCTCTTCCATGTCCAGGGCCATGACCTTGCCGATGACCTCGTGCAGGGCCTCTTCGGGCAGCATGCCGGGCTGCATGAACAACAGCAGTTGGTCGCGGAAGATTGCGGTGGTCGGGATCGAGCGGATGCCGAAGGCGCCGGCGACCTCCTGCTCCTCCTCGGTGTTGCACTTCATGAACTTGATGTCGGGATACTTCTCCGACGCCTTCTCGAAGATGGGGCCGAAGGACTTGCAGGGACCGCACCAGGGAGCCCAGAAATCAATGATGACGACAGGGTTTTCCGCGATGGTGGCGTCAAGAGTGGCAGCAGTTAAAGAATGTGTGGCCATGGTTGTCTCCCTTCGATGGCAAGCGTATATGCTGCCGGTGCGCCTTGAGAACTCGCCGTGAGTCATCTCACCGAGCCTGCAAAGTCGAGAGGAATCTGTGCACGCTTTTTGAAGACGCAACTACAAGAGATGAAAAATATGGAAAAAAATGCAGACTTTTAAAAAGGTCAGTCCCAGCGGCTCGTGATGGTGAGGGCGAGGGATTCGAGGGTGCCGGTGGAGCCGGCAGCGGTGTCCACCACCCGCAGTTCCCAGAGACCGTTGACGGATTCGTCGCCAGGGAAGCCGAGGAGGATCTGGTCGCGCAGATAGATTTCACTGCCGCCCGGCTCGCGGTCGAAGACCACGACCTCGGTGCCGGCGGGGTTCACCAGCGTCACGATTAAATCGGCCGGGCGTGAATGGATGATGAACAGATCCAGCAGGACATCGGTGCTCACAGTGGCGAGCCCGTAGACGGGCACGAACACGCTGCGCCCGCCGCCGTCGTTGTCGGGAATCGCCGTCGCCGGAGTGGCGACGAATCTTCCCCGCATCCAGGCGGGGTTGCAGATGATGCCGCCGGCGCAGACCAGGCCGGCGCCGGCCGGGCAGGGCATCTCGTCGGAGCACTCGGTGCCGTTTGCGGGGTGCTCGACGGCCGCCGGGTCAAGGCAGGTGCCGCGCCCGACGGACTCAGGGTTGCCCGAGCAGTTCAGGCCCTCGGCGCAGTGGGCGGTCTCACCGCAGGGACGCCGCTCGGCGCCCCAGAAGACGTTGCAGTCGTAGAGGTCGCCATCGCCGATGCGCGCGGCGCCGGTGGTGGTCCCCCACGCGAAGATCATGCCATAGGAGTTGTCGCCGGCGCCGTACTCGTAGGCGGTGAAGGCGAGGCGGTTGCTGGCGTCCCAGAGCTCGATCTGGTTGATCTCACCGCCGTCGACGACGGCGAAGGCCTCTTCTGCCGTGGTGACCTCGGTCCAGGAGGAGGCGTGCACGGCTTCGACGACCTGCTGTTCCACGGTGGAGGAGAGGGCATCGGCGGTGGTGAGGATGCGCGATCCCAGGATGACCACTGCGCCCGGGTGTCGCCACAGGTCGCCGTAGGTGTCGCCGAAGACGCAGGTCTGGTCGAGCTCGGCGTTGAGGATCTCTCGGCCGCAGCCAGGCAGGACATCGGTGGCGAACTGCTCGAAGGTCACGCCGCAGACGTCGGCGGGTGGTTCGGCGCCGCTGCACAGGACATCCCAGGCGGCGGCGACGACCTCGGCATCAGTGCACAGTTCGATCAGATCCTGGCGCGTGGTGCGATAGGAGTCGAATTCCGGATCGGCGAGCTGGTCCTCCACGCAGGCGAGGATGGCGTCGGTGATCCCGGCCGGGCACGTCCCGGGCAGGTTGTTGACGTTGTTGGTCACGCAGTTGGTCGCGGCCGAGCAGTCGGCGTCGTCGCAATCGAAGTCGCCATCAGCGTCATTGTCGAGGGCGTCGTCGCAGATCTCTGCGTTGACGTTGTTGATGTTGTTGATGTTGTTGACGTTGTTGACGTTGTTGACGTTGTTGACGTTGTTGACGTTGTTTGCGTTGTTCGATGAGGTTTCGTCATCGCACGCCATGGGCAGAAGCATCAAACAGAAGCATAGGGAATGGATGTATTTCATGGGGTCACTCCTTCAGTCAAACCGACGCAATATGGGCGGTTGCGAGGTGCTTGTCAATCAACTTGCATGGGGTTCATATCGTTCGGATAATCAAAATGTTTCTTCTGCGCCTAAAACATGGAAGCCGTCCGGATCGGACTCGTTGTCGGCCTCAGCCATGAGCCAGGCTGACGTCCGGGCGACCCGGGAGATGCGGGCTTCCTGGATGCGACCGAGGAAGGCTCGCGGGTCCGTCGGGTACAGCGGCGAGTTGCCGATGATGGGTTCGACGGGATCGACATAGAGGGTGTCGCCCGCGACGTTGGTGCTGTGCAGGAGCACTCCGTTGCCGTAGACGGATGCCGCACCGGCGGCCTGCCACACCAGGGCGTAGTGGATCCAGGTGTTCAGCGGGAAGGTCGCTCCGTTGGTCGTGTCGACGCGGTTGGTCACGGTGCGCAGCCGGTACTTGGGCTTGTCGGTCTTGCCCAGCAGCCACACGATGTCGGCCGGACCGTTGCCCCAGGTCCTTCCGAACACGCGCTGGTCGGCGGTGTCCTGCGGGTTCATCCACACCGAGATGGTCAGGGCGTTCCAGGCCGAGTCATCGACCGGTCGCAGGTGGATCGCCCGGGAAGGGTTCACCGTGCTTCCGGGGAAGCGCTGGGAAAAACCGAAGACACCCGTGTCCCGGGTGGGGCTGCGGGCCGGATCACCGGAGGCGGCAGGACCGCCGCCGGTGCCGTGGTATCCGTTGCCTGTGGAGTCGGAGTACTCATCAGCGGTTCCTGCGCCCTCCTCGGACAGGTGCAGGACCGCCGCGAAGCCCGCGGTGTATACGCCGGGAACGTCCTGCTGGTCCGGGGCGGAGGGATTTCCGTAATACACGTAGAGAACCGTGTCGTGGAGGGCGTAGACCAGGGGCACCTTGACGAAGGCCAGCAGACCGCGCCCGGCCGGCTCATACAACAGGAGCTCGTGGCTCAATTTGGTGAGCCCGTCCTCGAGGGTGAACAGTACATCGTCCGCATCGGGCTGCGCACCTGAGAGGGAGTCTGCGGGAAGGTGCACCAGCATCGGGAAATCCGTGAGGTCCGCGGTGACAGTGCCCGCCTGAACCGTGATCAGGCGCCGTGAGTGCCAGGATCCCTGGTACCAGTCATCGGGGATGCACAAACTCGGGCTGCCCACGCAGCGCCAGCCGCCGTCGATGAGGCAGGTGGTGCAGCCGTCATTCGGGGCGGCGTTGCCGTCGTCGCACTCCTCGGGGTCCAGGATCAGGCCGTCACCGCACACGGGGGCGCAGACGGAGGGCGCGCCCGTGCAGGCATACCCGTCATCGATCGCGCACAGGGCACTGCAGCCGTCATCGGGGGAGGTGTTGCCGTCGTCGCAGG
>JAHITJ010000192.1 GCA_018817795.1 Myxococcota bacterium | reverse complement strand
TCCTCGATCTGATACTCGGCGGGCATCTCCTGGTTGATGGGTTCATCGAGCTGGACCGGCTTCAGGGGATCGGGTGTCAGGATGTCCTTGTGCGAGAGCCGGGCCGGCAGGGGGGCTGCGGAGGGATCCGTCGCGACCAGCTCCTCACCCGATTCGCCGAGGTGCGTCTGAGCCAGGCGGATCCGCTCGTCGTCGGAGATCATGTATTGCCCCTGGATCAGGAAATAGCGCAGACAGTCCTTGTCCTCCGCGGAGATCGCGTAGTCGATGCAGTGGCGAAGGTTGTCTTCTCCCGGGGCGTCCTGCTGCAGCAGCCAGGAAGCCTGGATCGACAGGTCGTTCCGGTCCGAGAGGGAGGCGCCCGCAGCGGTCCGTTCCAGGGCGAGGATTCGCCGGGGGTGGCCCGAAGGCAGCAGCAGGGCCAGGTGGGCCTCGGCTTCGGAGAGCAGCTGGACGTCGGTGATGGCACGGGCGATGCGGGACAGGGCCAGGCAGGTGCCCACCGCGAAGTCCGTCAGCGGCCGCAGGCGCAGCGCCTCATGCAGCTGGCCGCAGCCCTCGGCGACCAGGGACGGGAAGTGGGCCATCGACGGGGTTCCGGTCCAGTCTCCGAAGATGGCGCTTGTCTCTTCGAGCGGCCGTGAAAACGGATATGAGAGCCCCCGGAAGACGTTCTGGTTCTCGGGTGCGTTCCAGAAGCGATGGAACTCGAAGCGGTCCGATGTCTCACCGTCGTCGAGAAGATCGTAGAAGGCGGGATCACGGTCACGATGTGTCAGGAAGCGACGGAAAAGTCCGGCCAGGCGGGCCGGCGTCTCGGTGGAGCGCGCTGCGAAAGCGGCAAGTTGCGAGGCGGCTTCGGGGTTCTCCTCATCCCAGGAGAGCGCGATCCACTTCTCCATCTCGTCGAATTCGGGGAGCTCAAGTTCCAGTGCTTCATGCCAGATGTCGCGGGGGCGTCCGGCGCGGGCGAGCTCCCGCTCGGCGACCGAGAAGAGAACCCGCTCTGCAGGGCTGGCGGAGAGCGAGACGCGCATCAGGTCTGAGGCATCCTCGTCGTACCGGTCCCTCAGTTCGATGCCGATGGCCGCAAGCAAGGAGGATGCATCTTCAGGGTAATCTCCCGCCAGGGATGCGACGAGTTCCCGGATCGCGACGGGATCCTGCGCGCGGCGGGCCAGCTCGAAGCGGAGCCAGTTGGCCTCGGGACCGTCGAGCGCCTCCAGGGCGCGCAGCCCTTCGGACGCATCGGTGCGGGCACGCATCCAGGCGGCTTCCATGCGGGAAACAGGGAGATCGTCGGTCTCGAGCAACTCCAGCAGGGTCGCATGGTCACGGGCCAGGCGGGCCAGCCAGCGGGAGATGTGCTGGATCTCAGGATCGGGATCAGCCTCGGTGAGTATTCTGCGCGCATCCTCGATGTTTCCCTCCAGGGCACGGGCACGGGCTGCCTGCAGCACGGCGAGGGTGCGGGAGCGCGGGTCCCCGATTCCGGCGAGGGCTGACTGGTAGTGCTCTGCGGCCGCGCCGAAGCTCTCCTGATTCATGGCCAGTTCCGCGGCCATCAGGTGAGAGCGTGGCCCGTCCTCCTCCAGGCCCAGGGCGGCCAGCGCATCGGAGGGTCGGGCGCCTCCGAGAAGACAAAGGCGGATCCACTCGCGGCGGAAGAACCCAGTCATCAGGTCCGGCGCAGACTCATTCATGCGTTCGAGAACCCCCCGTGCGGTCTCCGGGCTCTGCTCGAGAGCCTGCCACCAGGCGACCCACCACGCCTCGGGCGGTGCGCAGCCGGTGGACAGGACAGCCTCCAGGTCGGCGGCATCGCCGGAACGGAAGGCGCACAGGAGCCGCAGCGGTGCTGTCAGTTCGGGCGTGTTCCATGGCTCGGGGAGCTTTTCAAAGAGTCGCAGGTCGGGAGAGATCGCATCGTTGAGCCACAGCAGGTCCAGGGAATCCTGGGCTGGATCGAATGGAGTTTCCTTGCCGGTGCGGATGCAGGCAAGGGCCGTCTCGAAGTCGCGGCGACCCTCGTGGTGGGCTGCGAGATAGTCCCAGTTGGCGGTGCGCCAGGCAAGATCCAGCAGCCGGCCGGCGACCAGCGGGTGGTCCAGTCCCTGACCTTCAAGCAACGTGAATGCCCTTGCGGGATCCGCGGCGTCGCGTTCGCGCAGGATCGAGGCTTCGAGGTGGAGTGCGGTGGCTTCGGCGGTGTTGTTCATCAACCGAAGCCAGGCGCCGTTGCGATCCAGGACGTCGGTGAGCGCTTCGACATCGCCGGTGTGCAGCCGACCCAGCGCCTGCCAGATCACGGGTGCGTGTTCCTCGGCCTGCGAGACTGCTGCCTCGTACAGGGCGATCGCCACGGAGGTGTTGCCCTGGCGTTCGTGCAGTTCCGCCATGTACATGTTCAATGCGACACGGAACTCGCGTTCCTCCACGCGATCGACGATCCGCGCCAGGCGTTCCAGGATCACGGTGATGTCACCTGTGATGGTGGCGATCCGCCACATGGCCAGCAGCGACGGCAGGTGATCGGCCTTTTCGGCCAGGGCGGCTTCATAGGCGGCCTCGGCCTGTTCAGGGTTCTGCAGGCACTCGGCCAGGACGCCGGACCAGTAGTGCAGCGGGAACCGGTCCGACGGGGCGCATTTCTGCAGCTCCACCAGCATCAGCGGTCGTACCTTTTCCAGCATGCCCTTGAGAAAAAGGAACCGGCGGATGTGCCAGAGGTTGGGGGCCAGTTGTGGGCTCAGATCCACGGCACGGGCGTAGAGCTTGATGGCTGCACCGAGGTTGCCGCTGGTTTCGTGGAGCCAGCCGGCTTCGTGGAAGTAGCGGGCCTTTTCTCCGGGCGTGGCCGCAAGCTCGGCGTACCTTTCCCAGAGGGCGATACGGTCCTCCGAAGGACGTGCCAGGAAAACCTGGCCGAACTCGGTCAGCGCAGACGGATCCGGGTCAGGAAACGCCACGGCAGGATCGGCGATCTGCAGGGCAACCTCAGCGGTGGCTGGCGCCGGGACCTGGGGAGGGGGCGGCAGGTGCGGCACGGCCGGAGGATGCGCAGCGGGTCGAGGTGGCGGGATGGGTGGAGGGGCGGGGCGATCGGCCTCCTTGTCGGGAAGAATGCTCCCCGGCGGCGTCACCCAGAAATTTTCCTCCTCAACCATCTCCACGACATCGGCCTCGAGCTCGAGGACCTCAACTTCGTCAGACTCGTTCTCGGAGCCGTCCTCCTCCTCGGAGACGGTGGAGTGGGGTCCCGAAGAGTGCTTCTTCGGCGAGTTCGCATACAGGTCGATGTCTGGGACATCGTCGATGTCCATCATGAACGGCGCATTCGGATCGCCCGAAAGGACCGGTTCGGGCGGAACTCCGGCCTCCTCCTCGGCATTCGGGGCGGCCGAGAAGAGATCTTCGACGGGCAGGACGGCCACCGGCGTGGATTCGTCATCCGGTTCCAGTCCGGTCACCTGGGGTTCGACGGGCTCATCGGCAGCCGCCACGGGTGTTGCCGGCTGGATGTCGACGGGAGTTCCCTGCCCGGGATCCGGATCCGGTTCCGGCTCGCCGAACGGATCTTCGAACGGTTGCAGCGAGAAATCGACGACCTCGTCCGGGTTCCCGAACGGTTCGGCCCCCTGCGGCACATTCTCGACACCGGTGGGCAGATCGAGGTCCGATTCGGGCTCCATGTTCCTGATCAGGCCGGAGACCTCCGAGGAAATCTCCTCTGATATTTCGGTGGAGACGTGGGAGATCGACGAGACCTCCGAGATCTCGGACACCGCGGAGATTTCGGTGGAGACGTGGGAGATCGAGGATACTTGCGAGATTTCCTCCTCGTCTTCGTCGTCATTGTGGACCTCGGAGTGGAACTCCGGAAGCTCCCACGGGAAGGAGTCCTCGTTGCGCTTCACCTTCGGAACCGAAAGCAGGTCGTCGACCAGGATTTCGCTGTCGGGGACCTGGGGCGCGCGCCGGGGCACGTCGGAGGGCTCGGCGAACGGGTCCTCACCGGCGAAGGGATCGCTCTCGGGTTCGCCCTCCTTCTTGAAGAAATCCTCGAAACCGAGCATGGACTCCAGGCTCTCCTTGCGGTCGGTCCGGGATTGATCGTGTTCTTCTGCTCCAGGATCTTGTGGGTCCTTCGGGTCAAAAGTCATTACGGGTCCTCTTCGTTCTACCGGGTTTCGATGGCGTACATCTGTCCGGTATCGGCGCCGAAATACAGCGTTCCGCGCGGTGAAAGCACGGGGGATGAATCGACATCCTTGCCGAGATTATGGTTGAACATCACGGTACCGTCCGGTCGCAGGGCATAGAAATTGTCGTCGCGCGAGCCGAAGTACATGTTGTTGGAAGAATCCACCAGGATGGAGGCGAAGCTCTCGGCCTGCGCCACCTTGCGCTGGGTGAGGATGTCACCTGCGGTGGAGACCCGCCAGAAGGTGCCGATGCGGTCGACAACGACCAGTTCGTTGTCCTGGTTGAAGGAGGGGACCATCGAGGACTGGATCTGTGGGATCTGGAACCTGCGCTTGACCTGGGGGGAAAACGAGAAGAGCCCGCTGTGGGTGGCCACATAGAGGTTTCCGTCGCGATCCAGAGGCGTGGTGCCGGACTGGATGCGCACGTAGAGGTTCGTCTGCCAGAGGATGACGCCCGTGGTTGACAGCGCCGCGACCGTTCCTCCCGAGGTGGTCACGTACATGATCTTGCGGCTTTCGTCGTAGGCCGGCGAGGCGTTGCTCCAGCCGCCGTAGAGATCAACCTTCCACAGTTGCTGCCCGTTCTGGACGGCGTGCACCTGCCCGCTGAAGTTGGTGAAGACGATGATGTTGGAGGGCAGGATCAGCGGGCTCGACCGGATGTCGTTGCCTGAGTTGTAGCGCCACTTCAGTTTGCCGTCGGGGCTGATCGCGTAGAGGTAGTCGTCGTCGCTGCCGACGTAGACCGTGCCGTCGGTGCCCAGCGTCGGCGTGGAGTCCACGTCGCCGCGCGTCTGGAATTTCCACACCATCTTGCCGGCGCCGTCGAGGCAGTACACGGCGTCGTCCTGGCTGCCGAAATAGATGCGTCCCGCAGCGTCGAGCACCGGGGAGGAGAAGATGTTCTTGGAGGTCTGGAAGGACCAGCCGACGCGGAAGGCCGTGGGGCCGGCGTGGGGCATCTGTCCGGTCCTGCGCCAGTTGTTGCGGAACGTGGAGATCGTTTCGAACAAATCCACCCATTGAATGGTGTCAACCGGATAGGAGCGCGTGGAGGAAACCAGAATGAGGAAAAGTATGGGCCATATGTACAAAAATGTTCGGCGCATGGTTCACATACTATATGGATGAAAGGGAAAATCAAGCTGATGGTCCTGAAAAGATCGGCCCTTCAGGTGTGGGTTGACCGGACCCGGAAAACGTGTCAGTTTCCCCGCTCGACGGAGAGGTGCCATGTCCACGAAAGCCCCGCTGCCCCCTACTGGAACCCGCGATTTCCTGCCCGATGCCGTGCGCCGGCGCCGGCATGTCCAGGGGATCATTTCCCGCTGCTTCGAGCGCCACGGCTACGAGCCCCTGGAGACCCCGGCGATGGAGCGCCTGGAGGTGCTCCTGGGCAAGTACGGAGAAGAGGGAGATAAGCTTCTGTTCAAAGTATTGCACAGAGGTGATAAATTAAAGCGCGTGCTCGAAAGCAGCCCTGTCCAGGAGTCGGACCTCACGGAACTAGGGTTGCGCTATGACTTGACGGTTCCGCTGGCTCGCGTGGCAGCAAATTATCCTGAGCAACTGACCCGCGTATTCAAGCGCTATCAGATTCAACCCGTGTGGCGGGCGGATCGTCCGGCCAAGGGACGCTTCCGGGAATTTTTTCAGTGCGATGTTGATATATTAGGCAGTCAGGAAATATTGGCAGAGCTGGACATCTTCTCCGCGATCGGGGAGATCATGGATGAACTGGGCCTGCGGGACTTCGAGCTGCACATCAACCACCGGAAGTGGCTCTCCGGGTTGCTGTCCTCCCTGGCGGTGCCGGCGTCCGAGCACGCCACGGTGCTGGGCGTCCTCGACAAGCTCGACAAGGTCGGACCCCAGGCGGTGCTTGAGGAGCTGCGGGAGAAGAACGTCTCCGAGGCTTGTCGCGAACAGTTGCCGCGGTTGTTCGATGCGTTTCTGGCCGGCCGGCCACAGCCGGAGGACTTCGCGTCCCGGGTTGAGGACCAGGCGGGTGGGCCAGAGGCCATGGGGCAGCTCCGGAGCGTCCTGGCCTGGGATGGTCCCCGCGGCGGGCGGATTGTCTGGAACCCGTTGCTGGCGCGCGGTCTGGACTACTACACGGGCCTCATCTATGAATTGCGCATTCCGCCCTGGCCGTCGAGCTTCGGCGGCGGGGGTCGGTATGACAACCTCATCGGCATGTTCTCGGCCCGGCCGGTGCCGGCCGTCGGCTTTTCGTTCGGACTCGAGCGCGTCCTCGACATCCTCGAGGAGCGCGGCCTGTTCCCGGAGTTCGAGGGTCATGCCAGGGCCGTCGTCGGCGTCCTCGACCCTGCGGTCATCACCTGGGCCCTCGACGCCGTGTCCGGGCTGCGGGCCCAGGGCCTCTCCGTGGATCTCTTCCCGGAGATCACCGCCGTTGGCAAAGTGATGAAATGGGTGGATCGGAAAAAAGTAAAATATGTCCTTTTGATGGGTTCCAATGAAATGGAATCGGGTACGGTGTCCTGGAAAAATCTCCAGACCGGGGAGGGCGGTTCGGTGCCGCTCGCTGAAATTTCGTCGATTCTGCGCTGATTTTCAATACAAGCGCAACTATTCACGGGGGATGTTGTCCTGTTGACGGCGTGGCGCATTTCCCAGTTGGTGGCACTTGTTTTTGTTTTTCGCGTCCACTTCACCGGGATGTCGCTTTTGCTTGACTTTCTATCAGTAGGTGTTAGAAAGACACCCGCACAGTGCTCGGCAGCATATATTGGAGGAATTTGTCATGTTCGGCTTTTTGCAACTCATTGGTGTTAAAGGATGGTGGATGATCATCCTGGTTACCGCCAGCGCCCTGCCTGCCTCCAGCGAATCCTTTGTGCCTTCGCGCGCGATTCTGTCCGTCGCCCAGGACGGCGGTGCCCCCGATGGCGGCCGGAAGTTGACCGTGCAGGAGTGTTTCTCCGAAGCCAACCGCCTCTCCGGTACCTGGTCGGCCAAGGGCAAGAGCGTCGAGGAAATGATGACCTCGGCCAAGAAGACCAAGAACGTCATCCGCCAGAACTGCATCGAGCCCAAACTGAAGGACGTCAATTTCGGCATCGACGAGGGCAAGACCACGCTTACGGACATGAAGACCGGCATGAAGACCGGCATCTCCCAGGACCGCATGGAGCTTCTGTTGCAGAAGGTTCGCGTGATTGACTCCAACATCGAAGAAGCCGTCATGAATGCCGGCAACTGTGTCGGCGACGAGCAGTTCTCCTCCGGCGACGGCTTTGAGCTCAAAGGCACCCATCCAGAAGAAGAAGGCTTCGATCCCGACGGCAAGGTCGTCCTGCTCGATGATCCCCTTTCACACGATTCTAACTTCATACCCACGAATCCTGACTGGTCCGTGGAACTGACCTGGCCGAATGCTTCGCCGTACAAATAAACGGCCCGCACGGACTGACTGGAAGTGATGGACTCACCAATGCATGGCCTGTACCTGAAAAGCTACCGACTCCTGACGGTTCCGGGCGTCCTCGCTGTCCTCCTGCTGACCCCTGTCATCGCGCGGGCGCAGGGCGGCTCCATGATCCCCGTGCCCCGTGAGGTTGGCGTCATCGCCCCGGATGCACAGATCGAGAACCGCAACGGCTTCTCGGGCAGCATCCTGGGCTACATGGGTTACGACACCAACATCTCCTACGGCTCCGGTGACGACTCCACGGCAGAGACGCAGTTCGAGAGCGCCGTCCCCGGCCTGTCGATGTCCCTGATCCCGGGCATCCGCTACGTCTCCCCCCAGTTGCTCGAGAGCGAGCGCACCGGCGGCAAGGTGCACTACGGCTTCGAGATCCGCGGCATCTATCGCCAGAACTACAGCCCCGACAAGTCGGGCATCTACAATGATCCCCGTTTCGGCGCCCACCTCGGCGGCGTGGTCATCTATTCGCCCTCGAAGATGTTCACCATCCAGGCTTACGAGATGTTCGACCGCTACTCCGAGCCCCACTACATGATCCGCGACACCTTCACCGCCTCCTGGGACCAGAACCAGGCTGGCGTGCTGATGCGCATCGTTCCCGGCGACGGCCTCCTCGAGACCGTGCTGCGCTACAACATGAACCTGTATTACTTCGAGGACAGTGAACTGAGCTCGGCCAACAAGATGGAGCACAACATCCAGGCCCGCGTATCCTACAAGTTCCTGCCCAACTCGCACCTGTGGCTCACCGGTTCCTACGACATCAACCAGTACTTCGAGAACGGCGGCGTCCGCAACAGCATGCCCATCAAGGTCGCCGGCGGCGTCTCCACCCCGCTGTGGACCAGCCTGGCCCTGAGCCTGGGCGGCGGCTACGGATGGGGCTTCTACGCCTCGGGCCCGGCCCCCGACACATGGCTGGCGTTCGCGGGCATCCAGTACTCCATGTCGGCCCGCCTCAAGCTCTTCTTCAAGTACGAGCACACCTTCGAAGACTCGCTGCTGGGCTCCTACTCCGACCAGAACAACTTCACCTTCGGCGCCACCATGCCCTTCGGCCAGAACCTGCTGTTCACGGCCCAGGGCGGCTACCGCCACCTGGTCTTTGCCTCCATTGCCCACGCCGAGGCCGCCAACACCGAAAACACCCGCGTCGACGACATCTTCTTCGCGGACCTGACGCTCTCGTACAAGATCCGCAAGGATCTGGTGTTGCGCGCCCAGTACAAATTCATGACCGATCAGACGCCGTACCGCGCGGCCACCCCCCCCTTCCCGAATCCGGGTCCGGATTTTGATTTTCCGCTGACGATCGTGAACAACCCGTCCTTCATGAAGCACGAACTCTACCTGACGCTCGCCTGGTATTTCTGATGCGCCCGGCCGTCCGTCCGTGGATCCTGATCGTTTCCTGCCTGCTCCTGCACGGGGGCTGCACCTCCCTCTTCTCGAAAAAACAGGCCAAGGCCGACGAGACCCAGTTCCGCGTCAAGCCGCCGCCGCGCCTGATCGGCCCCGACGACGTGCTCACCATCACCTCGTTCACCAACCGCCTGCCCTCGGGTGACTTCATCGTCGACTCCGACGGCGCGATCATGTACCCGTACATCGGCAAGGTCGTCGTCACCGGCAAGCAGGTCGCCGAGATCATCGACGTCCTCATCGCGCGGCTCAAGGATGGCTACTTCCGCAACCCGATGCTCTCGGTGACGCTCAAGTCCGCCCAGAACCAGCAGTTCACGATGTTCGGCGCCGTGAAGAACCCGATGACCTATCCCTACGTGCCCAACATCACCATCCTCGAGGCCCTGGCCAAGGCCGGCGGGCTCGGCGCCAACGCCGACGTCAACGAGGTCACGATCATGCGCAAGGTCAACGGGCAATCGCTGCGCATGCGGGTCTCCATCCCTGACATCATCGAGGGCAAGACCCCGAACTTCTTCGTGCTTCCCGGTGACATCATCATCGTCCGGGAGCGCGCCTTGTGAGCGAGAAGGCGCTCTACGGCTTCCTGGCGCACTATGTGGCGCTGCTGGCCGTGTTCGCCGCCGCCGCGATCGGATCCGTCCATCCCTGGCCACAGATGGTGGTCGTCTACGGCGGCCTGTTCAGTTTCTTCCTCGCGCTCCTGGCCGCCCGCAGCCGCCACGCGAGCGTCTCCGTGCCGGCGCTCTTCCTCTTTTTCGTCCTCTTGTTCCTGGTGATGCTGCTGCAGGTCATTCCGCTGCCCCTGTCGGTGGTGGAGTGGTTCAACCCGCACCTGGCCGAGATCCGGACGCGGCTGGGGCACTCCTCGTCGCCGCTGGCCTACGACGCGCCCGCGACGCTGTTCGAGGCGTTCAAGGTCGCCGGGTATGCGGGCTTTTTATTCTCTGCCTACCAGGTCACCCGCCACGGCATGTACACGCAGCGGATGGTGCAGGTGCTGGCCTTCGGAGGAACCCTGCTGGCGGCGCTGGCCCTGCTCCACAACTTCGCGGGCTTCTCGCGGATGTACGGGCTGTACCGCCCGGAGACCAGTTCGACGTATTTCCTGCCGTTCGTCAACGAAAACCACGCGTCGGGGTATTACGGTTTCATCTTCTTCGTGATGCTGTCGCTGGGCATGGGGGAGACCAACCCGCGGCTGCGGTTCTTCACCCTGGGCTGCTCGTTTCTGCCGTTTCTGGCGGTGATCTGGACCGGCTCGCGCGCGGGCATCGCCGCGCTGGCCGCAGGCATCGCGATCTGGTGGTTCCTGGCCCAGCTGGCCCGTGACACGGCGCCGAAACTGACGTGGATCCTCCTGGCCTTCATCGGCCTGCTGGTGTCGATCCCGCTGATGGATTTCTATGTGGTGCCTTTCCTGAACTCCCCGACCGGCCTCGACGAGGACTTCAAAATCCACATGTGGCAGAACGCGTTTCCGCTGATCTCCGATCATCTGTGGGCCGGCGTGGGCCGGGGTGGTTTCAGTTCGGTGTATCCGTATTATTATCAACTTTCCGGCAGGATCTCAGCCGACTACATCGAGAGCCTGCCGCTGCAGTTCATCATCGATTACGGTGTGGTGGTGGCCTCCGCGTTCCTGGTGGCCGGCTCGGTGCTGCTGGTGCGCTACTTCCGGCGGATCCGGCTGCGCATCTGGAAGGCCGGCCTCATCGCCGCGGTGGCCACCCTGCTGCTCCAGAACCTGTTCGACTTCAACCTGGAGTTCCCGGGCACGGCGCTGTCGCTGGTGGTCGTGCTGGGCGTGCTCTCGGCGCAGCGCTACCACGGCAAGCGTCGCAGGATGCGCAAATGGATCTTCGGCTGGACGGCGCTGGGGGTACCGTGGACGGCGGCCTTCGTGTCCGCCCTCGTGGCCATCCCCCTGTGGGTGCTCCCGCACCGGCTGGAGGTCGAGCGGGAGCACGTTTCCGAGCTGGGATCCCAGGGGAAGTGGGCCGAGATGGCCAGCACCGCCCGGGACGCCCAGCAGAGGCATCCGGCGGATTACTACCTCGCCGCCACGCGCGGCCTGGCCGAGACGTTCGTACAGGGCGGTCAGCCCCTTCGCTGGATCGGCCTGGCGACGTGGCTGTTCCCCCGGCATTACTACCCCGAGTTGATGGCCGCCCGCGTGCTCTCCCGTTGGAAGAAGTCCTCCCAGGCCGCCATGCAGTATGGCCGCGCGCTGCGCAAGGGCGCGCCGCTGAGCTGGCGGCTGCTGACCGAGATCCGGCCCCACGTGAAGAGCCCGGTGGAGTTCCTGGAGATCGTCCCCCCGGCCTCCTGGAACAAGCTCGTGGACCTGGTGCCCAAGGAGGAGCGTCCGGAGCTGTGCCTGGCGATCATGAAACAGGCCCGCATCGGCGACACCTGTTCGGCGACCCTCACGACGGTGGCCCTGGCCAGGCAGGACTGGCCGCTGCTCGAACAACTGGCGATCCACGACAGCGCCCGCTCTCCCCAGAGCCTTCGGCCGGTCGTGCTGCGGCTGCGCAGCCTGCACGGGATGGGACGCACCGCCGAACTGGAGAAGCTCCTGGAGCAGGCGATCGGGCAGTTCCCGCGCCATGGCGTGATGTGTTCGGCTTCCATGATGCGGATCTGCCGGACCGAGGGGCGGGATGTCGCGCTGCAGTGGGCCCGCAAGAAGATACAGAGCCGGACGATCACGCCGGCCAACACCCTGGTCCTGCTCGAGATGATGCTGCGGCTGGTGCCGCCGAACTCGCCCGAGGCCATCGCCGCCCAGAACCAGATCCAGACCCTCAGGCGTGGCGGCCGGACCCCTGCCGACCGGGATCTGTTCCTGCTGCTCGATTTCCTGTGGGATCCCGCATCCTGCAAGCCCGTGCCGTAGGCGCACAGGCTTGATCCCCGGATTCAACCGGATCTTGACACCGTTGCCGATTTTTGTACTGTAAACCCATGCGAAACGAGCCGCCGCGCGCGTGGATGCCCGCGGTCAGACGAAAGGATGCAGCATGAATCGCCATCGCCTGAACTCCCTCTTCCTGTGGTCGCTGGTTGCGGGCCTGCTCTTGTTCTCGTGCGGGAAGGGCCAGCCAGACACCGTGAAAAAGTCCAATGATTCCAAGAAGAATAATGGAACGGAGAAGCACGGGTTGAAGGGAACGCCCGCTGCCAGGGATCCCGTCACACCGGGGTCAGAGCCTGTCGCGAAGACCCTCGTGGAAGGCAGCTTCCAATGTCCGCGCCTGGTCTTCGATCGGGCCACCGGACAGCCCATCGTGAAGATGGATCAGTACGTGGACTTCAGGCTTGAGAAAGGACAGATCTTCACGCGGATACACATCCGGGAAGCCACCACGGATCTGACTTTTGAGCAATGCCGGAACCTGAAGAAGGACGGCAGCGACTTCGCGCGGCGCTTCGACATCGAGTGCAGGACCTTCCAGGGTCTGGAAGGTGCGCAGTTCTCCATCGATGCCTTTCTGGTCAACGCCTACGCCGGCATCTCGCCGATCATCGATTCCTCTTATCCGAAGTACAAATCGCTGGTCGAGATCGGCAAGCGCACAGGGCGCGGTACCCCCAGGCGCACCATCGTGTTCTACGCCGATCAGAAACAGATGATGGAATTCCTCTGCTATCCGTGAATGGGGGAAGGGCTACGGTTTCAGGTAGGAGCCGAGGAACTGCCAGACGGTGTTCCACCACAGGATGCGGTTCTGGGGCTTGAAGACGAAGTGATCCTCGTCGGGGAAATATAAAAACTTGGAGGGGACGCCCAGGCGCTGCAGCGAGGTGAACAACTGCATGCCCTGGTCCACTGTGACGCGGAAGTCCATGGCGCCGTGCACGACCAGCGTGGGGGTCTTCCAGCGGCCGACGAACTGGTGCGGGGACCACTTCTGGTACATCTTCCGGTTCTGCCAGGGGGCGCCCAGGTTCTCGCGCTCAGGGAACCACAGTTCCTCGGTGGAGCCGTACATCGACTCGATGTTGAACACGCCGGAGTGGCTGATCAGGGCGCGGAATTCATTGTTCTGTCCGCCGATCCAGTTGATCAGGTAGCCGCCGTAGGAGGCGCCCGCGGCGCCGATGCGCTTGGGATCGACGTAGGGCAGTTTGCGCACTTCCCTGAGCGCGGCCATGACGTCCTGGTAGGGGCCGCCGCCCCAGTCGCCCTGGATGCTGTCCTGGAACTTCTGGCCGTAGCCGTTGGAGCCGTGGAAGTTCGGCATCACCACGACGTAGCCGGGCGCGGCGAACATCTGGGAGTTCCAGCGCGGATGGAAGTCGTAGCCGAAGGAGCCCTGGGGCCCGCCGTGCAGCAGGAACACCACGGGGTATTTCTTCGCCGCCGAAAATGCCGGGGGCTTCAGGATCAGCGCGTGGACCTGGTCACCCTTGGCGCCCTTGAACCAGAGGTCCTCGGTCTGGCCCATTTCGATGGGCCCGAGCAGGGCGTCGTTGACGCGGGACACCGGCGTCAGGGCGGGGTCGCGCTGCGCATCGGGGTTGGTGGACGCGTACTTGCCGCCGTGGAAGAAGATCTCGGGCGGGCGGGAGATGGTCTGGTTGACCAGGATCATCCGGAAGTTCTTCAGCGGCACGAAGTCGGTGACGAACACGCCGTCGAGATCCTTGTACAACTGGGCCGAGAAGTTCACGCGGAAGAGCTTCTCGTGGCCCTGCTCGGCGGCCGAGAAGAAGATCAGGTTCTGATCCGGCGCAAAGGCGAACTGGGCCACGGAGCGGTCGAGCTTGCCGGTCAGGTTGACCCTGGTTTTTCCGGCGCGGTCCATGAGGAGGATGTCGGCCTTGTCGCTCTCGTAGCCGGGGCGCGCCATCGACAGCCAGGCCAGATATTTGCCGTCAGGGCTGTAGGCCGGTGAGAAATCGTTGCCCTTGCCCGTGGAGACGCGGCTGGTGGTGCCCGCGGCCAGATTCAGGACGAACACGTCGTTGTTGGTGGAGGCGGCCGGCAGCGCGTCGGTGTTCATCACGAAGGCGACCTCGCGGCCGTCGGGCGAGAAGACGTAGTCCACCGCGCCGCCCAGCGCCACGGGCGGAGCGTCGTGCACGCCCGGGGTGAGCAGGGTCAGTTTTCCGTCGGCCAGATCCACGACCAGCACATGATTGACCAGGCCATCGCGCCAGGCGTTCCAGTGCCGGTAGAGCAGGCCCGTGAACAGTTGGCCCGAGTGACGGGGCTTTTCGGCCGTGGCGGCCGCCTCGATGCAGGCGACGTCCATGCACTTGGGATCCACCTGGGAATTGAACAGGATGCGCTTGCCGTCGGGGGACCACACCAGCGGCCCGGACACGCCGGTGGACAGGGTCGTCAACTGGGAGGCCTCCGCGGCGGCGGCCAGCGGGAGCAGCCAGATCTGGGGGCCGTCCTTGCGCACGGAGACGAAGGCGAGGGTCTTCCCGTCGGGGCTGACCGCGGGGGCAAACGCACTGGAATCGGCGGCCGTGACCGCGCGCGGGGCGGTCTGGCCCTGCACGTCGGCGGACCAGACGCGGGTGAGGCCCTTGTTCGTCTTCAGGTCGTAGCCGGTCACGGTGTAGAACACGGTCTTTCCGTCGGGTGTGACCGCGGGCGAGCCCACGCGCTTCACGGACACGAGGTCCTCGGGGGTCAGCGTCCGGGCCAGGGCAGCCGGGGCCAAAGTCAGAAGCGCCAGAATCAGGAACAGGGAATGGGAGATCTTCATTCATTCCTCCTTTCGGTTCGAAGAAGGTCTATCAGAGATGGAAACCCTTCACAAGTCCCCGGTTGGCCGGCGAGCGTTTTTCAGGTAATACTGAACCCTGATCTCCCGGGTGCTCCGGGTGGGAAGCGAGGTTTCGGCCATGCTGCGCGTGCATTCCATTATGTTGTTCCTGTGCCTTTCTGGCTGGCTGACGGCCTGCACCCCCGGGGGAGCGGCCGGGCCGTTCTGCGGGGACGGGAAGGTACTGGCGCCCGAGGAGTGCGATCCACCAGGGGTCGGCGCCTGCGATGCGCAGTGCATGCGGGATCCCGCCCTGTGCGGGGACGGGCAGTGCCAGAACCCCGAACACGCGGGCAACTGCCCGGCCGACTGCACCCCCGCCTGCGGCAACGGCTTCCGGGAGGAGGGCGAGGACTGCGACGGGGACGATCTGAACGGCGCCACCTGCACGAGCCTGGGATATGCCGGCGGCACCCTCGTGTGCGCGCCGGACTGCACCTTCGGGGTGATCGTGTGCGAGACCCTCTGTGGTGACGGCCTGCTCGACGCGGGCGAGGACTGCGACGACGCCAACCGGCAGGCCGGGGACGGCTGCGGCGCGACGTGCGCGCAGGAGGATGGATGGCACTGTGCGGGCACCCCCAGCGTGTGCACGGCCGTCTGCGGAGACGGGATCGTCGTGGGCAACGAACTGTGCGACGGCGTCGAGGTGGGCGGCTGGACCTGCCGCGATCAGGGCTTCTACGAGGGCACCCTGTCCTGCGCGGCCGGCTGCCTTTCCCTGGACACCGCGGGCTGCAACGGATCCTGCGGCGACAACTTGATCCAGGCCGGTGAGGAGGACTGCGACGGCGGCAACCTCGGCGGCGCGACCTGCTCGTCCATGGGCTGGCCCGGCGGCGGCCCGCTGTCCTGCTCCATGTGCACTTTCGATGCCTCGACCTGCGGGCGCTGGACGACCGTCGGGATCGGAGGAGGCCAGACCTGTGCGATCAAATCCGACGGCACCGCCTGGTGCTGGGGCTTCAACGGCGACGGCAGGCTCGGTGACAGCACCTTCACCGATCGCAGCCGGCCTGTCCAGGTGACCGGCTTTGCCCAGGGTTCCGCTGCAGCCGGAGGCGTCTTTCACTCGTGCGCGGTGAAGACCACGGGGGCTGCCTTCTGCTGGGGACAGGGTTCCGACGGCCAGCTCGGCAACGGCGGCACCGACGCCACGGCCAACCCCGTCGCGGTGACCTCGCTCTCCTCGGGCGTCCTGAGGGTGGGCGCCGGCGGATATCATTCCTGTGCGCTCAAGTCCGACGGCAGCGTCTGGTGCTGGGGCCGAAACGCCCAGGGCCAGCTCGGAGACGGCACCAACACCAACCGCCTCACGCCTGTGCAGGTCACCGGGATCAGCGGTGCGACCGCGCTGTCCACGAGCGGCAACCACACCTGCGTCATCGACGGGGGAGGAGGCGTGCGCTGCTGGGGCAGCAACCAGTTCGGCCAGCTGGGTGACGGCGCCACCTCGGATCGAAACACGCCGTTTTCGGTCTCCTCGCTGACCTCCGGCGTCGTGTCGCTGGGCGCCGGGCAGTTCCACACCTGCGCGGTGAAGTCCGATGGAAGCGCCTGGTGCTGGGGCTACAACCTCAACGGTCGCCTCGGTGACGGCACGGTCGCCAACCGGAGCACACCGGTGCAGGTTCTTGGCTTCTCCGGCGGGGTCGCGACGATCTCGGCCGGCGGACAACAGACCTGCGCGGTGAAGACCGACGGCAGCGCGTGGTGCTGGGGCAGGAACCAGTACGGCCAGTTGGGCGACGGCACGACCGGGGACCGGTACGAACCCGTGGCAGTGACCGGTCTCGGATCGGGGGTCGCGGGTGTCTTCTCCGGCGGTGCCCACAACTGCGCACTGCTTGCATCGGGTGCCCTCCATTGCTGGGGCAACAATGAGTCCGGCCGACTCGGTGACGGCTCGACGACGAACCGCTCCACCCCGGTGCCGGTTATTTTCCAGTAATCAGGGGTTCTCCCGGAAGGATCACTCCGACAGGAGGGTGGGGGAGGTGCGGCTGGTGGTGGAGGTGTTCGATCCGGAGACGATCACAGCCCTCGGGCAAATTCGTGCTTGATGCCGCCCATGGCACCCGAGGAAAAGAAGACCACCAGGTCCCCGGCCACGGCCTCGGCGCGGAGGGTCTCCAGCAGGTCCGTGAAATCCGGGTGGGTCGTCACGATGGTGCCGCCTGCGGCGATGTCGGCCTCGAGGCGGTGCAGGTCCAGTCGGTCCTCGGGGGCGATGCGGCTCTGGTCGTAGGCCGGCGCCAGCAGCACCCGGGGGGCTGCGCCGAGGACCAGCGCATACTCCTTCTGGAACACGGCCCGCCGGCTGGTGGCCGAACGCGGCTCGAACACGAGCACCGGACGCCGGCCGGGATAGCGCTGCAGCAGCGCCTCCAGCGTCACCCGGATTGCCGTCGGGTGGTGTCCAAAATCGTCGACGGCGACGATGCCCCGGCCGCTTCCGAGCTCCTCCTGGCGGCGCCGAACGCCCGTGAAGGCCGCCAGCGGACCTGCCAGTGCATCGGGCGGCACGCCAAGGCGCAGACACATGGCCAGGGCCCCGACGGCATTGCGGAGGTTGTGATCCCCCACCATCGGCAGGAAGTAGGTGCCCAGGACGCCGGCGCGGTCGTGCAGCTCAAAGGCGGTGCCGCCCTCCTTTTTTTCCAGGGTCACGGCGTGGTAGTCGGCATCCTCTCCGGCCAGACCGTAGGTGAGTTGACCGCAGGCCCGGGCCAGCCCCGCGGCGATGTCGTTGTCGGCCGAGGACAGAAGGATCCCGTCGTCCGGGATCAGGCGGATCAGGCCCTCGAAAGCCGCCCGGACCGCCTGCAGGTCGGCGAAGATGTCCGCGTGGTCGAATTCCACACCCGTGAGCAGCACCGCGTGCGGCCGGTAGTGCAGGAATTTGGATCCCTTGTCGAAGAAGGCCGTGTCGTACTCGTCGCCCTCGAGGACGAAGGGCGCACCTTCGCCGGTCACGCAGGCCGAGGGCAGGTCATTGGGGATGCCGCCGATGAACCAGCCGGGTCTGCGACCGCAGCGCTCCAGCAGGTAGGCCAGCAGGGTGGTGGTAGTGGTCTTTCCGTGGGTTCCGGCCACGACCACCGGCTGCCGTCCGGGCAGGATCTGCTCACCCAGGATCGCCGGGAACGACGTCAGGGGGATTTTTGCCGCCTGGGCCGCCAGCACTTCCTTGTGATCCCTCCGGCAGACATTGCCCACGACGACCGTGTCCGGGCCCCAGGAGAGGTTCTCTCCGGAGAACGGGCACATCACGGGGATCCCCATGCGGTCCAGGGAGTCCGACATCGGCGGATACACGGCCTCGTCGGAGCCCCGCACGTCGTGTCCGGCGGTCTTGAGCAGTCCCGCGATCGCGCCCATTCCCGTTCCTGCGATGCCGATGAAATGGATTTTCATGAGTTCACCTGTGTGGGAGTTGAAATGAAGGGAGATCTCCCGTGGAGGGTGTTACCGTGCCGCGGAGGTCTCCGGCTCCTCGGCCGGGGTGTTCACAGCGGTGGCCTGGGGTTCGGGTTCTTTAGAGGACGCTTCACCGGCGCGGCGGCGCTGTTTCCGCTCGGTGGCGAACCAGTGGTAGGAGTCGGCGACCATCCTCGATCCCTTCTCTCCGGCCGGTCCGAGATCCACCCAGAACGCGTGCGCCTCCCGCACGTCCATGTGGATGTGGTAGGAGTTCGGATAGTAGCCCAGGCCCACGCCGTGGGACTTCCGGTCGCGCCGGGAGAGCAGCCAGGAGACCAGCTCGCGCCGCGTCACGCCGTCGAAGTTGTAGTCGATGGCCGTGCCGAAGTTGTGCCGGCTGTTCTCTGAAGCGTTGGGGGCCTGCCTGCAGCCCGAGAACAGCGTCACAGACGGCATGCCGAACGCGATCCACGCCTCATAGAGTTCCACCAGCACGCGGTAGTCCATCTCGAGCACGACGCCGGTCTTGAGACAGCGGTTGATCTGGTTGAACTCGGCCAGGGCCTGCGGCCGGAGGTAGCCGTTTTCATCGTAGACCCGGATCGAGGCGAACTCCTGCAGATGAATCTGATAGATACCGATGGGAGGATACGCCACGGTCTTCGGACGCCGGGTCTTCACGCTCCTGACCTTGCGCTTGTCGGCTGTCTTCAGGGTGACCGCCTTCGGTGTCGCGGGAACATGGGCCAGATGGATCGGAGTGGAAGCCTTGGATGTTTTCACCGTGCCGCGGATCACCCGGGAGGCCGGCTTCTGCCTCTTCAGGGCGATCGTGGCGGGGGCGGGGGTCGTCACTTTGGCGGTGATTTTTTTCTTCTTCGCGTGGACGGCCGCCTTCTTCGTGTGGACGGCCGCCTTCTTCGCGTGGACGGCCGCCTTCTTCGTGTGGACGGCCGCCTTCTTGACCTGGGTGGGCTGCTTCGTCTGGACGGTTGCATTCTTTGTCTTGACGCCAGTTTTCTTTGTCTGTGTGGCTGCCTTCTTGACCGCAGCGGGCTTCTTCACGGCGACCTTGGTGGTCGGCGGGGACAGGGGAGCAAAATGACCGAGAAGTGTGAGGGTGATGATGATGGATGACATGAGAGTCTTCCTCCTACATCAGCACACTATGTCGCTTTTTTTGGTACGTCAAAATTTCATCTCCGGGAGTTTCGACCCAATGATTATGGACACAGCTTGTCTCACCGGAAAAAATGAAGTACCTTACGCCTGGCTTGGAACCCGACGATCCGGGCCGGATCCTCCTGCCCGGAAACCCCGGACGGACCATCCGGACCGGAAAATCCGGGCCGGAGGTCTCCATCCGGTCCGCAAGGAGTGACGTCATGTTCGGACGATCCGTGGTGCTGACATCCCTGTGCCTTTTCATGCTGGGCGTTTCCGTCTCTGCCGCCCAGGACGCCCCGAAACTCAAGCTGGTCGACACGATCCAGTTCCAAAACGGGTATATTGACGATCAGTTCAGCGTCTCCCCCGACGGCAAAAGGCTTGCCTATGTGACCGTCAAGCAGAACGGCGCTGCGACGCTGGTGCTGCGCGATCTGGCAGGCAAGACCGAGAAGACCGCGGACCTCTCCAAGATCACCGATGAGCCCGCGCAGGTCTTCTTCCTGCCCGTCGGTTCCGAGGTCGTCGTGGCCGCCAGGACCGACAAGACTACCTATGTGATTTTCGATGCCGAAGGCAAGGAGGTGACGCAGATCAAGGGGCAGGATCACCTCGCCTGGCGCCTCGCTGGCAAGGCTCTTCAACTGATTGCCTACCGGCTGGACAAGAGCTCCAATTCCATGACCCACACGGTCACCCTGTACGAGGCCGGAAATCCCCGCAAGGCCGCCCGGACGGTCACCCTCCGCACTGACGCGGCCAACCGCCTGACCGTGAAGCCGGACAACCTCGAGGTCATTTACCTGATGCCCGACTTCACCAAGGCCGTCGTGAAGATCATCGGCGGCTACAACAAGGCCACGGACTCCAAGTTCCCGGACAACCAGGGCATGTATGATCTGGAGACCGGCACCGTGCAGAAGACCGGCCTGATCTCCAACAACGCCGCCTGGGATCGCGACGCAGCCTGGTATGGTCGCAACTGGCGCCTCAAGACCCCGGTCCGCCTCAACGGCGTTCCCACGGCCAACGGCATCGACGGCAACTTCCAGATCGGCCAGGGCATCCTGCAGTGGAAGGACATCACGCCTAAATTCCAGTTGGGCCGCTTCGACTTTGGCACCTTCTTTGCCGCGCCGCACCAGTATGTCGAGAAAGCCGTGATCTTCGCGATGGCCATCAATCCACAGAACCCGATCACGCTTCAGTACAAGAAAAGCGAGAAGCGCGCATGGCACTTCTTCCGGCTCAACACCGAGACCGGCAGCGCCGACGACCTCGGCCAGGTGCAGGCCGAGGAGACCACCATCACCTGGAACCTGGGCGGAAAGATGCTCGGCGTCATGCGCCTGAGCCCCAACTGGCAGGTCGGTTCCGAGACGCTGGAACTGTATCAACTGCCTTAACCGCACCGCTTTCACCCTTCGGATTTCCCCATGAAAATCATCGTCAACGGCTCCAGTCGCGAAATCCGTTCCGGCACCACGCTGCTTGACCTGCTGCAGTCCTTCAGGGATCAGAACTCCCTGGTCGTGGGCGAGCTCAACGGGCAGGTGCCGGCCGACGAGAACGTGGCCCTGTCCGAAGGCGATCACATCGAGATCGTCACCTTCGTCGGAGGAGGCTGAACATGTATGCACGCCAGATCCTGACAGGGCTGATGTCTTTCCTGATCGCGGTGGGCTGCTCGGATCCCCGGACGGAGTCCTCGCCGCGGATGATCGCGATGCTGACGGTGGCCTACGCACAGGTCGGCGCCGCTGGGCCGCTGTACGAGTTGCTGCACCCGGAGGATCGTCTTCTCCTCGAGCAGGAGGCTGCCCGCGCCTCGGAACTGGGGACCACCGTGATGCCGCAGGACCTGCTGATGATACGGGTGCTTCCGCGCGATGTCTCCACCTCCGAGCCGGATGTGAAGACCCTCGAACAGGACACCGACAACCTGTACCTGGAGGTTGCCTTCGGTGATCGGTCGAAGTTTGCGGTGCATCTTCGAAAATCCCAGGGAAAATGGCGGCTGAAGCTGCCTGTTTCGGTGAAACCATGAGAACCAAGATCCTCCATCTTTTCCAGAACCCTGTCGTCGGCGACACGGTCACCGTGTGCGGCTGGATCCGCACCCGCCGGGACTCCAAGTCCGTCACGTTCCTTGAGGTGAACGACGGTTCCTGTCTGAAGTCGCTGCAGGTCGTGATCGATCCCTCCAGTCCGCAGATCGGTCGCTGCACCACGGGTGCCTCCGTGCGGGTGACGGGCACGCTGGCGGCCTCCCCGGCCGGGCAGCAGGCGGTGGAACTGACCGCCACCGAGTTGATCGTGCTCGGGGACAGCGGCCCGGACTTCCCGATGCAGAAGAAGCGTCACTCCTTTGAGTTCCTGCGCGACATCGCACACCTGCGGACGCGCTCGAACACCTTCGGTGCCGTGTTCCGCATCCGCAACATCCTGGCCCGCGAGATCCACCAGTTCTTCCAGCAGCGTGGCTTTCTGTGGCTGCACTCCCCGATCGTCACGACCTCGGACTGCGAAGGCGCCGGCGAGATGTTCCAGGTGACCACGCTGCCGCTGGAGAATCCTCCGCGCGATCCGGCCGGCGCGATCGACTACGCGAAGGACTTCTTCGGAGGCAAGGCCGGACTCACCGTCAGCGGCCAGCTAGAGGCCGAGATCTTTGCCAGCTCCATGGGTGACTCCTACACCTTCGGTCCCACCTTCCGGGCCGAGAATTCCAACACCTCACGCCACCTGGCCGAGTTCTGGATGGTGGAGCCTGAGATCTCGTTTGCGGACATCCATGACGACATGGATCTGGCCGAGGCCTTCATCCTGCACCTGGTGCGGGCCGTGCTCGAGCACGGAGCCGAGGATCTCGCGTTCTTCGACAAGATGATAGCTCCGGGCCAGATCGAGATGCTCCAGAAGCTCGCCGGCGCCAAGTTCGCCCGCATGACCTACACCGAGGCCATCGATCATCTGGTCAAGGTGGCTGACCGCTTCGAATTCAAGCCGTACTGGGGCGCGGACCTTCAGTCCGAGCATGAGCGGTACCTCGCCGAGGAGCTCGTGCAGGGGCCCCTGTTCGTGATCGATTACCCCAAGGAGATCAAGGCGTTCTACATGCGCTGCAACGACGACGGAAAGACCGTCGCGGCCATGGATCTGCTGGTGCCCCGCGTGGGCGAGATCATCGGTGGTTCCCAGCGCGAGGAGCGCCTCGAACAACTGTCAAACCGCATCGTGGAGATGGGCCTGCCGCTCTCGACCTACGAGTGGTATCTCGACCTGCGCCGCTTCGGCACGGTGCCCCACGCCGGCTTCGGGCTGGGGTTCGAGCGCATGGTGCAGTTCGTCACAGGGATGGGAAACATCCGCGACGTGATCCCGTTCCCGCGCACCCCCGGGAACGCGGCCTTCTAGGAGACACTCTCGCATGCCGTGCATCTCGCTGGTCTGCAAGCAGAACGATCCGCAGGCGCGGGCGCAGGGAATCCTGTTCACCGGGAAACTCCGGGAATTGGGGTACGACGTGTGCTGCGAGCCCGAGCTGGCCCTGCCCGGCGCCCGGAGCGTGGGTGTGGCCGAAGAGCTGGTCGAAACGTCCTCGTCCCTTATCGTGCTAGGCGGAGACGGCACCCTTCTCTATGCCGCGTCACTGATGACACGGCGCGTGATTCCGATCATCGGTGTGAACATGGGCAGCCTCGGATTCCTCACGCCGTTCTCACCCGAGGCTGCGCTGCTGGTGCTGCGCGACGCCATCGAAGGCGGCCTCCCGGTGGTGCCGCGGATGCGCTTCTCCGTGTTGCTGCTGCGTGACGGCCTGCCCGTGTTGTCCACTGTCGCGGCCAATGATGTCGTCATCAACCACGAGACCCTGGCCCGGCTGATCGAGATCTCCTGCGAGATCGACGGTGAACCATTCTTCACGCTCAAGGCCGACGGTCTGATCGTGTCCACTCCCATGGGTTCGACCGCCTACGCGCTGGCAGCGGGGGGGCCCATCCTCACGCACGGCACCGAAGCGGTCACGCTGGTGCCGATCTGTCCGCACCAGCTCACCCAGCGTCCGCTGGTCATCCCGTCGAGCTCGGAGATCGCCCTGTTCACAGGGCAGGATAGTTACCTCACCGTGGACGGCCGTCGGGGCTGCGGCATCCGGCGCGGCGATCGTCTCTGGATCACGACCTCGGATCTACCGCTGCAACTGGTCTTTCCCCACGACTACTCCTTCGCCTCGGTGCTGAGGCACAAGTTGTCCTGGGGAGCACGCGAGGTGGACGGTGCTTGATTTCCTGGCCATCCGCAACTTCGCCGTGATCGCCGACGCCTCCGTCGAGTTCTCGCCGGGCTTCAACGTGCTCACGGGTGAGACCGGCGCGGGCAAGAGCATGATCGTCTCGGCCTTGGAGCTGCTGCGCGGTGAGAGGGCCCAGTCCCACTTCGTGCGCTCGGGCGCCGCATCGGCGGTGGTCGAGGCCCAGTTTCACCTCGATAACCCCCCGCCGGGCCTGCTCCGGAAGCTCGAGGAGCACGGCCTCCAGCTGGACGACGCCTCGCTCATCCTTGAACGTGTGATCGCCGTCGGCGGCAAGGGCCGGCAGCGCATCGGGGGCAGGCTGACCACCACCGGCGCGCTGTCCGACGTGGTGCCCCTGATCATCGAGATCTCCTCCCAGCATGACTCCCAGCGGCTGCTGTCAGCGGGCTTTGCGCTGCAGGTCCTCGATGACTTCGGCGGGTTGGGGCCCCTGCTCGAAGACCTGACCCTCCGGCTCGGGGAACTCGACGGGCTGGCCGCGCGTCGTGAAGAGCTCGAGACGCTCTCGCGGACCCGGGACCAGCTTCGCGAGACCCTCGGGTTCACCATCGCGGAGCTGGTCGAGGCTGATCTCGCGCCAGGAGAGCACGACCGACTTGTCGCGCGCCGGAAGCGGATCTCTTCGATGCGTGAGATCATCGATACCGCCCGCTTCGCCGAGGAAACGCTGTCCCTCGGGGAGGATGCGGTCCTGGACCGCCTTCACGCGGTCATCGCGCGGCTTTCGAAGGTCACCGAGGCCGAACCCCGGTTCGGCCTGGCGGTGCAGATGCTCGAGGAGGCCCGTATCGGCATCTCCGAGGCCGGCGTTTTTCTGCGTCTTTCCGAGGAGGACGAGGACGGCGGCGAGAGCCTGGAGTGGATCGAAGAGCGTCTGTTCCGCATCTCCCGTCTGCTGCGCAAGTATCACTGCGGTGACGAGGAGGAGTTGATCGCGACGCTGGAACGCTCCCGTGCCGAGCTCGAGGGCCTCCAGAACGTCGAGGACGAGCTGGGCAAGCTGGCCAAGCGGCTCGACGAGGCCAGGGATGTTGCCGCGAAGGTCGCCAAAGAGCTCGGCCGCCGCCGGGCCGAGGCCGCCGTGGACCTGTCCTCGAGGGTCACCGCCGAGCTTTCCGACCTGGGCTTTGTCTCGTCGCGCTTCTTCGTCGAGCTCACGCCGCAGCGCCTGCGGTCAGACACGCCCGCCCACCGGCGGTTCGATGATCGACGGCTGGGAAGCTCAGGCTTCGACGCGGCCGCATTCTGGTTCGAGCCCAACCCGGGACAGGCGCCACAACCTGTGGGGCGTGGCGCGTCCGGCGGTGAGTTGTCGAGGATTCACCTGGCGCTGCAGAGCGTCCTCGCCGGACGATCCGAGGTGGCCGTCACGCTGTACGACGAGGTCGACGCGGGCATCGGAGGCCAGGTCGCGGTGAAGATCGGCGAAAAGCTGGCCAGGCTGTCACTGGTGCGCCAGGTGCTTTGCATCACCCACCTGCCACAGATCGCCGCGGCCGCTGGTGCGCACTTCGTGGTCGAGAAGAACGTCGTGGACGGACAGACCGTGACCTCGGTGCGTCGTTTGAGCCACCCCGAGCGGATCGCCGAGATCGCCCGGATGCTCGGCGGCGCCACGCCCGAGGCCGTCGCCCACGCTGCAAGCTTGCTGGAGCAGGCCGCCCGCGAGTGAGGGCCCCAATTCATGAATGAGGGCACCCGGTGTCCGGAACAACAGGAGTGACAGATGAAAACCAGGATCCGGTCTGCTCTTCTTCTTCTTTTTCTGGTCGCCGCGGCCTGCTCCAAGGACGCCCCGGCCGCTGGAACGGACCCGAAGCCTCCCGAGGTCAACCCGCCGCCGTTGACCCTCCTGGGCAGCGACGGCTTGCCCCAGAACTGGGTCGACGCACCGTTCTCGCAGCGTTCCCTGTATCTGGAGGCTGAGGCCCCCGGCCCGTGTCTGCCATGCCCGCCCGACGCAAAGTGTTCTCCGTGTCCGCCGCCGTTTCACCGTTTCTCGACTCATCCCGCCGGTCATTCCGGCGGAAAGATGGTGTTTGTGGCTTTCACCAAGCCTGCGACCGGCCTGAAGGTCGGCGGGTACTACCACATCTCGGGCCGTACCGTGGCCTGGGCGCCTCATGGCAACGTCTTCATCACCATGGATCATCAGGCCAGGGAGTGGTTTCCCCCCGAGAAGTGCAAAAAACTGATTGCAGAGTATAAAAATATAAGGGACCCGTCGAAGGGCGCCTGCGAAAAGGACGACGAATGCACCATCCTGCCCGGCGGGATCGATGACTGCGGCCGCGCCATCGACAAGAAGACGGCCACGCTGCTGGAACCGATCTATCAGATGTTCCGGGACATGTGCGGACTCAGCATCCATTGCGCCCCGCGCTTCGCCACGCCCGCCTGCCGTGAGGGCCTTTGCGTGGAAATCCGCGGAAAGTGACCACGGCACTGAAGACTTCCCCTTCGGGTGCGTCTTTTCCATGGCCCTGGCGGTCGCTTTGTACTAAAAACCATTCAGTTGAGGTGTTCTGATGAAACGCTTGTTCCCTGCCAGCCTTTTCCTCGTCCTGCTGACGATCTCCGCACCGGCCCGCGCCAACATCGTGGCGGCCCAGGAAAAACTGAACGCGGGCATCGCCCAGTGCAAGGCCGGTGAGTTCGCCAAGGGCGTCGATGCCATCGTCGATGCCGCCATGGACGCGCGCCGCGCCGACCCGAAGCATCCGATCAACAATCAGTGGAGGGGTCACCTGATCACGTGCTTCAACCAGTGGTCCGATCGCGAGGCCGGCACCTGCTCGGCCCAGAAGACGCAGGCGGCCTACCAGGACCTGTTCAAGGTCTACGAGAAGGCCGGCGTGCTCGCGGGCAAGGACGCCGCCAGGAAGATCGAACGCAAACTGGAGACCTGCCTGGGCCAGCTCGTGACGGCCCACGAGAAGCAGTGCGCGGCTCAAAAGGCGTCCCTGGACCTGCTGGTCAAGCTCGAGGCCCAGGCGACCCGGCCCGCGGATCGCGCCAAGGTGTCCCGTGCGGTGAAGACCTGCCGCGAGGGACGCTGGAAGACGCTCACCGAGCAGTGCCGCACGACGTTCTCGCCGGCGTTCCTGTCCGAGGTCGAGACGCTGTACCCCTTGCTGCCGGCCTCCTCCACGACCCGCGAGCAGCTCCGCGGCTGCCTGATGACCCAGGTCCAGGGCGCCCGGGAGCTCTGCCGCACGCGCATGGCCTATCGGGAGGGGTTTTCCGTGTACAACCGGGCCTTTGATGCCCTCAAACAGTTGAAGCCCATCGACGAGGCCTTCCTGGCCAAGGTCGCCCCCTGGAAGGACGAGTGCGGGATGCACCGCCTGCAGTTGAAGGTCCGGGTCCAGGCGTCCACGGGCAAGACCCGCTTCGAGTATCCGGCCCAGGCCGATCTGGTCGTGACCCGCAGCGCCGACAACGGCCAGGTCAAGGCCTGCGGAGTGATGCAGTTCCCGACGCACAACGCCGTGGACGGCGCCTGCGACGTCACGGTCACGGTGCCCCAGGAGAAGCCTGCCCAGGACAGTCCCTTCGGCGGCCGCCACTGGATCTGCCTGACGGGGAGGATCGTCACCGGCCAGGGCAAGTCCGGCATCGCCCGCCTGCGCCTGGAGTTCGACACGACGGTGGCCCGTCCGCTCGTCTCCGAGCAGATCCAGTGGACCTGTCCGGGCAAGCCCGCGGTCATATTCAAAGAAAAGCTCTTCGAGACGCTGTTCTCCAATCGCAAGTTTCTCGCCCACCTGGAGCTGCGTGACCAGATCTCCGCCCAGTTCCGCCTGCAGGAGGAGGGGACCCGGAATCGCTCCGTCGTCTACTCCGGGCAGTGGCAGATCCAGAAGTGGTGAATCCAAGGAGAAAAGATCCATGCTGACGGCCTGTGAACACTGCGGCGCACCTCTGACTCCGGTGGAGGGCAAGAACTACCTGCTGTGCAACTACTGCATGAGTTTTCACTTTCCCCAGGCGAAGAAGGACGGTGTGGTGCCCGGAAACGAGTTCTCCGGCCACGCCTGTCCGGTGTGCGCCCATGTCCTGGTGCGGTCGACCATCGAGGGGATGGAGGCCTTCTACTGCGAGAAGTGCCGCGGCATCCTGCTCGAGCGCCGCAACTTCTCCAGGGTGGTGGAGCTGCGCCGTGCGCAGAGCCGCGAGGGCTACCAGGACTACGTCCCGACGCCGATGGATCTCTCCCCGCGCAACCTGAAGTGTCCCGGGTGCCGCGAGAACATGGAGACCCATCCCTACTTCGGTCCCGGTCGGGTCGTCATCGACTCCTGCGGATCGTGTCACCTGATCTGGCTCGATCCGGGCGAACTCCACCGGATCGAGAGCGCCCGCTGAGGTCCCGATGTTCTTCCGACGACCGAACATTCCCGAGCACATGGAGGCGGCCCTCGTGTCGAGCTTCGACTCGCCCGACGGCCTGCAGGTGGTGCCCACGGCCGTGGGAAGCCCCGGACCCGGCGAGGTGCTCGTGCGCATGGCCTATGCGCCGATCCATCCGGCCGATCTCGTGTCGCTGCGTGGCCGCTACGGCTCCGTCGCGCCGCTGCCGTTCGTCCCCGGGCTGGAGGGCTCCGGCACCGTGATCAAGTCCGG
>JAHITJ010000191.1 GCA_018817795.1 Myxococcota bacterium | reverse complement strand
GTCGTGGGAAATCGGTGACACGGCGCTGGCGCCCGGGAAACGTCCGTCCCACGGCGAGAAAAAGGCGAACCTGGTCATGACCGAGCAGATCTTCAGCGAGCTGCGCCTGCTGGATCCGGACATGGTCGTGCACCTGGGGGACCTGCTCTTCGGGCTGAAGTTCCCGGAGGAATACGATTCCATGTTCCGGCGGATCGCGAAGTCCCGGCTCGTGTCGTACTACATTCCGGGCAACCACGACGCCTACGCCACCTACTCGGTGCGCCTGCCGGATCTCGGCGCCCTGGCTTTGGGCTTCGTGCAGTGCCGCTCCAAGATGCCAAAGAACCTCGATTTCAAGGCCTCGTGGTTCGAGATATGGACGTTTTTGAGCTGCATGTATACCGATCTGAAGGATGAACTGTTCAGTCACCTCGTCTCCGACGGCCTCGAGCACTGGAAGGCCACGCTGGGGCCGCTCAACCACGCCCGGGTGCGGGGCCGTTTCCACTTCATTTTCCTGAACACCTACGGGGGCACGAACAAGCGACGGCACAGTTTCTCGATTTACGCTAAGATGTTCGACAGGCACATCGGCGCACCCATGGTCGACAACTACGGCGGCTCCCTCGGAGAGGCCGAGCTCTCCTTCGTGCGGGACCAGCTCGCGCAGGCCACCGCAGCCGGGCGCACACCGGTGGTCTTCGGGCACCACGACCCGCGTGGCAACACCGACGAGACGCCCTATCACCAGAATGAGCCGTTCCCGACGGATCCCGTGGGCATCAAACACTTCGAGGAGTGGAATTACGATGGTGCATGGGACTCCGATCCGGACGACAATCGGGGCAGGGAGACCGCCCAGGACAACTCCGGCGTGGAACTGGTGAAGCTGCTGGCGGCCAGCGGCGGCTACTACATCTCCGGGCACCTGCACAAGGACGGGCAGTGGAGCTACGCCGCCGGCGAAGCCGTGACACGCTCCATCCGGGCGCAGAAACCGCTGACGTTCGTCAAGGTGACCACGGCCGCGGGTTCGACCAAGGACGGCAGCCGCTGGGGGTACCGCATGTTCACGGCCCAGCCCGACGGCACCCTCGATCTCTCACCGCTGGTGCCGGGGCGCAAGAGCATCCCCGGAGGAAACTTCTGGGTGGAAACCCGGCTTGAGGACGTCCGCGGCGAGGTGCGGGTGTACAACGCGCTGCCGGTGCCGCTCACCCTGCACGTACCGCTGTGCCTGCCCGTCGACGCTGCCGGCTATCGCCTGAAGTCCGGCAACGGACAAACCCAGCCGCTGGAGGCCGCCCCTTTCGCAGGCGAGGGCTTCACGCGTTTCGTGTACCGTCTGCAAGCCCCCACGGGCGCCACGGTGTTCTCCGCACCAGGATTCCTGGATCTGGTGCTGTCACCGGCCGAAGGGAACCGTCCGCCGGAGGTTCGCCTGAGCGCCGACGGCCGGCCGGTCGCGCCCGGAGCCGAGGTGCCGCTTCCGCGTCGGCTGGATGCCTCCGGTACGACCGATCCCGAGCAGGATCAACTGGGTGAGGCGTACTTCCTCATGGGAGACCAGGTTATTCCCGGGCTGCAGTGGGAGCCGGGATCGGTGGGGCAGGGCGGCTTTTCGTTTGCCGTGCGCGACGACGCCGGCGCCTGGACCTTCATCAAGGGGACCCTGGTCGCGAATCGGAAACCGCCCCGGGCGCCAGGATCACGGGGCTGTGGCTGCAACTGCACGTTCGCGAGCACGGCAGGCTCGGGCTTCGGGCTGCTCTTGATCGGCCTGGCCTTTCTTGTGTTCCGCAGAAGGCTTCACAAGGCGTGATGCTCTCAACTGGATGCCAGGCAAACAATACGGGCGCAATGCAAATGCCGTGTTCCGGGAATCTACTACTTCCTCTCGCCTCCGGCCGCACTTTGTGCTACAACTCTTGCAGCTGAAACCCGAGGTGTGAGATGCGTGCACTGTTGATCTTTTCATTGTCAGGACTGGCGTTTTTCGGTTGCCAGTTTCAATCCGTAGAGAAAATCTGTTTTCCCGGCACCCAAGTGTGCGTGGACGGAAAACCGACCAAATTTAAAGTTTGTACAATGGATGGAATGGCCTGGGAGACACGATCCTGTGATCCGGATCACCAATGCTCGTCCGGCAAGTGCGTCTCCGATTTCTCCGGGGATCTCACCGTGCTGACAGACGAGCTGCCTGCCGGGGACAATGATCAGCCCTACGAGTTCCAGCTCGAGGTCGAAGGCGGCACAGCCCCCTATGGATGGCAGATCATCGAGGGCGCGCTCCCCGAGGGGCTCATCCTCACCAGCGACGGCCTGATCACGGGCGCCCCGGGCATGCCCGGCGACTACGCGCTGCGCTTCCGCGTATACGACGCCGCGGACACGCCGGCCTGGGCCGAGTTCTCCGCGGTTCTCAGCATCTCCATCTCCCCCCTCGAGGTCACCGGTGACACCGTCTACGACGCCTTCGTCGCCAAGGTCGTCGTGCTGCCTTTCCTGGTGCCCTATGTCGCCTACAGTTCCGACCTGCAGAGCCTCGGCGGCATGCGCCCGCATTTCTGGCGCGAGGCCGAACCTCCGGCTTCCCTGACGAACTTCATCACCTCCTGGGGGCTCCCCGCGGGCCTGACGCTCACGATGTCGCCGGGGTCCATCGACGGCACCGTTCAGAGCACCTCCGACGCCGTTGGTGTCACGCTGCCCAACGGAACCACCGTGACCGGCTATTTCCTCTACCTGCGCACCACCGACTCGCAGGATCCGCCCGACTCCGTCGAGACCGTGTTCTGCATCCCCACCATTCCCATCTGATTCCATCCGTTCAGCCCTGAATCCGGAAAAAATCCCAAAAAACGATCAAGCCTGGCGCAGCCCTCTTGTCAACCCGCATGGATAGTGGGAGAGTAACGTCCGGAAAGGAGATGTGGCGTGCCCATGCATCGTATTTCTCTTCTCACTTCTCTGGTTTTTTCCTTCTCTCTTTTATTCTCCTGCACACAAGGAGATGGCGCCGTTCCCGCGGGACTCTCCGGCGGCGACTCCTATATCTACTATGGCACGCGGGACACCACCGCGGCGCACCAGGCCGTCGTGCTGCTCTATGACAGCCGCAACGGCGCCATGTGCACCGGCACCCTGGTCGCCTCGACCTGGGTGCTCACCGCAGCCCACTGTGTCGTGGAAAGCACGTCCCTCGAGGTGTACTTCGGCAACGACGAGAACAGTTTCACGGCCCAGCGCACCAGCTCGCAGTTGATCCCGCATCCGAGCTACGTCGGCACCAGCCAGAACATCGCCAATGACATCGCGCTGGTGCGGCTCTCCCAGGCTGCCCCCTCGAACATCACGCCGATTCCGCCGCTGCCCACGTCCCTGGCCATCAGCAACAGTGATGTCGGCAACCCCCTCGAGTTCGTGGGCTTCGGCCTGACCGAGAACGGGACCACCGGCGTGAAGTTGACCGTGGATCAGGATCTTGGAGCCCAGTGCTCCACCTCTTCGGCGTGCAACCTTTCACAGTCCCCGTACCAGATCCCGGGCGGCTCCATTGCCTATACCCAGTCCGGCGGCGGTCCCTGCAGCGGTGACTCGGGCGGTCCGGCCTTCATCGTGCGCTCAGGCACCGAGTACGTCGCGGGCGTGACCTCTTATGGCGACGAGTACTGCACCCAGTACGGCGTCTCCACCAAGGTCGACTATTTTTACAACTGGATCATCGGCTACACCGGCGGCACCGCGTCGGAGAACTGCACCAACGGCACCGATGACGACGGAGACGGCGCGGTGGACTGCGCCGATTCCGACTGCGCCGCCAATGCGGCCTGCCAGACCTCGGCCTGCACCAGCCCGGTGTCGCTGGCCTGCGGCGCGTCGCAAGCCGGTACGACTGTGGGCAAGTCCACCATGTTCACCACCTACGGCGCCTGCACCTCTAACTGGACCGAGGCCGGCGGAGAGGTCGCCTATTCCCTTCGTCCGAACAACGGACAGGCGGTCACCGTGACCATGACCATGGGCATCACCTCCACCGATCTTGACATCTTCCTCATGAAGGGCACCTGCGGCAACTCCGGCTGCACCGCCTCCAGCGTCAACGACGCGGGGCAGGCCGAGACGGTCTCCTTCACCGCCGACGGAAGCACCTACTACATCCTCGTCGACACCTACGCCAACGCCGGCGCCTTCACGATTTCGGTGTCGTGCACCGGAGGCACCCCCACCGAGAACTGCACCAACAACCTCGATGACGACGCCGACGGTCGCATCGACTGCGCCGACACCGATTGCGCCTCGGCGGCCAACTGCCAGTCCGTCTCCGAGAACTGCACCAACAACATCGATGACGACGCCGACGGCCTGGTGGACTGCGATGACGCCGACTGCCGCTTCGTGACCGCCTGCGCCGCGGCGGCGGAGATCTGCGGCAACGGCATCGACGACGACGCCGATTCCTTCGTCGACTGCGACGACGCCGACTGCAATGGCCACGAGTACTGCTCCGGCAGCTCCCTGGAGTTGTGCGCCAACGGTCTCGACGACGACTCCGACGGCTTTGTGGACTGTGATGACGCCGACTGCGCCACCGCCTCGGCGTGCCCGATCCCGGTCGAACAGTGCACCAACGGCTCCGATGACGACGGCGACGGTTTCGTCGACTGCGAAGACGCCGATTGTCGCACGCACTCCGCCTGTGACACCGAGGGCTTCGAAGTGTGCAACAACGGCATCGACGACAACGGCGACGGCAAGGTCGACTGTGCCGACTCCTCCTGCGTCAGTTTCTACCTTTGTTCGCTGATCAACTCCCAGCCCGCCGATGATGGATGCTCCTGCACGGTCGGCCGCCACAACGGCCGCTCCGCTTCCGGCTCCGGCCTCTTCCTGCTGCTGCTGGGCACCCTGGGCCTGGCCCTCCGCCGCCGATTCTGATCCGCTGAAGAGAAGAAAAGAAAAGAAAAGACAAGAAGGGGATCACCACGGAACACACGGAACAGTCCGACCAGTCCGACCAGTCCGATCAGTCCGACCAGTCTGACCAGTCTGACCAGCAGGATCATTCTTGTTCCGTGTGTTCCGTGTGTTCCGTGGTAAAAAACTCTTCTTCTTCTTCGCGTGTTCCGCGGCAAAACTCCCCCTGCTTTTCTTGTTCCGTTCTTTTCTCTTCCGGGGTTATTTCGCTTCTTCCCGCTTGAAGGTGATGGCCTTGAATCACCGGAGGCCGAAAAATGCGCGTTCTACAAACCCTTGACATAGAAAGGAAAAACGGAAAAGGCCAATCATTTCATGCGCTTACGGTCTGTCTGATTCTTTCGCCTGCT
>JAHITJ010000190.1 GCA_018817795.1 Myxococcota bacterium | reverse complement strand
GGGGATGGCGCCGGCGCGCGCTGGTGGTCCCTGGCGCTGCTGCTGGGGCTGGTGTGGATGCGGCGCCGGCGGCGGTAGGCTCGGGGCGGTCTGGAGTGCGCGGACATGTGGCCGCACTCCAAAAGAAGCACCCCGCGGGGGCTGCGCCCCGGCGGGGAAGAAATTGCGGCACCAAGGTACCGCAGTCCATATTTGGAAGGGCCGCGGCAGTCTCTAGCGGAACAGTTTCATATCGACAAAAAAACACGGATTTAGGCAACAAAGCGACCAGGGGCACGACAATAGGGAACGTCGGGGCGTTTTTCTTATTTGCATGCGCCCGTGTACTTGACATATATGTCAAGTCTGGGCATCTTCTATTCCGGGAATCAGGTTTTCCCGGAACTCTCAGGAGTCATGGATGCTGCCTGATTTCACGAACGAGGGAAGACTTCATGATCAGAAATGAAGTGGAATATCGTGAATCGGTGTCACGGCTCCAGGCCGAACGGGAGAGGATGGCCGCCTATCTCGATGACCTGCAGAAGAAGGGCGTCAGTGAAGCGGAGATCAAGCGGGTGATCGATCCCTTGCGTTCTTTTCACGACCAACTGGCAGAGGAAGTGGCGAGCTATGAGCGGCTTCTACGCGGCGAATTCTGGGAGTTGGTGAACTTCGATGGCCTCGGGCGTTTGCTGATCGCGTTGCGCATCGCCTCTGGGGTGACCCAGCGGCAGTTGGCGCAGCGGCTGGGCGTTCACGAGTCGCAGGTTTCCCGGGATGAGCGCAACGAGTATCACGGGGCGACGATGGACCGCGTGCGCCGCGTGCTCGACGCGCTGCATGTCGAATTGAAGAGCGTCGTCACCGCCAGTGAGGTGACGCATACGGCGGGGTGATGACCACGATGATTCTCATTCAGTGTTCTGCGAAGACTTCGTCGAAGGGGATGCCGGCGAGGCTCTTCGATGCTCTTTGCCGGCCGTGGATCCTGTCATTGAGGTACCAGACCGATCCGGTCAATTCAACGGAAAATTTTGATTGGGCGTCGGGGATGGGCTTCTTGTTCTTCGTTTCGCCGCAGGCGATGCCATAGATGAAGCCCCTGGTTGGACGGCGTCAGCCGGCCTACCCGGGGAATGGGGAAAGGCGCGCAGCGCCTACGCGGGGATCGGCTGCAATTCTTCGAGCAGGGTTTCGGGGTCGATGTCCTGCTCATGCGGCCAGGTGATGGCGCCGAGGGTGAGTCCCACCTGGTTGAAGTACTGGACGTCGCGAAGTTCACGAAGGACGCCGCGGTCCATGTACGGCTTCACATCGAAGATCCCCTTCCGGCCATCGGCCAGCTCCACGTAGAGTTGGTAATCGGGCAGTGGCTTGACAAGAAGGACGTCCCAGTGCATCGGAAACCTCTATAACGGAGAAATTTTATAGGGGATTTCACCGCTGCGCGCAAGGTCCCAATTGGCCAGCAGTTCATCTTTGTGGATTTCAATCCATGCGAGGACCAATCGGAGTTGTTTCCGCGGCAGGGATCCGGCCAGGAGTTTTCCGCCGGGAATACTGATGGATGCCTCGAACTCCGCATACTTCGCGTGTATGTGCGGGGTTGAGTGTCTCTTGTTGTCGATCATGTACATAGAAATAATGATGCCGTAGAACATTGAGATGATGGGCATGCATTGTCCTTTCGAGGTCGGTTATGACCAGACCTGTCCCTATTGTCGGGGATGCCCGGAAACTGTTGCTGAAAAAACACAGGGTAGGGGGGCGATGCGTCGCGTGCTCGACGCGCTGCATGTCGAATTGAAGAGCGTCGTCACCGCCAGTGAGGTGAAGCATTCTGCGGGGTGAGGGCTTCGGTAGTTGAACCCGGGGAGGGCGTCGACCGGCAGACGGTCGGGCGACCGCGACGGCGGCGACCGAAGACGGTCGCCCGCGGCGCGGGGGAAATGCGGTGCCGGGTCACCGCAGTCCCATATTTGGAAGGGCCGCGGCGCGGGGGAGATGAGATGCGCGGTCGTCTTCGACCGGCGGGTCAGCACAGTCCGATAGTTGGAATGGGAAGGCTTCGGCGATTAGCCAACCGTTGCGCGTTGCGGGCGCGCCACCGGATGATTCGGGACCAGTCGCACCTTCAGAGAAAACTGCAGGGCCTGCGCCACCTGGGTCATGGTCCTGATCGTGAAGTTGTTGTTCCCGGAGAGCAGTTTGGTGACATAGGCAGGCGTCTTGCCCAGCCGGGCGGCGAGATCGCTTCGAGTGACGCCTTGACGGTTCATGGCCAGGACGACCGCATCGGTGAAATCGAGGATGGCGCCCTCCGCGAGGAATGTTGGATCCTCGGCCAATTCATTCAACCATTTTGTGAAGGTCTTCTCTCTAGTCATGCGGCCTCCCGGATGCGCGCCGCGATGAAGTAGGTCCAAAGAGAGGCTCATCGCAGGTCTCCATTTAACATATAGGTAAAATATTGGTGCTTTTCAAGTCGAGAAATTCGGTAAATGGGGGGATCAGACCCAGTAATCTGGGCGCCGGTGCAGATGGGCGACAGCGATGATGAAGATGTGGTCCTGCTCGATTGAGTAGAGCAGCTTGTAGGGGAATCGATGCAGCAGGCACTTTCGGATCTCGCCCTTTTCCTTGGACCAGCCTTCAGGGTAAGCGGAGATTCGCAATGCTGCTTCTCTGACTTCCTGGCGGAATTATTCACCCAGACCGGGCAGCTCAAGCTCGTAAAACTTGATTGCGTCTTCCATTTCCTGTTTGGCGAGGCTTGAAAAAATGATTCTCATTCAGTGTTCTGCGAAGACTTCGTCGAAGGGGATGCCGGCGAGGTTTCCGGTGCGGTAGGCATGAAGACGCTTTTCGGCCTCGTCGGCCCAGAGCGCGTCGAGCGAAGCGTCGGGCGTGTCCAGGCTCCTCAGCAGCGCATCGATCACCGAGAATCGTTCGTCCGGCTTCAGTTTCAATGCCTGTTCGAGAATTTCCTTGCCACTCATGGTTCGCCTCGTGGTTCGCCGGCGAGGCTCTTCGAGCTCATTGCCTGCCGTGGATCCTGTCATTGATGTACCAGACCGATCCGGTCAATTCAACGGAAAATTTTGATTGGGCGGTGGGAAAGGGCTTCTTGTCCTGAACCCCTGCCGGGTATGGGAATGGGGATCAGGCTTTGATGTCGGGCGTTTCCCGGGAGTCGATGAACAGGGTGTCCGCGCTCAGGTCGGCGCCGTTTTCCCACTCGACGAAGTAGCCGCCGTTTCGGACTTTAGCGAACGCGACCGGATCGACGAGCGCTGCGAAAGCCTCTTGGTGGAGGTATTCTGCGATGCTGCAGTAGCGGGTCAACTGGTCTTCGAAGGTGACCGCAAGGGTGTGATTTTCCAGTGGCATGACATTGAGAATGCGCATCATTCCAACCCCTTTATCGGCAGGATGCCGGAACCGTGTATTGCGAGGTTCCAGGCAGCCTGCAAGTCTTCTTTGTGAATTTCAATCCAAGCTAGAACCAACTTTTCTCTGGAGACTTGGATCTCTCCCCCCAGGCGGTCACCGTCAATAATCGAGTAGACCGCCTCTTTCCCTTGGTATTCCGCATGAATGTGCGGGATGTGATGTTTTTTATCGTCATTGAAAAACATGCGAATAATGACTCCGTGGAACATGGAAATGATGGGCATTCTCGAGTCCTTTCAGTTCCATATCCGAATCTTGATTTAACGGAATGGCGGGGACTTTTCAAGTTCGGATATGCGATTATTTGCCATTCCGGAGGATATTGTCGGGAGCGGACAGGAAAAGTTGCCGGGTATTTGGAGAATTCTCGATCTGTCCTTGGTCTCGTCGGTCCTTTTGAACGCTTCGACTGAGGCGCGAAACCAGTACGAGGTGTCTCCGTCCGGTTATGGAATTCATTGGCCCGAGCTTGATGAAAACCTGAGCGTCGACGGTCTGCTGGGGTTGGGAAATACCTGCGAATCGCCCACCGGTTGACTGGAACTGAGGAAGCACCCCGCGGCGGCTGCGCCGCGGCGGGGAAGAAAACGCGGCACCCCGGTCGTCTTCGACCGGCAAGGTACCGCACTCCATATTGGGAAGAGGCGCGGCGGGGATTGACCATGACCTGTTTAAGGACTATAAAAAGTCCGACACGAGGAGGTTGCCATGACATTGTCGACCCGGATCAAGCCCATCAGTTATCTCAAATCCCACGCGGCCGAGATCGTGCGGGAGATGGGGACGGGAAAAGAACCGATGATCATCACCCAGAACGGTGAGGCCAAGGTCGTGCTGATGGACATCGTCGCGTGGGAACGGACGAGGGAGACCATGGCTTTGCTCAAGATGCTGGCGCTGGGAATGCGGCAGGTCGAGGAGGGGCGCGTGACGCCCGTCGTCGAGGTGGTGCAACGGCTGCGGAGCCGGAGGCGGGAGCGATGAGCCTCGAGGTGGTGCTCACCGAGGACGCAGCGAGGGACCTGGAGGAGTTGATCGGGTACATCGGGGAGGTGGACAGGGAGGTCGCGGCCGATCGGGTCCTGGATCGGATCGCAGGCCGGCTCGAGGGGCTGGGTCAACTGCCCGCCCGCGGGGCGCCCGTGCGGGAGCTGGCCACGCTGGGGATCGTGGAGTACAGGGAAGTGTTCTTCAAGCCTTACCGGGTGATCTACCGGGTATTCGACACGCGGGTCGTGGTCTTCGTGATCACGGACGGCCAACGGGACCTGCAGAGCCTGCTGGAGCGTCGTCTGGTGCAGGTGTGAGCCTGGCGTAGGTGTGAAGGGAAGGGGGGCGTGGCGCGGATCCACCTGGACTACGTGTCGCCGGCCTACCGCGACCTGGCCAACGCCCGCTTCTTCTACAACCAGGCGTGGCCGGAGTTCCTGCACGAGGGCTTCCGCGAGCTGGTGGTGCGCGACGCGACCCCGCCGTGCTCGTGCGCACGGTCAGCGTGGGGAAAAACTGAAAAACGGAGGATGGGTTTCCTTCCCAACACCACCTTGTGTGGTGTTGTGGAAATGATGCCCCGGGTTGAAGCGCACGGTCCCCCGTGCGCCCTACCCGGGGTTGGATGGGTTGGAGGTGGAAGCCATGATGCCGTGCTTTTCAAGCAACAATGAGAACTCCTGCTCAAAAGTGAGTCGGGAATGGTGTTCCATTTGTTTGCTGATATAGGTTCTGACTGCGGTAAGCAATGATTGACTGACTGAAAAAACCGCATACCCCGTCTGCCAGGAAAAAGGCTGAATGCCAGTGGATGAGTTATTGACCCAGATTGTCGATATTCTTTTGATTTCTTTTACGATTTCACCAATTGAATGCGTCCGATCGATTTTCAGAAGAATATGAATGTGGTCGGCCGGGCCACCAATTTCAACCGGAACGCACTGGAGAGATCGGATGATACCGCCGACGAAGGCATGCATTCGACCGCGAAATTCAGAATCATGGAAAAATGGAATACGTCGAGAAGTGGAAAAGACAATATGCAGATAAGTGCAGGAGAAGGAATGGCCCATGGTTTGCCTCCCGATGCATTATCGAAGGTCTTGAAAAAAAGTTGCTTTATGGAGAAAGAATTTGAAAAAAGTCAAATCTGTCCATCTCCTGGTCCCCCTTGACCCCGGGTAGCACGCTCGGTCCCCGAGCGCACAACCCGGGGCATCCTGTCCGGAACACCGCCGGAGGCGGTGTAGGTGGAGTGGGAGTCTGATATTCCATTTCCACCCTCCACCCCGGGTAGCACGCTC
>JAHITJ010000025.1 GCA_018817795.1 Myxococcota bacterium | reverse complement strand
TCGTCGTCGCAGACGCCGCAGTTGTCCTCATAGGCGGTGCCGTCCCAGGTGCCTTCGCAGTCCTGGGCGCAGTCGTTTTCGGGGTCGTCGTCGCAGACGCCGCAGTTGTCCTCATAGGCGGTGCCGTCCCAGGTGCCTTCGCAGTCCTGGGCGCAGTCGTTTTCGGGGTCGTCGTCGCAGACGCCGCAGTTGTCCTCATAGGCGGTGCCGCCGACCACGCCGGCGCAGTCCTTGTCACCGGTCTGGGAGGTGCCGTCGTCGCAGCCTCCCAGAACGAGGAATCCCGCGAGGAAGAGGTGGCCGAGTTTTCCAAATGGGTGAAGCATGTACGTCATCCTTTCTGTGTGCGCAGCGAAGCTGCGCCAGAACGTCGGGGTCGGTGTCCCGAGCAAATGGATTGCGTCAAGAGAAGCCATCCTTGGTTTCCTTGGCGACAAAGAGTAAATGGTATCTAAACTGATATATGAACCAGAAATAAATCGGAACAAAATCAACTTGAATAACTATTAATAAAAAAATCTGGTTGCGTCAAGTAGTAAATTATTGTGCATCATCGAGTTGAAAAGCGGACCGCACAGTTTTGGGTCCGTCATGGTACACCATGAAGAATTTTCGATGGCCCCCCGGGGCTACTTGTAGCCTTCTTCCTTGTCCAGTTTTTCCATCTCCTTCTGGAACTCCGAGCCGAAGAGCTTCTTGTACACGAGCAGGCCGTCGGCGCCGATCAGGGAGGTGAAGGCCTCATGGACCCGGGCGCTGCCCGACTGGATCTCGGCGAAGTGCTCCCGGTCGGTGAGCTTGCCCTCCTTGAACTGCAGGAAGGACTCGGTCTCGTCGTCGACCTGTCGCTTCAGCGCCTCCTCGAGGCGGGAGCGGGTGGCGTCGTCGAGGTCGCGCTCCTGCGCCAGGCGGGTCAGGGCGGCCCGCTGGGCGCGCTCGGTCCGCTCGAGGGCGTCGTAGCGGCGCTTCATGGCCTTCTCGATCTCGGCCCGGCGGGCGGCGTCGGAGCCGGCGATGGCGCCCATGCGGCTGGCCTCCCGCAGCCGCCTGTCCAGGTGGGCCTGCACCCGGGGATCCCGCAGGCAGGCGTCGAAGGAGGGCGCCGGTCCTGAGTCCGGGCTGGTGGTTGCGGGGACGCGGGACGTGACGCGGGCGTCCGATGGAGCGGCCGCGCCGCGGGGGTCGGGGGCGTCGCGGTCATGGCCCGCGGTGCAGTCGTCGCCGGTGCCGCGAATCCGGCTCAGTTGGCGGCGGGCATCCCAGGCGACCCACCATCCCGCGACGGCGGCCAGCGACAGCAACGCGATCAGGATTCCCAGGACGGGCACCCGCGACGGGCCGGGGGTGGGTGACGATGACGAAGAGGATGTCTCAGGCATGACGGGCCTCCGCGGCCCATCCGGAGCCGGAATCAGGAGAACAGAACACGTGAAAACCGGGGTTTCCCGGAGCGCCTGGGAGACTACAGCAACACATGGTCGAACTCCGGGGTCGTCCTGCGGGGCTCGACGGGGGCGACTTTCCCGGGGGGCTGTGAAGGAAGGGGCTTTCCTTCCTTCTTCATCCGGGCGCGTCCGGCCACCAGCGCCGTCATCTCCCGGGCCTGGACCAGCGTCCGAAGGCAGGCGCCCTCAGGGGGCGCGTCCTGCTTGAGCAGCTCGAGGAGGGACGGCCCGTGATCCGAGAGGGGATGCCGCACCAGACGCGGCAGGAGCGGGCGATCCGCACCAAGGCCCGCCCGGGAGATCAACCCCAGGAGGGTGAGCATCCGGCGGGTCTTCTGGGGGCTGGGCTCGGCGCCGGCGATCCAGGCGTAGAGCGTCGGCCGGGAGACCTGCAGCACCTCGGCGACCTGGGAGCGGTTGAAGGACAGCGCGCCCGAGAGCAGCGCCACCTGCTCGGAGAACGTGAGGGTGAGCGCCTGCTCGTACAGGGTGGGAACGAGGGCGGCTTTTTCAACTGACCCCTGGGCCGGGGCCGCGGACAAGCCGTGGCGGGGTGATTTTTCCATTGACAGCAGGTGCAAATCGCGTTCCATCGGGTCGTCTCCATACATAGAATTGAACACATATACCTACACACAACAAAACACGGCAGGCATCACGCAGCATTACACGCAACTTTACACTTTCACAAATTTCCGCGTCGCCCGCACCCTGGTCAATGTGATTGAAACCGGTGAAAAAACCGACTAATCTTTTTGCATTCGGGAGGTAAACCATGATGCGCAAGACGGTGCTTACGTTGACCCTGGCCACCTGCCTCTGGGCGTGGGGCTGCGACGCCGACACGAAGAACGTGGACTCCTGCGGCGACGGCTTCCTCGATCCGGGCGAGGAGTGCGACACGGACGTCGGGGACAACACGTGCGAACAACTCGGCTATTACAGCCACAGTGGCCCGCTGACCTGTAAAGCAAATTGCACACTGGACCGTTCTGTTTGTGTTTCACGCTGCGGAGACAGCCTCATTCAGGTGAACTTCGGGGAGGACTGCGACGGCGAGAACTTGGCTGAAATGGATTGCTCCGATTTGGGTCTGGGCCGTGGTTCCCTTTCCTGCAAGTCCAGTTGCCGATGGGAGACCTCTGATTGCGAGTTCTCTGCACATTGCGGAAATGATCTCGTTGAAGATCCTTACGAGCAGTGCGATGGCGAGAACCTCAATGGGCAGACCTGCCAAAGCCTCGATTATTCCGGGGGGCAACTGGCATGTGGCTCCGACTGCATGTGGGATGTCAGTTCTTGTGAAAGCCCGGACACCTGTGGAAACGGCATCATCGGGACAGACGGTTTGGAGGAATGTGATGGCGATGATCTCGGTGGTGTGACCTGCCGGGGCTTAGGCTACTGGACCGGCAACCTGTCTTGTCAAAACGACTGCACATTGGATCTGACGGGCTGCAAGTTCTTCACGGACTTATCGGTCGGAGCCAATAGTGCTTGTGCACTGGACGATGGCGGCAATTCCTGGTGTTGGGGAAACGGTTATGACGGTCAGTTGGGCAATGGCGTCATCACAGTCACCAACATCCCTGTTCCGAGCACGATGCCGACAAACACTTCTTTTGACAGAATCTCCGTAGGAACTACAGAAGTGGCGTCCCTGACTCCCCTGGGCAGGGCATGGCAATGGGGTGCCAGCACCGGTCCTGTTCCCGTACCCGTGCAGATGCCGTTCCAGACCATCTTTCTGCAGATTGTAGGAGGATCTGGATCAAGTTGTGCGGTTGATGCCAATGCCGACATCTGGTGCTGGGGTTCCAATACTCATGGCCTGCTTGGAGACGGCTCGGGAGAGGATTCAAGCACCCCGGTGCCGATTTACAATCCCGATGGAAAATCCTTCTCCCGGGTAACGCCGGGTTACTCACACCGCTGTGCTCTGGACTCCAATGGGACAGCCTGGTGCTGGGGCAACAATAATGGGGGGGTACTTGGAAACGGGACCCTGGACAGCACAGCCATCCCGACGGCTGTCGCCATGCCAGAGAACCTTTTTTTCTCCGATATTTCGTCGGCCGGAAATACCGTTTGTGCCCTGGATCAGGCCGGAAACGCATGGTGCTGGGGCCGCGAATTCCTGGGCAACGGTACCGATCTGGGCAGTTCCATGCCTGTGGCAGTGACCATGCCGGATGAGGTCTCTTTTGTCTCCATTTCCACTGGTTTTGGTGGGTCCTGTGCACTTGATGACACGGGCTTGGCTTGGTGCTGGGGAGCCTATCCTGGAAACGGTTCCACCGAAGCACGAAGTCCGGTCCCTGTCTTGATGCCGCAAGGGCGATTTTTTACAAAGGTTTCCACAAATGGATTTGTCTCGTGCGGGCTGGATGATATCGGCATGGTCTACTGTTGGGGAGACAACTATGACGGTAATCTTGGAAATTGCAGTAACTTGAACTCCACAACGCCAGTTCCGATCTGTGAGCCTCAATATTAAGGCCGGCCAAAGGGGAATTGCACACCTCCAGTCCCGGGGACTTTCAGGCTTGACTCCGATTTGAGCGGGTGCCCGCACACACCGCAGGGTGGGTCGCGAGGTTCGGAAAAGCCTTGTGAATTGCCAAATTCCAAAGCACCAGAGAGTTTTTTTCCGTATCCCGTGTGGACCGGACAGTCGGAAGTTGTCTTTCCGTTTAATTTATGTATAGTTACTTGTCACGAACGGATGGAGGCGATGATGTCATTACGAAAATTTGCGGCTTTTTTCCTGATCTTCACGTTCTGCACGCCTGCCTTTGCGGCTTCCAAGAAGGCTGCGGTGCTGGGCTTTGAGGTCGAGGCCGGCCTGGACACCCAGCTGGGCAAGACCGCCACGAACACGCTGCGTGATCTGGCCAAGAAGCAGTCCGACTGGAAGCTCACGCCGCCCTCCGAGCTCGAGGAGAACAAGCTCCTGTACTGCGAGGAGGACGATCCGCAGAAGTGCATCCCCAAGATCGCCACCAACATCCAGGTGGACGTGCTGATCACCGGCCGCGTGTCCAAGGACGGCAGCCAGATGAAGTTCACGATCTTCTTCTATGCCAACAAGACCTTCCAGTTCAGCAACGTCTCGCTCCCCATGAGCAAGAAGGGCGAGATCGCCAAGATGCTGACCGAGGCCTGGAACAACCAGTTCCAGCCCAAGGTGGCCAAGCTCGAGATCTCCTGCCTGGAGGCCGATGCGAAGGTGTTCGTCGACAACGTGTTCGTCATGTCCACGGTGCCCGGCGCCAACATCATCCCCAGCATCACGCCGGGACCCCACGCCATCGTCGTCAAGAGCAAGTCCGGCGCCGAGTGGAAGACCAGCGTCACGATCAAGGCCGGCGAGACCACCATCGTGAAGGTCGAGTTCCCGGGCGTCACCACGCCCAAGGATCCCACGCCCAAGGATCCCGACGTGAAGGACCCCGATGTGAAGGACCCCGACGTGAAGGACCCCGACGTGAAGGATCCCGACGTGAAGGACCCGGGCGTGACGCCGCCGCCCAGGACCGAAGAACCCGGAAAGCCCATGAACCTGTGGAAGGTCGGCTTCTGGTCGACGGCAGCCACCGCGGTGGTGCTCATTGGCGCCGGAACGTACACGGGCATGCAGGTGATGTCGTATGAAGACGACAAGGACCGCATCATGAAGGCCGATCCGGTCTCCTATGCCGGCATCAACGATGTCTGCAAGAGCCCGACCGCGGACATGAAGGACACCTGCGACAGCGGCAAGGCCTTCGCGATGTACACCAACGTCCTGATCGCCGCGGGCATCACGGTGGGTCTGGTCTCGACGTACTTCATGTACAAGGGATATCTGTCGAGCGAGCCCGAAGTCGGCGGCCAGGTGACCTCCGGGGACGAGCCCTCCGTGACGTTTTTACCGTTTTTCTCCAACAACGGTGCAGGTTTCTCCGTGGGAATTCCTTTCTAAGGTTCCGAATCTTGATTTTCGCGCGCGAAATGAAGACACTGCGCGGAGTGCGTGCGTTGTCACCCATGGATGGATGAGGAAAGCATGCGGATTGCGATTTTCAGCGACATTCACGCGAACATGGAAGCCCTGACGGCGGTGCTCGCGGCCTACGAATCCGAGTCCATCGACGGGTTCGTTTGTCTGGGCGACATCGTTGGCTACGGCGCCAGCCCCGATGCGTGCTGCAACCTCGTCCGCCCGCTGGTGCGCTCGTGCGTCCTGGGCAACCACGACGCCGCGGTCGCCGGGCGCATGGACTACAACTATTATTATGAAGCCTGTCGCTTCGTGCTGGACCTGCACGCGTCCTCGATCTCCGAGGAGAACGCCAAGTGGCTGGCCTCGCTGCCGTACACGCTGCGGGAGACCATCGATGACATCCAGATCCAGTACTCCCACGGATCTCCGGTGCTCCCCGAGAAGTTCGACTACGTGTTCTCCATCGAGCAGGCGTACCGGCTGCTTCCCCACTACGAAGCCCTGCAGGACGTCAACTTCATCGGCCACTCGCACCTGTGCCGGGCGTTCGCCCTCGAGCGCGCCGACGTGCATGAGGTCGTGGCCCAGGAGTTCACGATCCGGCCGGGCATGAAGTACATCATCGGCGTCGGTTCGGTGGGCCAGCCCCGCGACTACGACAACCGTTCCGCCTTGACCATCTTCGACACGCAGAAACGGACGTTCCAGTACAAGCGCGTCGAGTACGACATCGAAGCTTCGGCCATGAAGATCTTCCAGGCCAAGATCGACCGCAACTTCGGAAACCGCCTGTTCGTGGGCGTTTGAGAGGTTCGGGTTAGTCCGTGCGCTGTCCAGGTTGTGGAGTTGAACTCAATCGAAAAGCCCTGAAGGCGGGAGCCTGCCTGCAGTGCAACTACGCGCTGCCCATCGTCGGTCGTGCCCAGGTCCAGAAGGTCCACAATGACACCGTCCGGATGCCCACGCCCGGCGGCGTGTCGTCGTTCCCTCCCGTGCCGCCGCCGCCGGTGCCGGCCGCCCCGGGAGCCGGCCGGAAGAAGCCGGCCATACCGCCGCCGTCACGCAAGCCGCTGCAGTTGGGCAACAACGCCATGGACGGGATGCTGGAGTTCTCCGTGGGCGAAGTCGAGTCCTCCATGCACGACGACGCCCCGGTGCCCTCGGTGCCCAGCGTGGCCACCGGTGACCCCGATCTCAGCGAGATCGTCGCCCGCAGCCGCGCCCGCAGCATCCAGCGCTCCAAGGACCAGGTGCCGCCGCCCCCGCCGCCCACCTATGACGGCGTGCCCGGCATGTCCGGCCCGCGCTCCCTGCGCCGCAGCGAGACCGAGCAGACCCTGCGCATGCAGGCCGTGGATCCGCCGCCGCCGCCGGTCCCCCGCCAATCCTCGTTCATGATCGATCTGGTGCTGGTGCTGGGGATCATCGCGGTCACCCTCATCCTGACGACCGTCCTGATCTTCACGCTGAAATAGAAAAAAGATCGTTCGTCGTTCAGAGCTCTGGTCAGGTCCACTGATACCGTCTGAAATCCTACCACCGTGCGGGAAGTGGACTTTGGGTCATTTCTTTCTTTTGATGTTATCCCCGGGTAGCGGAGCTACCCCGTCTATGATGGGTAGAGAGTCAAGCCATTTTATCGCGTCCTCCTGTCTTCAAAATCTTTTCCCGCGAATGAAACTGTCATTGACGTTTTGCGACCCATGGATTCCTTCAACCGTCTATTCGGCGTCATTGAATGCGCC
>JAHITJ010000189.1 GCA_018817795.1 Myxococcota bacterium | reverse complement strand
CGGGGGGCGCCCATGGCCTCGATGCCGATGAAGCCCACCGGCGTGCCGCCCACGCGGGTCTCGGCGATGACCACGCCCTCGGCGCCGTCGCCCATGGCGCTCCAGCGTTCGACCCAGGCCGCGTCGGCGTCACGCACCGCCTGTGGCTGACTCGAGCTCCTTGCGCAGGGAGATGACCCGTGGATGTTTCTCCACGTCCGCGCTGATGGTGGAGTCGAAGACCACCGCCGCGGCCGCCGAGCCGCCGATGACCGAGGCGTAGGAGCCGGTGATGGCCACGGCCTCCATGCGGGAGTTCAGCGCCGTCGAGAACACGACGTAGGCGCCGCCATGGTACCGTGACAGGACCACCAGCAGCACAGGGCCGCGGAAGTTGACCAGGGCGCGGCCGATCTCGGCGCCGTGGATCAGTTGCCAGGAGCGCAGGGACTCGGGGGAGCCGTCGAAGCCGGAGAGATTGGCGAAGATGACCGCCGGGACCTGTCCGGAGAACGCCGCCAGGGCGCGGGCGATCTTGTAGGAGCCGCGAGGGAACAAGGTAGACGGAGTCCAGGTGTCGGGTCCGTCGGTGGGGATCTGGCCCATGCGGGGGAAGCCCGTGGCCTCGATGCCGATGAAGCCCACGGGGGTGCCGCCCACGCGGGTCTCGGAGATCACGACGCCCTCGGCGCCGTCGCCCATGGTGCCCCAGCGCTCCACCCAGACGCCGTCGGCGTCCCGCACTGCCTGCATCACCGGCTGCACGGAGAAGGGCTTCTTGCGGCCGGGGTTCTGCTGCTCGGAGAAGATGCCGCCCACGGTGACGAAGTCGTGGCCCAGGTGGGTCGGATACGGGAACGCGCACACGTCGCGGTCGATGGGGTCGGCCGAAGGCAGCACGCACACGCGCCCGTCGGAGCCGGGGGTGACCAGATCGGCGTGCTGGAGCAGGAGCACGTGCCCGGCGCCGATGTCGCGCACCAGCGCCTGGGCCTGGCCTGTGGGCCCCATGATGCGCTCGAAGCCGCCGATGCCCAGGTTGTCCTCGGCCGACACGGAGCCGGAGAAGTCCAGGGCGCGCTTGCCGGTGAGCACCATGGCCCCCTCCTGGGTCATCACCAGGAAGCCCTTGGTCGAGATGGTCATGGTGGCCTCGGCGTCGAAGTAGCTCTGGGCGCCGACGTTGATGCCCGAAACCAGGATGTCGATGCGGCCGCCGGCCTCCGTGAACTCGACGATGCGGCGCAGCACGCGGGCGGTCCAGTCGAGGTTCTCGGTGCCGGACTCGAAGTCGATGTGGGCGCCGGCCGAGATGGGAATCCACAGCACGCCCAGCTCGCGCTCCTGCGCCAGATCCATGGCCGCCTGGATGCGGCGGCACTCGGGCTCGGCCAGGGAGCCCATGTTGTGGAGCGGATTGGAGAGCACGACCACGCGCTCGAGGCCCTCGGGGTGGGCCCGCGTCGGGATCGACAGGATGCCGAAGACCACGCCGCAGTTGGCCGACGCGAGGGTCTCGGTCTGGAAGCCGAACATGTGCCCGTGGAGGGGATCCACCGCGATGTCGTAGGGGGTGAAGCGCCCGGTGAGCTTGCCCTCGGCGTCCCGCTTGAGGATGCGCAGCACCGACTCCGGGCTGTTGAGCCCCCGGCGCCGCGCGCGGATCTCCATGCGCTCCTCCTCGCGCAGGGGCAGGAGAACGGCGGAGTCCTGCGGGCCCTGGTCGATGGAGAGGCCCTCGTTGGCGCGGCCGCGGATCTTCACGCTGTAGAAGCCGTGGGTGTCGATGCGGGTGCCCTCGATGATCGTGTTCACGACCACCTGCTCGAGGCCCAGCCGGGTGGAGTAGGGGAGCAGGTCCTCGGCGATGGCCACGGTCTCTGCGCCGTCGAGCATGGGCAGCGGATAGATGCCCATCACCAGGTGGTTCCAGTGCAGGCGCTGGTTCTTCGCGCGACGGCTCTGCTGCTGGCGGATGGCCTGGCAGGCGGAGCGGAAGCCCATGGACACGTCCGGGAAGCGTCGCCGACCGGCGGAGTCGGTGCGGGCCTTCGGGTCGAAGACCTCGATCATGGCCACCAGCCGCTCGTCGTCGGGGTTCTTCTTGGCCTTGGCGGAGAACAGGATCGCGTCATCGCACTCGATCCGGGTGAGGGTGAACTCCGAAAATCGCCACAACTCAAGACGCGCGGCCTGGGCCGGGTGCAGGCCGCAGAGCTGGGTGTCCTCGATGAAGGCGTGTCCGATGGGGGATCGGAACAGGCGGGTGGATCCCGCGGTCAGGTCCACCACGGTGATCTCGGTGAGCCGCAGCGGCAGGGAGGAGAAGAACGCGCAGAACTCCGCGGACGTGGCCTCGGCGCGGTCCAGCACCAGCTCCAGGGAATCCGCGCTGCTGGGGGCCACGAACGGGACCAGTTGCTGCAGGTCCGTCCTCCAGGAGGCCGCAGGGAGCATGCAGAAGAAGCGGCGGCGCTCCGGGAAGCGCGGGTTGGCGCTCTTTTTGGCGAACCCCAGTTGCAGGCAGGACGCGGGCAGCGGCGATCGGGTGACGAGGTCCTCGCGCAGGATCATCTCGCCCCAGAAGGCCCAGGCCAGCAGGTGCAGGCTCTTCTCGGTGGGAATGCGGTGCAGGGCCAGCAGCTCGGGCCAGCGCGCGTGCCGGATGATCTTCTTCACGGAATCCAGGTCCAGATCCTCCTCCTCGGCGCTGCGGGCCAGCAGCTCACGGATGTCCCGGGTGCGGCGGGCGCGCTCGGGCTGATCGTAGAGCATCGCCCGGATGGTCTCGACCAGATCCGTCTGGCGGGAGTTGCCCTCGGAGTCGATGCTGAGCACCTGAAGGGCTTCGCGCAGGGTGTCGGGCGGATCCCGCAGCTCGGCGCGGAAGACGAACAAAAATGACAGCAGGCTCATGCAGGCGCTGCGGCGGGCGTGGGCGCGGTTGAGCACGCGCCGGAAGCGGAACAGCACCGGATGCAGCGCGGGGCCCTCGTCGAGGTGGAACAGGCCGTACAGCGGCAGGAGCTGCTCGATGGGGCGGACCAGGTCTGCGGGCAGCTGGTGGAGGTTGAGGTTGGGCCGCCGGATGACGTCGGTCAGGATGGTTCTGGCCGAGCGCACGCCGGCCGCGGCGGTCTCGGACGGGAACTTAGGGTGAGGCGACAGGATCTCGGATGCGGCGGCGAAGTGCACGACCGTGCGGAAAACCTCGGGCACCAGAGGGGAGAACTCGTCCCACGCGGCCGCGGCGAAGCGGTGCTGGGCGAGCTCCTGCTCGGCTTCACCCACGTCGTAGCCCAGCATCACACCCTCGAGCAGGCGCAGGGCCAGATCCGGCGACGGAAACTGCTCGAGCACCGGGATGCGCATCTCGGTGCCGCCCTCCTCGTCGTGGGCCCGCAGCCTCGCCAGGATGCCGCCGGCGAACACCTGCGACCCCGGGAACACCTCGAGTTTCTCAACCACGCCGCCCTCGGTGGCGGTGACGGCGAGCTCCATCTTCATGGCCTCAAGGGTGAAGAGCCGGTCGCCCACGGCGATGTCCTGCCCCTGCTGCACATGGATGGCAGTGACGATGGCCGGGGCGGGCGCCCGCACCACGCCGCGGTCGACGAGCCGGATGACGGTGAAGTGGCCGTCGACGTAGAGCCGCCACTCGGCGCTCTTGGGCTCGGTCACGATCTTGTGCTGGCATCCGTCGAACTCGAGGAGACCTTCGTCGGCGCCCTCGTCGGTCCAGCGGGCCGTGGCATATCCGTAAGGCATCTTGAACAAATATTCCTTGTGGCCCACGCGCATCACGTGCGCCGCGAACAGACCGCCGGTGCCGGACAGGTGAATCAACTGGGCGTTCTCGACGCTGCCGGTGATCAGCGGTCGGGCGATGAAGTTGACGACGTTCTCCTTCTCGCGCTTGCGGTGCTCGCAGATCGCGGCCGCGCAGACCGCAGGAGTCAGGAGCTCTTGCGGGAAGGCGAGGTAGTCGGAGAGCAGCTTCTGGTCGATCAGGGTCGTGTGGAGCCTGCCCTCGCGCACCTCTGGGGCATTGATCAGATATCGAAGGAACGGGATGTTGGTCGTGCCGCCGTCGATGAGGATGCGGGTCTCGTCGAGGGCCCGGGCCAGCCGTGTCACCGCCTCTTCCCGGGTGCGTCCGCGGGCCATGATCTTGGCGATCATGGCGTCGAAGTGCGGGGAGATCTCCTCGCCGACGCCCACTCCGCAGTCCACCCGGATGCCCGGTCCCTGCCCGAAATGGAGCGCCCGGATCCGGCCCGGCGCCGGTACGAAGCCGGCCGACGGATCCTCGGCGTAGACGCGGACCTCGACGGAATGCGAGGGGGAGCGGCGTTTTCCGGACTCGATGTTTTCGGTGGAGAAGGGCGATTCAGGGAGCTCCTTTCCCTGGGCCACGTGAATCTGGGCGCGCACGAGATCGACGTCGTAGGCCTCCTCGGTGACCGTGTGCTCGACCTGGATGCGCGTGTTCATCTCCATGAAATACGGGTGCCCTGCGTCGTCCACGAGGAATTCGCAGGTGCCTGCGCTGCGGTAACCCACCGATGCGGCCAGATCACGGCTGTACCGTTCGAGTTGATCGCAAAGGTCGATGGGGAGCGCCACGCAGGGCGCCTCCTCGAGGACCTTCTGGCGCCGGCGCTGCAGGGAGCAGTCGCGGGTGCCGAAGGAGCGGACGTGAGCATGCAGGTCGGCCACGACCTGGACTTCGACGTGTCGTCCGGAGGGGATCAGTTTCTCGGCGAACACGTCTCCGGGGGCCTCGGCGCGCACGGAGCCGAAGGCCTCGGCCAGCTGGTCCCCGCGCTCCACCACGCGGATGCCGCGTCCGCCGCCGCCGCCGGATGCCTTGAGGACGATCGGGAATCCCAGCTCTGCAGCCAGGGGAAGCTCCGCCTCCGAGGCGATGGTCCGCCAGGGGATCACCGGGATACCAGCGCTCTCGGCGGTGCGTTTGGATTCAATCTTGTCGCCCAGGCGCTGCATGGCCCCGGCGCCCGGTCCCAGAAAGATGATGCCCGCCTTTTCCAGGCTGTCGGCCAGGCGCCAGTTCTCGCTCTGGAAGCCCCATCCGGGCCACACCGCATCGATGCGGTGGTCGTGGAGCAGGCGGATCAGGGCGTCGGTCACCTCGTACGCCCGCGAGGTCTCACCGGGCAGGAAGACCACCCGCGAGGCAATGCGGGCCACCAGGCTCTTGCGGTCCGAGCGCGGCAGGATCGCCACGTCCTCAAAGGTCGTGCCCTCGCAGGAGTTCATGTCGCGGATCGCCCGGATGCAGCGCAAAGCCGCCTCTTGGCGGTTGAGGACGGCGATGCGGCCGCCGGTCCCCAGCAGCCGAAGGGCGCCGGAGACGGCGGCAGGATGTTCGGAGGTCGTCCTGCGGTTGGATTTTTTTTGATTGCTCATGATTGGACCTTTCCGGAATCACCCTCGAGGATCACTGTCGCCATCGCGTATTCCTTGTCGTGGGACAGGCTCACCCAGGTCTGGGTGACGCCCAGCAGGTCAGCGATGGCCTTGGCCTGACCGTGCAGCTCCAACACCGGTGCGCCCGACGCGAACCGCACGACCTCGATCTCGGCCAGCTGGGGCTCTGCCACCGGCGACGCGCGCATCGCCAGGGCTGAGCGAAGGGCCTTGACGCAGGCCTCCTTGGCCGCGAAGCGCGCCGCCAGTCGCTCCCATTCGGGGACGGGCCCCGCCTGCGCATCGGAGCGCTCACCGTCGGTGAACACCGACAGCAGGATCCCCGAGTGCGACTCGGACGTGACGGCCTCCCGGAAGACATCGAAACTGACCAGATCGGTTCCCATTCCCAGTATCATGCTATTGCTCCTCATGGTTCTTTCCTTCCAGAAGAAAACGCTTCTCGTCTTCCTCGCGGGCGAAAGTACGGTTCTTGGCCAGCTTCACCTGCGGGCTCAGGCCGAGCCGCAGCTCCATGTCCAGGTGCGGTCGCCGGCGGGACGCGCTCTGTTCAAGATATTCTTTACGTACTGATTCCTCCAGCTCGGCCAGCAGGATCTCGGGGTTGATCATCAGCACCATCGACGAGACGTGCCCGAAGCCGAGGGTGCTTACACAGGCGGCCTTCAGTTGGGACGAGGTCGTCGGAACCGGCTGCGCCGGGAACACCAGGTGGTGAAACTTCTGCTGCTTCTCCTCGAGATCATCGAGGTTCAGGTGCCCGGGCACGATCCGGTCGCGCATCATCTGCATCACGCCGATCATCTGGCAGGCGGAGGCACCGCCCTTGGTGTGGCCGGTCACCGCCTTCTGCGAGACCGCCAGCGCGGGGAGCCCGCGGGTGCGGCCGAGGTGCTCGAAGATGTCCTGGAAGATGCCGGTCTCGTGCGGATCGTTGACCGGAGTGGAGGTGCCGTGCAGGCTGACCGCGCCGATGTCGTCGATGGTCAGTCCGTGCTCGGCCAGGGCCAGGGCCAAGGGGCTCTGCTCCCGGCCCTGCGCTACGGAGAGGGCACCGAATCCGGGGGCCGGGATGCTCTGGTGAAGCCCGTCTCCGAAGCTCCAGGCGCCGCCCACGATGCCGTGGATCGGCAGTCCCAGACGCACCGCGTCCCCCGCGCGCATCAGCAGCAGGGTGCCGCCGCCCTGGCTCTCGACGAAGCCGTGCCGTCGGCGGTCCTGGGGCCGGGACATGCGCTGCGGCGGTATGCCCTGTTCAGTTAATTTTGTACTGTTGACCGTCGCGTTCATGTCGTCGAAGCCGACGGTGCCCGCGTAGGAGATGTCGTCAAAGGCGCCCGCGACCATGAAGTCGGCGCGGCGGAGCTTGAGCTTCTCCCATGCGATCTCGACGGAGATGCCGGCGGTCGCGCAGGCGGAGACGGGGCTCACCATCGGCCCGTAGTTGCCAACCAGCTCCTGGGAGACGTGGCCGGCGCCCACGTTGCCGAGGCTCTCCTGCAGGCTGATCGGGTCACGCTTGGCGTTCCACACCGGATCCGTGTAGAGCCGGATCAGGCGCTCCATGCCGCCGATGCCGGTGCCCAGGCTGTTGCCCACGCGCACGGGGTTGATGTGCCTGAAGAGCTCCTGCATCGAGCAGCCCAGCTTGCGGATGGCGCCGGCGGTGGCCGTCAGCATCAGCAGCGTGTTGCGGTCGCGGTCGGCGATCTCGTTCTCCGAGAAGCCGAAGAAGGACGGGTGCCAGCCCGTGGGCAGCATGCCCGCGACCCGGTTGCGGTAGGGCCTGCGCACCGCCAGGTAGATGCGGGCTCCAGGGAGCTTGCGCACGAAGATCCGGCCGTCGGAGTCCGCAACGCACTCGGAGTACGCCGGTTCCTGGGCACAGACCTGCTGCGCGATCTCGAGGGTCTCGACCGGGATCAGTCGGCTCTCGGTCAGCGTGATGGCCTCCAGGGAGGCATGGGCGCCGGCATCGGCTCCGGTCTCCGGGCGCCAGCGGATGCCAATGCGCTCGGAGACGGCCCCGGCGAAGTGCGCGGCGGCCTCGCGCTCGGTCAGCCGTGCGCCGGAGGCGGCGTCGATGAAGTCGCCGGTGGCGGCGTCATAGCGGGCCAGGCCCGACATCAGGGCGATGTACAGGACACCCTCGGGCTCCAGATGGCCCCGGCGCTCGGCCTGCCAGCGGCACTCCTCATCACCGTAGGGGCCGATTTCGCCGTAGCCGACGATGACGATCCAGTCCTGCCAGGGCAGGTCGCGAGCGGGGGACGCACCGGGCGCGGGCGGGTTCGGCGTGAACGGGAGCACCCCCTTGCCGGCGGTGGTCCTGACTGCTTCGGGCACGCGGGGCGCCGGACGAGCGGACGAAGGCACGGCCCGGGCACGGAAGCGCCGGAACGCCTCGCCCCAGTCGGGGATCGCGGCCAGTCCGCCGGTGCAGTCGGCGGTGAACGGATCCTCGGCTTCGGCCAGGGCACGGATCCCGGCCAGATGAAGGATCATGGAGCCCATGGTGGCGGTGTCGAAGGTCTTGACGCCCAGCGCGGTTTCAATCTCGAGGGCCAGGTCGTCCTGGCCATGCATCAGACCGGTGCCCCGCACCCATCCGATGACGGCCCCGGCCAGCCGCGTCTTTTTGCGCAGCAGCGGCTCGGCGTACCACTTGTTCAGCAGCGCGCGCAGGGCGATCTTGCTCTCGCCGTAGATTCCGTCGCCGCCCATGTCGCCCTGGTTGGGGCTCATCGGGAGCACGCAGGCGAGGAAGCGTTCGTCGCGCAGTTGGAGCAGTTCCTCGGCACAGCGGGCAAGCAGGCGCTCCACGCCCAAAAGATTGATGCGCAGCGCCTGCTCGTGCGCGACGCCGATGTCCTGGGTCATACCGTTGACACCCACGGCCGCGAACGGAAGCAGGAACAGCCGGGAACCTGCCGGAGCGAGCCGCACGGCCCAGCGGGCGAAGGCGTCGACGTCCTCGAAGCTGCCCTGGCGCATGGGCGCCAGCCACATCCTGGCGCAGGCCGAGGCATGATCACGGTACAATTGCCCCACGGCGCGGACGCGGTCGTCGGTCAGCGTCGAAACGCCGGAGATGACGGTCCATCCGCGGGACAGGGCGAGCTTCACCACGGCCTCGGCGATGGAGTGGGGTCCGGCCCCGGTCACGATCAGGGTCGATGCCTCGTCGTCGTCGACCGCGGTGGGGACCATGAGTTCGTCCTGCAGGGATCGCAGTTGGAATTCAGGGAGTTCTGCCTTGCGGTCCGGTCGTCTTTCG
>JAHITJ010000188.1 GCA_018817795.1 Myxococcota bacterium | reverse complement strand
TCAATTTCATCTAGAAATCGTCATCCAGGATGTCCTTCATGCCCGGGGTGGACATGGGCTGTCCGGCGGGCGCGGCCACGGGGACGGGGGCCGGGACGGGGGCGATCCGGAAGGTCTTCCGGGTGACGATCCGGTCGCGGAGGGTGACCTCGACGAGGTAGGTGCCGGGCTTCCAGTGGCCGACGCGGGGCGGTTCCATGCGGTGAACCACCCATTGCGGGTGATCGACGTCGGCGATGCGCTCGCGCATCAAAACGCGCGTCAGCGGGGGCTCGATGTAGTACCAGTGCGACGCGATGCGCGTGCCGAAGGGTGCATCATCGACGGCGATCCGCAGCGTGATCGCCTCGGTGGCGGACAGGAACTCGGTGTCGCATCCGCTCCCGTCACACACGGAGACCTCGCCGACGCGGCCGTCGCCGGTCACCCAGTGGAAGCCGCAGCCTGAAGCGGGGAGCAGCCCGCCTGTCACGGGCAGCAGCCAGGCCGCCGCCGACAGGGCCCATCGCCAGGCCGATATTTCAGTTCGCGATCGTCCAGACATCCAGACCTCTCACCGTGCCCTTCCAGCCGGGTACGCCGCCCAGCAACGGGACGACCATGACCTCGGCCGACTCCTGCGGCCCGAGGTATACCGGACGCTTGAGCGGAAGGAAGGAGTGCAGTTTCGCATCCACGAACAGGATGCCCATGGGGCCCGTGCTCTGCACCCACGCCCCCTTGCGGCCATCGGCGCGGTCGGCGCCGGGGAGCAGGTCGGGCAGGGGCCGCAGGGAATACTTCGGAAAGTCCTGGATCAGGTCCTCGCGCTGCATGGCCATGCGCTCGGCGCGGAGGATCCGGAAACGGGAGAAGCCGGTGCGTCCGCGCTCGGCGCTGCGCCAGGTCCACTCGGAGATCCGCAGATCGAGTTGGTCCTGGGGCAGGCGCACGGGAAGGGGCGCTGTGATGAAGCCGGCGAGGTCCCCGACGGTGGGGCCGCTGCCCATGGGATCGGGGACCAGCTCCAGTTCATGCCACGAGGAGAAGTCCGCCGGGTGCAGCAGGGTGTAGCGGATCCGCACGGGGCCGTCCTCGGGCCGGCGGACCTGGAACGACGCGGGCAGGGGGTCGGGCATGCCCAGGAAGTCCTGGCGCTGTCCGGTCAGCCGGGCGTAGCGGGAGGTGGCCGGATCGACGAGCACGCGCCGGCGGCCGGACACACGCACGTGCATGCCCGGGAGGACGCCGTTGGACGGGAACAGCAGGTTCCAGAAGCCGGGGCCGACGCGAACCTCGAAGTGCACGGCCTCGTTTCGGGCGTCGCCAAGGACCGACTCCAGTTGCACGGACCAGCCGGGAAGGCCCTCGGGCGGCACGATGGTTTCCAGGGGTGGCACGCCGGCGGCGGCGGGGGCGGCGTTGTCGCGGGGACCGCAGGCGGTCAGCGGGAGCAGCACGGCGAGGATGATCCATCCCGGGAGTGTGCGGAATCGTGGGAAAATCATGGCGCATCTCCGGTGTCCGTGGGAGCCGCCGGCGAGAACACGGAGCTGGCCGTCTGGCAGCGGGCGACGGCGGCCTCGCGCAGCCTGGCATCGGGGATGCCCTGTTCGAACAGGGCCGCGCAGACCTCCAGGACGAAGGGATCCGGCGCGGCGGGGGTCTCCCCGATACGGGCCAAGGTCAGGCTGAGGAAGCAGGCGCAGGGATCAGCCTCGCAGGGTCCCGACGTGCGCCACAGGTGACGTCCCGAGATCGCATCGGTCAGGTCCATCACCGCCCAGCGGACGTTTTGGCGGGTCTCGATGTGCCCGGTGGCCCGCACCATTCGGGAGCTGGCATCGCGCGGCAGCCCGGACATGGTGAAGCGGGGATCGGGGATCACCTGCCAGAGGGACACCGCGGTCGACGGACAAACCAGCGGTTGGGCGTCGCGCCAGAAGGGGCCCCAGAGCAGCGTGTCGCCTGTCAGTTGCGGGTTTCCCGGCGGCAGGTTCAGCAAGGAATACAGCAGCAGCAGCAGCGAGGGAAGGCCGATCAGGCAGACGAACAGCCAGCCTCGCCTTCGCACGGTCCGGGCCGGCTCATGGGAGTGGCTCTCCCACAGCAGCAGAAAGCCGTCGGCCGGGCCGTCGGCCGTGACGATGCCGCGTGGGTTCAGTTCACGGTTTCCGTCCTCACGCCAGGCCGCGGCGACCCCGGCGGAGAGGACGATCTCACCGGCACCGGTGGCCTGAATCCAGGTGCGCGACCAGGCCATGGCCATATCGGCGGTGCCATCGAAGGTGCCATCGGCGGAGAACACGATCACCCGGATCCGGGGGGGCGCGGGGCCCTGCTGCCGGTTGCGGTGGGCCTGCTGGATGCGGACCGCGCACAGCGTCGCGCGTACAGGATCCGAGAAGCGGGCCAGCACACGGTCCCCGCCCTCGCGCAGGACCACGCCCTGCTGGTCATCCACCAGGGGACGCAACAGCGCCAGGTGTCCCTGCATGCGCAGGTGCGCGGCGTCGGGCGCGTCGGCCTCGCCGCCGGTGGACACCAGGGAGGTGATCAGGAAGAAATCGGGCTTCACTGCGGGCATAGGCTCAGGTTTCCCCCGCGACGGCTCAGGGTGGAGGAGGCGAACGCGTTGAGCTCCAGACCGCTGAATTCTCCAGCCTCCACGGCCAGCATGCCCGCGGCCGCGACCATGGCGGCGTTGTCGGTGCACAGGCTGCGCGGCGGCAGGATGCATGAGAGGCCGTGCCGGGCGGCCAGGTCCGTGCAGGCCTCGCGCAGCCGGGAGTTGGCGGCCACGCCGCCGGCGATCACGATCTGGCGCACCGGAACCTGTCCCAGGGCCTTCTCCATCTTTTCAATCAGGGCGGTCACCACCGCGTGCTGGAAGCCCGCACAGATGTGCGCCAGGTCGCGGTCGATCGTCTCGTCTCCGAGCCGGGCCACCAGCTGGGAGAGGGCGGTCTTGAGGCCGGAGAAGCTTGTGTCCAGGTCGGGGCTGTGGCGCAGGCCCACGGGCAGGGGATAGCGTTTCAAATCACCGCCTGCGGCCAGCTCGTCGATGATGCGCCCGCCGGGATAGCCCAGCCCCAGGATTTTGGCGGCCTTGTCGTAGGCCTCGCCCACGGCGTCGTCGCGCGAGGCGCCCAGGAGGGTCCGCTGCCGCGGCGCGGTGACGTGGAAGAGCAGGGTGTGCCCGCCGGACACGAGCAGCGCAAGTTGCGGATACTCGGGGTCCGGAGGCGGCCGGTCGGGCCAGCCGACGAAGGCCGACTGCAGATGGGCCTCGAGGTGGTGCACGCCCACCAGGGGCTTGCCGGTGATCCAGGCCAGCGTCTTGGCGGTCATCAGGCCGACCAGCAGGGAGCCCACGAGGCCGGGACCGGCGGTGACGGCGATGGCATCCACGGCGTCGAGACCGCCACAGCCGGAGATGGCCTCGTCGAGCACGGGGATCATGGAGATCAGGTGCTGGCGTGAGGCGATCTCGGGCACCACGCCGCCGAAGGCCTGGTGCTCCTTGACGCTGGAGGCGATGACGTTGGAGAGGATGAAGCGGCCGTCTTCGACCACCGCGGCGGCGGTTTCGTCACAGGAACTTTCGATGCCCAGGATGCGCATGGCGGCCTCGGTCAGGGTTCCGACAGTTCCCGGATTCTCAACTGACGGATGTTCTTCGCCTTCTGATCATTCGGGGAGATGCGCAGGTAGTTGCGGAAGGCATCGACATATTCGGTCTTCTGCCCGGTCTCGTAGGCGATCAGGCCGATGATCCACCACCCAAGCGCGGCGTCGGCGTCGAGCCTGGTCGCGGTCTGGGCCCACTCCTTGGCCTTCTGGATTTGGCCCCTCTGGTAGTAGATGTCGGCAAGGAAGGCCGCCACAGGCGCGGAGTTGGGGTATTCTGTGGCGAGCTTCTCGAGCTCGAGCCGGGATGCACGGATTTCCCTGCGGATGTAGTCGTCGTACAGTTTGGTCGCCTTTGCGAGGGCCTCGGCCGGGATCGCCACCGGCGTCGCCGGCTGCATCCCGGCGTCGGGGTTCACCGGGGAGGCGTCGACCGTCGGGTTTTCCG
>JAHITJ010000187.1 GCA_018817795.1 Myxococcota bacterium | reverse complement strand
CGCTGCCAGGGGATCCGCTTCTCGCGGTGCAGGAGGTCGCCGAGCTCCTCGCCTTCGAGGTATTCCATCACCAGGAACACCAGGCCTTCTTCGGACTGGCCATAGTCGGCGATGTCCACGATGTTGGCATGTCCGATGCGTGAGGCCGATCGGGCCTCCTGCAGGAACCTTTCAACGACCTCGCGGTCCTCGGAATACTGGGGGTGAAGCACCTTCACCGCCACCTGCTTTCCGATCACCGTGTGTTCTCCCAGGTAGACATCGCCCATGCCCCCGCCGCCGAGCTTCCGGATCAGGCGATACCGCTCCAGAAGCACGGTGCCAGCCAGATCCTGGGGGCCGGATTTTTTGGTTGGAGGGTTGTTTAGATTCTCCGGATTCTTGTTCTGCGTCATGATCCAGTGAACTCCGCTAGTGAAAAGGATCCATCAGTTCCGGCTCCGAGCCCGTGGGCACGTAAGCCTGCATCGGGGTCTCGCCCGGCTGCTGATCCAGATGGATGAAAACCTGCCCCGTCTGCTTGGGGATCAGGGTGAACTCGAGCTCCGGCCTCAGCGGGTGTTTCACCCGGCCGGTGAGCGGGGTCAGCCCGCGTGGCAATTCAAACCAGGCCGGCCCCCGCCGCACCTGGCCAGAGAGGGAAACCTGTCCGCCTGTGGGTACGCTGTCAATGAAGATGCGCACGCTCTTTTCCGCAGGCGCCGGAGCTGGCTGGTTTTGCAGGACCGGAGTGGTCATGGTCGTTGGCCGCGGTTTCAGGTTGCGGACGCCGGGCTGACTGGGCTGGAATTTTCCGGCGAGCCACCAGACGGTGAATGCCACTGCGGCGGTCCCGAGAATGATCGCCCCGCGGATCAACCAGCGGCGGCTCGTGTTGAGCGCGCCGAGCAGGCGTAGCCGGACCATCCTCATGTCCGCGGGCCGTCGGGCCGGATCCTTTTGGAGCATGGATCGGATCAGTTTGTCCAGCTCGGGAGGACAATGGATTGAGGCCTGAAAAGGTGGCGGTTCGGACTGCACCTGCGCCGACAGCAGTTCATGGAAGGAATCCCCGGAGAACGGCGGCTTCCCTGCGATCATCGTGTAAAGCAGCAGCCCCAGTTGGTACACATCGGTGGCCGCGGTGGGGGGCTGGCCACGCACCTGCTCGGGAGCCATGAACTGGGGAGTTCCGTAGAGCAGCAGGTCACGACCGAAGCATGTGACGCCGGTGCCCGATGGAGTGAACAGACCCAGGTCGGTGACCACCGCGATCCGGTTCCCGCGCTCGTCCACGGGGAGGCGCACATTGGAGGGCTTGAGGTTCTGGTGGATCAGGCCGGCCTGGTGTGCGGTCTCCAGTGCCATGGCGATCTGGAGACCGAAGGTGACGGCCGATGGCGCCGGGAGAGGACCGGTGGAGTGCAGAAGCTCTCCGAGGTGCCCACCGGAGTGCCAGTCCATGACGAAGAAGGGGCGGCCGTCGGGGGTGTGTCCGAAGTCGGATACGCTCGCCAGGTGGCGGTGCTCGACCGTGGCCTGTCGGCGCGCCAGCATCAAAAAGTTCTCGGCCCACTCAGGTTTCCGAGCATATTCGGCGTGCAGGATCTTGATCGCGACGGGCTTCTCGAGGGACTCGAAGGTGGCCGCGTACACGTCGCCAAGGGTTCCTGAGCCCATGGCCGTGGCCAGACGATACCGGCCGTCAAGCAACAGGCCCCGCATGGGATCATAGAGCGCCATCGTCTCCTTGGGTGCCGGCACCAGAGGGGTCTCGTCGCGCGGACAGAAGGTGAAGTCCGGTCCGTAGAGCGTGTCGCAGGTGGTGCACAACTTCATGGGTACAGCGCCCTTGATGCCCGGATCAGGCCTGAGGTGACGTGCTGGACGGTGTCGATGCGCACGTCCCAGGTGGTCAGCGTGTTGACGACGGCGCCATCGGCCCGGGCCATGTCCGCGCACAGCCAGCAGTTGCCGGGGCGCTTCTGGTGCGTGATGATATGCTCGACGGCGCGCCGGATCTGGCGCTCCACATGAGGAGCGGACACACCGTGGAGGCGGGCCAGCTCTAGAATCGAGACGTTGGCCTCGGTGCGTGAACCGGCGCCATTGGTGTGCGGCGGCAGAAACGGCGAGAAACCATAGGACCCCGAGAAATCAGGGAACGCCGTGTCGGTCTTGGTGAACTGTTGCCGTTCGATGAAGTGCGAGAAGTCCAGGCAGAACTCGAGGAAACGGGGCTTCATGACCTCGGGGGCCACCTCGCGCGCGGCCTGGCAGGTCCAATGCTCCTCGCCGAAGCCGAAGTGGAAGGGCAGCGGGGAGGTGGCCGGACCCGTGAGGTGGTCGAGGGCCAGCACCGCGGCGTCGAGCCAGGAACGTTCTCCGTAGGCCCGGAAGGCCTTGGCCAGCGCGAAGGCCGCCTCGCCGGAATAGAAGAGCAGCACCTGCTTCTCGTCGGGCTGTCTCGTCTTCAGATTGTATATATGGCGAAAACTGCCGTCGGGCCTCTGCATGTAGAGCAGGAACTTCGCCAGCCCGCGTGCGAATTCGTCGTACTGAGCATCGCCGGTGGCCAGACGGTATTCGGCGACCGCCAGCAGCGTCAGGGAGGCGCTGCCGAGGCAGGGCTCGAGATCGTTGGCCACGCAGCGGAACGGCTCCTGGCTGCAGGAGTTTCCAGCCAGACCCACGAGATAGGCGATGGCTCGCGAGGCGGCATCGGCGTAGGATGGGTCACGTGTGATCAGGTACAGGTTGGCCAAAGAATAGGTGGTGCCCGCGTGTCGGACAAGATTGTACAGGTTCCGGTTCTGGAAGTCGTACAGGCCGGTGACAATGTTGTAATTATACAGGAACTGGCCCGGTTCGGCTGTGAAATAGCCGTGTCTGCAGGCCCGCTGGGTGCAGGGAAAACGCTCCAGCGGATCGCGTATCAAGGCATTGACCATGTAGCGTCCCCCGGCGTTGGCCGCTTCGAGGACCCGCTCCCGGGTGATTTCCGGTGGGGTCAGGTGAACGCGGACTACGTCGCGGTAGCCGTCCGGGTGGGCCTGGTCCAGCAGGATCGACCACAGTTGCAGCCGGTAGTGACCCACGGGTTCGTATCCGGTGGTCTCACGGACGTGCCGGTCGACCTGTGCGAAGTCGACGCCGATACGGAGTTCGGGAACGAACTTCAGCGGCATGTGCCGGTCCAGCAGGCCCGCCAGAAACATGTCCTCGGGCAGGTAGACGATCTTCTGGCCGTTCTCGAGGGAGACCTGCAGGGCTTCGAGTCCCGGCAGGAGGAACAGGGCCTCGAGCCCGAAGAAACGCCGGATCGGGAGGACCGAGCGCACCAGATCGACGCGCCAGGCGAGCCCCGGAGGAGGCGGATCCGCGGCCAGTTGTGCAATACAGCGCGCAAGCGCCTTTCCCAGGGGTGCCGCCGGCACCTCGCAGCGCCAGGCCTGCCGGCCCTTGGCATAGCCGTGCAGGACGAGATCACCCGGATAGCGCCCCGGAAAGCGGGCCGCCTCGACGGAAGGTCTTTCACCGGCCGTCGCGAGGTTCAGGATCCGGACGAGCTCCCGACGGCTCGGTTCGTCGGGCAGGGGGACCGGCGAATGCCGGTGCGTCCTGTATCCGATGCCGTAGGCCACCAGACAGATGGCCGCCGCAGTGGCGAGCAGTCTCGGCAGGAATCGCGCGAAGGTGCTCATGACTCCCGCTTCACCGGCCAGAACGCCCGCAGTTGGAAGACGGGCCAGATGCCCACCAGAAAGACGGTCATCGCCATCAGGATCGCGGAGATGACGCTGATGCCGGTACCCAGAGGACCATAGATGCCGTTGAACATGCCGATGGTGTACGAGAGTGCGGCCAGCATCAGCAGGCAGAGCGTCAGGAACAGGATGGCAAGCCCGAGCCCCACCTGTCGTGCGCGGGGGCCCTGGACGGCCAGGTACAGGCCGCCTGCGCCCAGTACGGCCGGGAAGAAGAGGGTCAGAAACCGGCTCGTCGGGTGGTAACTGGGCATCAGGACCGTGAAGATGAAGAGGTAGAGCATGGAGAAGAAGAGGTCCCAGCAGCCGTAGAGGAAACAGGTGGAGCGGGTGTCGATTTTCATGGCCGCTAGCCCCGCATCTGTTCGACGATGGCCAGCTCGCGCAACTGGAAGTGGGTTTGGGTCACCACGAACTGCAGCAGTTTCAGCATGCGCTCTGCTCCGTGTTCGAGCAGTTCGGTTGACTCCCTGGCGGCCGCGAAGCTGCCGGCGCAGAGGTACCCGGCGCGATCTGCCGTGCGGATCAGGCCCTCCTGAATCGCCAACAGGTCCTTCTTGTCGAAGGTGCCCATCTCGAGGATGGTGCCCGCGAGCAGGTCACGATCCTTGCGTCCCACAATCTTCTGGGCATAGCGGGAGAAGTCCTGCAGCAACTGGGAATCCATGCCGTCGAAACGGCGCTCAGGGAACACGGTCTGGACCAGCGCGGCCAGGAAATGGATCAACTGGTCGGCTGACAGCGCCAGAGGAATGATCAGTCCGGCGTCGTGAAGGAACAGGTGCCCGCCCAGCAGGAACTGCCACTGTTGCTCGGTGAAGTCGGCCAGGGGCCACTTCGCCGGGATCAGCAGCACCGGTGGGTCCATCGGCAGCCACTGCACGGAAGTGCCGGGGGATTGGTAGATCTCCACGGTCTTCTGATGGCGTCCAAGGACCGTGAGCAGTGCATCTGGAGGCTGCTTGATCCGGTCTCCACGTCCCGGCACGGCCTTCTTGAAGATGTCCTTCAGATGACGGGAGGCCTCCTCATGCACCACCTGGATCATCCGCCGCTGGCTCTGCACGAGATCGATGGGGAACAGGTATGTTCCGACTTCCTCGCCACGCAGCAGGTCGCTGTTGACGGAATGGCTTTGCGGTTTCACCGGGAGCTCGGAGACAGGGGTGCCCAGCGCAGCGGCGCACTCGCACAGCAGCTCGGCGGCCTGCTCGTTGCGCTTCCACATGGCGAAATGGGCAAGCCGCATCACGTGGGTCCCGGACTCGAAGCCGATGACCTTCTGCCGTTCAGCCGTCCACAGCAGGTCCAGTTTGACGTTCCTGGACGCACTGTCTGCATGCCGTTCGTAGTAGTGCACGAGGCTCTCCACGGCGGAGAGGCTGCCTTCGGAGCAGTCCACGGCCTCGACGAAGGCTTCGCGGGCTAGCCGGTTGTCCTTGATCTGGGTTTCGTAGATGTCGCCCAGACGCTGCAGATAGTTCACTTTGATGTCCGTGTTCGGCTGCAGGGTCAGGCACTTCTTGAGCGCCCACGCGGCCTTCTTTGGATCGGCCAGCGTCAGGTGGAGGTCCACGACTTTCTCCCATAGGTCCAGTTGGGCCTGGTCCAGTTCGAGTGACTGGATGTACCATTCCAGCGCCTGCCGCGGATGCTCCATCGTCTGTTCGGCCTGACCGAGCCGGCGGCAGATCGTGCACCGGACGAAAGGATCGGTCTCGACAACCAGCCACTTGGCGAGGACCTCCACGGCCGAGGACCAGTCGACGGCTTCTTCGTGCAGCGTCGACAGGGTGGACAGGCCGGGTTTCCATGCGGGCAGGAGCTCGATGATGCGGATGAAGGTGAATCGGGCGGCCTTCCGGTCGATCAGCACGTTCATCTGCAGTTCGGAGAGGTCGACCAGCAGGCGCGCGAGCACCTCCGGGCGTGACTCGACGAGGGACCGTGCATGGAGCAATCCGGCCAGATCGGCGTGCTTGCCAAGCCGCGAAAGCAGCATCCGGGCCCGCAGGAAGGCGGCTTCATGATCGGCGTGCATGGAGAGCACGCGGCGATAGGCGTTGGCGGCGTTCTCGTATTGGTCAGCCCAGGTCTCCAGGGCAAGTCCAGCAATGTAGAGATATTCGATTCGCTGCTCATCGGTGACGAAGGGATCCTCGCTCTTTGCTTCCAGCATGCGGCAGGTCACCTCGCCCGAGCCCGTCGAAAAGGCCGCTTCGAGGAATTGATCCAGCAGCGGGAGCTCGGTCGGCCAGGCATGGAACAGGCTCTCGAAGCCCTCATGGGCGGTCTCCCAGGGTTGCTGGGCCAGGCTGCGCCGCAGGAACAACATGCCGCTCTCCAGTTCAGGCGTATACTGCCGGGAGGCCAGCTCGTAAGGGAAGGTCTCGGCAAGCAGGCAGAAGGCCCACCAGGTCAGCACGGGATCGGTGGTGTCCAGCGAGATGATCTCCTGCACGATTTCCCTTCCGGGAAGCGACCGCTGAATCAAATATTCCAGGCGCCAGTGTTCGAGAACGCAGGCGATCCGGTCGAGGGTGGAGGTGCGATGGCGAGTCAGGTGCCCGAACCACACCAGTTCGGATTCGGTGTTCATTGCGTTGCGATCCATCTCCAGGAGACAGAGCAGGTTGTGGGTGTCCTGAGGATACATCTCTCCCAGCGCCCGGCGCGTGAGCACCGCGCTGTCCTCGTCGGCGCGACCCTCGGAATCGACCCGGATCATCTGCCGGAAGCACTCCGCCTTCCGGGCCGGTGTCAGGTCGGTGTCCAGCAGATCCAGGTACTGCCGGGTCAGGTCCGGCCAGAGTCCCAGCCGGAACATCGAGCGGCGGGCCAGCTCGGCCAGCACCGGGTCGGTCTCTCCGCGGAGGTACTCGATCGATTCGGTGCCCGACAGCATGGAGTGGAAGAAGTTAAGGCCCAGTCCAAGCTCATCGGTGGAATCGGGCAACGGCGGGGTTCCGGGGACTCCCTCGCGTCGCGCCCAGCGGCGCTGAACGCGATCGGTGACATCGGAGGGGGCATGACCTTCCCAGGCGTTCGAGGGCGCGGAGGACTGGAGTTCCTCGCAGACCGCGGCCCGCCAGGCGGGCAGCGTCCAGACGCCGCCGGTGCTCCATGCGGGTTCCCAGGCCGTCGCGGTCGCTTCACCACGGAGTTCGCGGCGATGGCATGCGAGGATGGTGCCGTCGGCGGGTTCCGGCGACCCTTCTGGATTGAGCAGCAGGCGGCCGAAGGCTGTCGCACCTTCCCCGGGATCCAGCATGCACTCTGATTCGAGGGCGGTGAGACGATCCTCGTCTTTGCGGGCAAAAGCCAGCAGGCGGTTCAACGCCGGATCTCCATCCGAACCAGGACGTTCCAGGAAGGCCAGGCGTGCCAGTGCCTCATGGGCGGAACGGAAGTCTTCCGGAAGCAGGTCTGTGGAGTCGTCCCATGCGGCGCGCATCCGGATGGCCTCCAGCCTCCAGTAGTCGGGCAGTGTCTCGGGAAGCGATTCCGGCGTGACCTTCAGCCACCAGGCCAGCGCAGGGGAGTCCACGGGAGAGGATTTCCAGTTCTCGAGCAGGGCGTCGGGCTCAAGGTTCTGGGAGGTCAGCCGTCGGATCAGTTCCGGTTCGAGGCTTTCCGGATCCGCAGACCGCAGCGCCTCGGTCAGGTCTTCACCGGACTCCAGCGCAGCCTGGGTGAGCAGACGGGCCTTCAGGGCCGGTGAAATGACGAGGTCGGCCACCGCGCGGGCGGGGACCAGCCCCTTGAAATAGGCGGTGAGCACCACCAGCGGATGAGCAGGCAGTTCCGTCACGTCCATGCCTGCGCGCAGCTTTTCCAATGCGACCAGCGGCTCGGTGGACAATTGGGCCAACCGCATCAGCGCGGGTTTCACGTACATGCTCTTCTCGATGCGCCAGGCCATGCGCAGGATCTGGTACAGGGCCGGCACGGCGAGGTCGCTCTGCAGCAACTGCAGATACAACTCCGTGGCCTTCTGGGCATTGTGCTCCTGCATCGCGCGGGCCAGGCAGAACTTGAGGTCGGCGTTTTCTGGACAGGAATCACCCAGCGCCACGAGCCGGTCCCAGTCAGCCGACCGCAGGGTCATGTCCAACTCCACTTCGAAGGTGCCGGGATAGGCGTTCCGGGTGGCCGCGGGCAGAGGCTCGTCCAGGATCAGGGCCAGTTCGGCCATGGCGACATGCAGCAGCGGACCACCCATGTCGGACAGGCGCACGCCGCTGGCGAGGGCTGCGCCTGCGTCCCGTTCACGGGTGGCCAGGGCGAGTTCAAGCAGGGCTCGGGCAGGGTGTGCTTCAGGGACTTCACCGAGGGCTCCCTGCGCGGCGGGAATTTCCCCGGCCAACAGAAACAGTGCGGCGGCCTCGGTGAGCAGGTTGG
>JAHITJ010000186.1 GCA_018817795.1 Myxococcota bacterium | reverse complement strand
GCGGCGGCGGCGGCGGCGGGCCGGGACGGTGGGCGGCCGGACGCGGCGGCTCATCGAAATCGCCGGGGCCGGCTGCGATCGGCGGGAACAGATCGTCGTCATCGTCGAGGCTCGGAGCCGAAGGACGGCGCGGCGGCGGCGGCGGCGGCTTGGGACCTGCAGCCGGCGGTGGCGGCGGCGGGGCATCGGAGGAGTCGATCATGCCATCACCGGTGTCGATGTAGAGCATGAAGTCGCCAATCCAGAATTTCTCGCCTGGCGATACGCCTGTGGGCTTGTCGATCTTGCGTCCGTTGACGAAGGTCCCGTTGGTCGAGTGATCATCATGAAGCGTATAGGTGCCTTCGCGCACGATCAACCGGGCATGATGCTTGGAGACATTGCCCTTCGGAAGCACGATTTCATTGCTCTGAACGCGGCCAATCTGCAGCTCGCCAATGTTCTCGTTGAAATCGAAGCGCGCGGGCTCCCCGCCTTTTTCGGTGACTACGATCGTAAACATCAGTGGGTTCCTCCTTCAGCGGAAAGAAAAGACGACACGTGGAAAACGTTGGTATCCAAAATTATTCCAGGAAAACATCCCAGTACAGGTACTTGCTGAAATCCAGGAACCGGCTCTCGACGAGCTGGATGGACTCTTTCATCTGGATTTGATCAGCATGAACGATCGTCGGGGTGACCATGATCGCGAGGCTGGAACGCTCTTCCTGATATTCGCGGGACTTGAACAGTTCGCCCAGGATGGGGATGTGGCCCAGGAGCGGGAACCGGCTGATGTTCTTGCTGCGGTTGTTCTTGTACAGGCCGCTGATGATGAGGGTCGAGCCCTCCTGCAGGTTCACCGTCGTGGAGACTTTGCGGTTGCGGAAGCCCGGGACGCCGTTGACGGCCAGCGACCAATCAACGTCGGAGACCTCGGCCTTCAGGTTGAGCGTGATGTTGCCGCGGCTGTTGGCCAGCGGCTGCAGGCTCAGCGAAATACCGAACTGCTTCCATTCGATCGTGGAAGAGGTTGAGGTGACCATCGGAATCGGGATTTCACCACCGACCTGCATCTCGGCCTTTGAACCCGAACTGCAGACCAGCTTGGGCTCGGCCAAGATGCGCGCGTTGCCGGTCTTGAACAGCAGGTTCAACTTGAAGTTCAGCAGCTCCTGCGGAGACTGGACGTTGAAGACCATCTGGTTCTGGCCCGAAGGCATGATGGGGATGGTGCCCTCGAGACCGCCTGAAAGGACCAGCGCCTCGGGGAGTTCCAGGCCGAAGTTCACCATGTTGCGCGAAGAAATTTCCATGAAGCGGACTTTGACCTGGACCTGGGCGCCCTCGCCCATGGTCACCAGGTTGTTCACCTGGAGATGCAGGGTCTCGATGATGGCCTTGAGCTTGTCCATCTCGTTTTTGGAGCCGACTGCTCCCTCAAGGAATACCATGCCCGCAATCAGGTTGGCCTTCACGGTGGTCATGCCCGCGGACTGCAGGGTTTTGTTGATCTGTTCGACCGCGCTGGGACGGTACTTCGTGTAGTTGACCACGTTCTTCGGGTCGAACAACTCCACGGCCATCATCACTCGACCGTAGTCGGCGGCCGTGTAGGCGTAGCCGTCGATGATGACCTTCTCACCGACCGCCTGGGTGTAGATGCCCTCGACGGACCCGAGAAACTGGTTGATGGACCGTACGTTTTTGCCCACAGTGACGTCGGAGACATCCAGGCGAATCCGGACGGTATCCTTGCCGATGGGGACATAAAGGTCGGTCACGCCGCGGCTCACGCCGACCACGGTAACCGAGTCGGTCGCAAAGGAGACTACGTCCGCGATGCGTGGATTGAGAATCCGCATCGCTCCGCTGATCTTGCCCTCGAACCTGATGGTCTCGGACTGACCCACGCTCAGGTTCACCGTCTGGCTGATGCTTTGGGCGCCAGCCGGCAGGGAGACGAGCATCATGCATGCAAAAAGGAACGTCGATGTGTAGATTGAAAGGGATTTCACGGTCACCTCGCTTGTTGCCACCCACACATTGCCAACTTGCGGCTTATTCGTCAAGGCTGAATATGAAATGATTCCGAAGATCCCGCTTCGAAGCCTGTCGGTAAAACTCCAGGATGCACGCCAAGGAATGCGAAAACCTGTCCGTTTCCTTGTTTTTCGGTCGAATATCGCCGGTATTCTTTCTGCAACCAGCTCCATTCAGGGGATTTCCCGCCACGAGAAGGCAAGGACCAAAGTTCCAGAGAGATTCCCGTCCAAAGCAGTTGCGATAATACTTAACTTACATCAGGCCTCATGGGCCGTGTATAGTGATATCTACGTGGATCTGGCCAAATGCGGCAAATCGTGATACACACCCTCCCATGTTGAACTCTTTTCTGATGCTCCTCATGCCCTCCATGACCGCCGTTCCAGCGCAGGTCGCATCGGACGACCTGCCGCAGGTGGCCCTGAGTCAGCACCAGAGACAGAACCTCATCACCAGCCTGGCCTCTTCCACGGTCAACACCCGCATTCACGCCATCTCCACGCTGGGAATTGAGCGAGTTCGCGAGAGCGTTCCACACCTGATCCAGCTGCTCAAGGACGACAATCCCCATGTCCGTGCCGAGGCAGCCACCGCCCTTGGAACCCTCAAAGTCAAGAACGCCGGACCACGGCTGTATCAGATCATGCTTCACGATAGCAGCCCACTGGTGCGTGCCCGTGCCACCGTGGCGCTGGCCGACTTGGATTATACCGGCGCCATCACCGCCATTTCGATGAATCTGGACCGCCCGGACATCCGCGAGCGCATGGCGGCGGTGCGCGCCCTGGGCAAGTTTGGCGGTCCCAAGGCGTTCAATCACCTCATCCGACTGCTGCGCTCGGGAACACCCGAGCTGCGCGAGACCGTCATCGAGGCGCTGGGAGATCTGGGAGATCGCCAGGTGGTGCGCTACCTCTTCCGCTACCTCGAGCAGGGGTCGACCCGACTGAACAGGGCCGCCCTGCTGGCGCTCACGCGCCTGCATCCGCAGATGGTCCAGAGCCGCCTGCCCCAGTTGCTTCGCCGCACCGAGCCCGAGCTGGTCATCGCCGCTCTCGACAGTGCCGCCCAGATCGGCTGTCCGGACTGCGCCAGCCAGATTCTCCAACTGATTGAAACTGCCGAGGATCCCATCGCATCCCAGGCGGCCAGCACCGCGGCCTATCTCCAGATGCGGGAAGCCGTCGAACCAATCCTGATCCGGCTGCAACCGCGCCCCAACCTGCAGTCACGCATTCTGTATCTTTGGTCACTCGGCCGACTTGGATCCATGTCTGTTCTGCCCGAAACCCTGCATGCCCTGTCCGATCCGCTGCCCGAGCTCCGCCTGACAGCGCTTCGCATCCTGCGCATCCTGCGCCCGGAAAAACTGAACCTGGAAGAAATCATCGTCCCCATGCTTCAGGACAACAACCCATCGGTCGCCGCCGAGGCCATTCTCCTGCTCGGCGAATACGGGCATCGCTCCTGGCTCGGGGACCGGCTCCCCGGCGAAGCCACGAGCACGCTTCGGCTCAGCGCCGCCATCACCAGTCTGGCATGGGTCCATCCGCTCCCGGCCCACCTCCTTGGAAATCTTCGCACATGGTCTCGCAATGAAGACACGCGGATCCGGAACGCTGCGATAGCCACGCTGGGCCGCTTTCGGGATGTGGCGAGCCTGGATGCGTTGCTGAAGTCCGTGTATTCCTCCGACGACCGCCTTCGATGGGAGGCCGTAAGGGCCCTGGCCCTGCTCCGGTCTTCCGAGGCACGCAGCACGCTGGCCGCGATTGCGACTCAGGATCCCCTTCGCGTGGTGCGGGCCTATGCCCTTCTGGGTATCCGGGTACTGGATCCTGAGGCGAAAAGCTTTGAAGTGATGGCTCGGACGCGCTTTGAAGAGCGCTTTGAAGAGCGAGACTATGCAGAGGCTTATGTTTATGCCCTTGCGCTGGCCCAGAATGGTCGTCGTGAAAATCTGGACGCCTTCCAGAAGGTCTTCAATGTGCTGTTGAAGTCGGGCTCAAACTCCTCGCAGAAGACCGAGTTCGTGGACCTCCTGTTCCTGTTCGGCGAACAATGGGGCGCCCCCTGGATGGAGGAAGCGCTGAGCTCGCCGTTGACGCGCGTCCGCTCCCGCGCCATGGTCTGGAAAGCCCGCTACTCCCAGCCCGATGTGGCCCTTCCTGCCTCCGTCCAGGCGGACGCGGCCTTGCCCGTCTCCATGAAGGATCGCTCCGTCCGGCTCCCCTTCGCCAAGGAAAATCCACGCTCCGGCTGCGGCTGCCGCACGGGGCAGACCGACTCCGATCCGCGTATTCTCTGGATCGCGATGGCTGCGTGGCTCCTTCGCCCCAGACGTCGCCGGCGTGCCTGATCATGCAGGACGAAGCCATCTTTTCCAGAAAAAACCGACACCTGAATTATTTCCGCCGTGAGGACACCGATATGGGCGATCCCGGCTTCGATGGCGTTGTCCTTCGCCACAGCGCGCTCAGCAGCGTCTTCCCCGACGAGGTGGACCTGCAGACTGTGTTCCTCGGCGCCACACTCGGTGGGCCGCTCTTTCTCTCCCCCGTCACCGGCGGAACCCCCGAGGGCGCCGACTTCAATCGTGCCGCCGCACGCTGCGCGATCCGGCTGAGGCTTCCGATGGCCACCGGCAGCCTTCGCATTCTCTTCGAGCATCCCGGGACGTTTGAAACGTTCAATGTCAACGCCGACAGGGAAATCCCCCTCTTCTTCGGCAACCTCGGACCGGCCATGGCGCTCCGCCTGGGCCCCGAGCGAGTGCGGGAAGCCTGCGACCGGCTTCACATGCATGGCCTGTTTCTTTATTTCAATCATGCGCAGGAGCTGGCCCAACCCGACCGCGAACACGAGCGTTTCGATCCGGACCGGATCCCTGAGTTCATCACCCGGTTTGGAGCCCCTGTCATTATTAAAGAGACAGGAATGGGTTTTTGTGCCAGAGACCTTGCTGTCATCTCCAGCTGGCCCATCGCCGCCGTGGATACCGCCGGAGCGGGTGGCTCCAACTTTTTCCTTGTAGAGAATGATGAATCCGCGGATTCATTCGATGAAACGAGGACTATACCGCTCCAGATGGGAATCCCGACCGCCCTCGTTATCCATATGGCTTCCAGTTATAATATTTCCATTATCGGTAGTGGCGGTGTGCGTAATGGGTTCGACATGGCGCGGGCCTTTTCGCTGGGCGCCGACCTCGTGTCCTGCGCCGCCCCGCTGGTGCGTGCCTGGGACCGGGACCCCGAAGACGGTATCCACGCATGGATCACGTCCCGACTCGATCAATTGCGAACCGTCATGTCCCTTTGCGGCACGCGCTCGATCGGGGATCTGAAGCGGCATCCAGTGACGCTCCTCCCCCGGTTCACGGAAACGATCTGATCGTGCGCCTGGAAGCCTTCGGAAAAATCATCCTTCTCGGAGAACATGCGGTGCTCGACGGCGCCCCGGCCCTGGCGGTGCCCCTGCCCGGGGCGATGCGCGGCCGGATCTCGGCGGTTCGAACCGATGGGATCCACCTGAACCCGCCCATCGGGGATGCCCGCGTCGTCGCCGCGCTGGAGCTTCTGGGCCGCCTCATCCCGGACTCAGGTTTCACTCTTGACTGGGAAGCCTCCGTGCCCACCGGGGCCGGGCTGGGCGCCTCCGCCTCGCTCTCGTTTTTGCTGGCCCAGGCAGCCTGGCGTGTCGCCCACCCTGAAGCGATGCCGGATCCGGCCCACCTGGCTGCGGTGACGCACCAACTCGAGCACTGCTTCCACGGCACCCCCTCAGGCATCGACGACGCAGTGGTATGCCTGCAATCTGCAGTCTTGCTGCAGCGTCCGGAGGTATCCGTCCGCTGGCCGTTCCCGCATGCGGTGCACGCAGCCCACCTTTGGCTGGTGAGCCTGCCTGTGGAGCTGCCGCTGGTGGTAGGTTATTCGGGTTCGAGCGCCTCGACGCAGGAGATGATCACCAGGGTGAAGGCCTGTGCAGGCCCCGACTTTGCCGACACCTCCGGCCGCCTGTTTGACGAGGCGGTCCGCCAACTGGCGTGCCGGGATCTCGACGCTCTCGGCCAGGTCCTGTGTCATGCCCACGAGCACCTGGCTGCAGCCGGCGCGTCAACACCGGCGCTGGATCGCATGGTTCAACTGGCGCTGGCAGCCGGAGCCTCCGGAGCCAAGCTCACCGGCAGCGGCGGCGGCGGTTGTGCGATCGCCCTCTGCCATGAGGATGAAAAGGCCACGGTCGCCCAGGCGTGGCGGCATGCCGGCTTCCAGGTGCTGGCCACCTGACCCCCCAGATGATCGCAAGAAGTTCGTCTTGACATCCCAGTTCGCGACTTATGAAAGGATCCCGGCAACCGAATGCCGATTTCGATTTCGATTTCGATTTCGACTGAACCTGAAATCGAGAAACAAATGTTCAACCTCTCATGGAAAACTTCTTGCGATTGACCTGATCTGACCCCCCAGGTTCGGTTGGCGGGCCTGGCTTTTCTACCGTACCAAAAACCTGCTACTGCAGTTGTTGTCTATTTCAGGGGTTACAGTGTGGCGAAGACTCGGTTGCCCTGACCGGCAGATCCGAGAACGTTCTTGTTCTTGTGGATGATCAGGTCGCGAAGCATGTCGCGGGCGGGGCCGAGATATTTGCGGGGATCAAACTCCTCGGGCTTCTTTGCGAAGACCTCGCGGATCTTGGCCGTCATGGCCAGGCGCCCGTCGCTGTCGATGTTGATCTTGCAGACCGCCATGCCCGCGGCTTTGCGCAGCTGGCTCTCGGGGATGCCCACGGCGCCATCCATCTTGCCGCCGTACTGGTTGATCATCTCGATGTATTCCGGGATGACCGAGGAGGACCCGTGCAGCACGATCGGGAAGCCCGGGATGCGCTTACTGATCTCCTCGAGAATGTCGAAACGCAGCGGGGGCACTTCCTCACCGGGCTTCAACTTGAACTTGTAGGCGCCATGGCTCGTGCCGATGGAGATCGCCAGGCTGTCGACGCCAGTGCGCTTCACGAAGTCTTCGACCTCCTCGGGCTGCGTGTAATGGGACTTCTCCGCTGAGACTTCGTCTTCGATGCCGGCGAGCACGCCGAGCTCACCCTCGACCGTGACGTCATGCTCATGGGCGTATTCGACCACCTTGCGGGTGAGCTTGATGTTTTCCTCGTACGGGAGATGGCTGCCGTCGAGCATGACCGAGGAGAAGCCCGTCTCGATGCAGGACTGGCACAACTCGAAGGAGTCGCCATGATCCAGGTGCAGGACGACCGGAATGTTGGAGCCCATCTCGCGGACCATGGCCACGGCACCCTGCGCCATGTAGCGCAGCAGGGTCTGGTTGGCATACTGTCTGGCGCCCTTGCTGACCTGGATGATGACCGGAGAATCGCTCTGGGCGCAACCCATCACGATGGCCTGCAGTTGTTCCATGTTGTTGAAATTGTAAGCCGGAATCGCATAGCCATGCGCATTGGCATCGGCGAACAATTTGACGGAATTGACGAGTCCTAATTCTTTGTAACTGACCATAGAAGCATCTCCTTTTGATAAAAAGTAGTGGTGGCTGCCGGCAGGCGGCAGGTTGTTGAGGGATTCAGAAACTAGGGAAGCGAGCCCGTCATCGGAGCGATCGTATCTCCGGCAGGCGTATGGAACAGGTAAGCCGAACTCATCACGAACGGGAACGTGAACTGCACCGAGGTGCCAGCCACGGCAGCGGCGGGAGGCGAGAAGCGCCAGCGTTTGGAGAAGCCGGTGCGACCAACGGCCAGACCGGGCACCCATGTCGGGGTGACTTCCAGCGACTCGAGGCCGACGTTGGTGCTGGTGTAGCCGTACTCGGAGAAGTCGTCCCCGATGATGCCCGAGGAGTTCAGATCGTAGACGAAGTAGACGACGCCGTCATTGCCCGTCAAAAAAGTGTAGAACTGGGAACCCGTTCCCACCCACTGATTGAAGGTCACGATGACGGGAGAATTGATGACCATCGGATTCTCGCGGGCCATCGACACCGTCAGCGCCTCGGTCGGCGTGATGAAGACCGGCACGGTGCGGGTGTACGTGTTGCCGAAGTCCTCGGTGTTGGCGTACACGGTCAGCAGGTACATCTCTCCGCCGACCAGGCCGTCGGGCAGCGTGAAGGAGATCTGGTTGCCCGTCAGCGTCGGGGACAGGGGCCAGGAAGCGCCGTCCTGGGCGAACTCGCGCAGCACGACCGACAGGCTGTCAGCGTCGGGCTCGCGGTTAAACAGCACGTAGATGCTGTCGCCGGAGGAGAACTGACCCGGCACCGTGGGGGTGGCGGTGAAGTAACTGTTGTTCGAGGCGGACACCGAGAGATCGCCGGGGACGAACGCGCTCAGCCGGATGACCTGGATGGTGTCGCTGGTCGTGTGGAGGTCGAAGTTCCGGGTGGTCGAAGCGAACTCAGGATTACCATCGCCGTCGAGATCGATCTCGGGCACGTAAATGCGGACGTTGGGGAAGTTGATCGAGCCGGACATCGGCAGTTCGGGGATGTCGCGGAACTGGGCCAGGCCCATGGCGTTGGTGTTGGCGACGCGGTTGACGTCACCGCGGAAGTACACGTTGCCCCACTGATCCACCGAATAGTACGCGGCGGGAACCACCATCTGCAGAGGAACCTGCGAGATCGGGACGCCGGTGGGATCCAGCAGCCGGACCTGGAAGGAGCCGGTGTTGTTGAACATCCAGATCGGCTCGCACGTGATCGCTGGATTCTCGTAGGGGACGTTGCCCGGAGCGACCGGGAAGCTCGTCTGGAGGCGGGCGGGCAGGAAGCCGTCCAGCGAATACATGACAAAGACGCCGCCCGTGGCCGGAATATCGGTCAACTGGAAGATGCCGGCGTCGTCGGTGGTCGCGTTGAAGGTGTAGCCGCCGGAGATCACGGTGACCGTCACACCAGCGAGAGGGGCGTCGGTGGAGGCGTCGAACACCACGCCGCCGACGGTTCCGAGGGGATCGACCGGCGTGACCGTCACGGTCTCGCTGAACGTACGCTTGCCGTCGTCACATGCGAAAGCAAGCACCATCATCAATGGAATGAACAGGGAAAAAAGTTTCATCGTTTCCTCCTAAAGTTAAAAACCCAGAACAAGCTTGGAGCCGGTGGTCCGGCGGAATTCGTCCGTATTTTCTCCAGACAGCATCACAGCCGTCACGATGGCGCCCACGACGAGCGCACCACCGATGCCACCCATGGTGTGCCAGAAGTACTTCTTTTCGGGAAGGGTTTTCACCGAGGTCCACATCCCGGACAGGAAGCCGGGCCCCTCGGGTTTCTTCGGCCCCGTCTTGCCGGGCTTGGGACCGATCTTGCCGTCGAGCCGAACACCCTCGAACATGGATGCGACGTACGTCCGAACCTGCTCGGGCGTCACCGTCTGCGGATCAACCGTCTTCTTCACTTCCTTGAGGCGCACCTGCGTCCGTCGGTCGAACACCGAACCGGTCATGATCAACTCGCGCGGGCCCTTGATGTCGAAATGGACCAGCACCAGGATGTCAACTTTTAGATAATTCATCGCAGCCAGCACTGCCGGACCTGCGGTCGTCAGGCCGAGCTCGGCGCGGGCGGGCGAAAGGGCCTGCAGCACGGGGCCGGGCTTGAGCGTCATGGTGTGGGTGGTGCCCTCCGCCTTCGGGGTGACCGCAAGGCGCTCGACCTGGGGCTCGTAGCCAGGCAGGACCGCGAGCAGGATGGCCTCGCCCGCGGGCACCTCCTCGACCTTGACCGGAGAGGGGCCCTGCAACTCAAAGTTGTAGTAAATCTTGGCGCCCGGAGGGTCCGTCGTCACCGAAACGGTGGTGAAACCAAGCTCACCGTGGGCCTTCTGCAGCTCTGTGAACAGCGGCTTGAGATCCTTGGTGAACTTCTTGAACGGGATCGAGGGATACAGGGCGAACAATCGGTTCAGGACAGCCGTGGTGCCCTCCGAATCGTTGTTGAAATACAGGAACACGGACAGCCGGCGAAGCACGTTGATGTACTTGCCGATGGCCTTGGGTGTGGACGTGCACAGGGTGAAGATGTTGTCATCGAGGAGCTTGAGGGCCGCCCGCAGTTCCGCCACTCCCTTCTCGATCTCGCCTTCCTTGCCCAGGTCGCGAGCCTTGTTGAGATGTTCCTTGGTCTTGTCGATGTCGGCGATGTTGGGCGGCGGCAGGGACAAATCCGGCGAGCGCCAGTTGACGAGGTTGGAGTATCCCAGAGCGCCGATCAGGCTCTGCTGCAGCGTCAAGACAGGCTCGGTGACCGCACCTTCCATAAATATGGTGCCGGAAGCCGAAGGCTTCGGTTCGGCAGCCAGGGCCGTGCCATGGAACCCCAGAATGAACAAACCCGACCAGAGAATTGTACGCACGTGTAGCATGCCGAATACTCTAGTGGAAAACAGCGCGCGCGGTCAAGTGAAACTTTCCGGCCTGCCGATGCATTCTTGACAGTTGCCCGCAACATCTGCTAGTCCGATAGCATGGAGAAGTCCCCCGTTTCCGATGTCATCGTGGTCAGCGACCTGCACCTGGGGTCGGGGCTCCAGGGTTCGGGCACCTACTCCCGTCACGAGGAGTTTTTCTATGATCACGAGTTTGCAGCCTTCACCCGGTTTCTGATCATGCGTGGACGGGAGCGGGGGCTGCCGCAGAAACTCATCCTCAACGGCGACATCTTGGACTTTCTGGCCATCCGCGAGCTGCCCGATGCCGGTGAAGCTGCGGAGACGGTGCTCAACCTCCGCCGCAGCGAGAGAAAGTTCGGGATGGGCTCTTCCGAGACGAAGGCAGCCTGGAAGACCCTGAAAATCCTGAAGGGCCACAGCGTCTTCTTTGAGGCCCTCGTGGATTTCCTGCTGGCCGGACATACCATCGTGTGGATCCGCGGCAATCATGATCTGGAGATGCACTGGCCTGCGGTCCGGGAGGAGATTGTTAATTTTTTTATTACATCCGTCATCTCCAAAGGGGTGGAACCTGCCGCAGTCGTGAAACGTTTAGAAATCCATGACTGGTTCTATCACGAGCCCGGCCGCCTTTTCATTGAACATGGCAATCAATACGATCCCACCAACGCGCTGGAGGCCCCCCTCGTGCCGCTTCTGCCCGAGGGCGCCTATGATACGAAGGAGCGCCTGCTCGACTATCCGGTGGGCAGCCTCTTCGCCAGGTTCGTCTACGGGCCGATCCGATCCATCGACCCGTATCGGACCCACGTGATCTCGTTCGCCCAGTATCTGTCGGTCAGTCGCGGCTACAACCTGCTCGACTTCCTGCGCACGCTGTACTTCAACTTCCCCTTCTTCCTGCGGGCGGTCCGCAACAGCACCAATTTCGGCAAGGATGATCTGCGCGATCTGCATGCAGCCCAAAAGACCAAGCGGGAAGCCTACGCTGCCACCCACCAGATGGACCCGGCTGCGGCCAAGGCAGTGGACGAGCTGCGCAGCCGCCCCATGGGCCTGTCCTCGTACCAGATCTTCAGTTCGATGTTCCGTCCGTTCGTCCGGCAGGTCCTCAAGTTCTCAGCTCTGGCGCTGCTGTCGGTGCTGGGCTGGATCCTGCTGTTCAGTACCGTCGTCACCCTGCTGCCCGACAGCATCGTCGGCCGGGCCTCCCTGATGGGCGTGCTGGCCGTGCTCACCGTGGTGGGAATCTTCTTCGCGCTGACCAAGATCGGCAAGTCCATCGACACCTACACCGACCCGCTGGTGCCCGACACCCGCGTCAAGGCCCGGGAGGCGGCCCGCCTGACCGGCGCGCCCATCGTCGTGATGGGGCACACGCACATCGCCGAGATCGTGCACTGGCCCGAGGGCAGCACTTACGTCAACAGCGGCACATGGGTCCCCGTCCCCGGCCCGTGGGATCAACTTCAGCCGCGCGCCCGCCAGTTCACCTTCGTCGACATCAGTGACGACACCGCCGAGTTGTCCCGCTGGGACACCCAACTGAACCGGCCGGTCCCCCCGGTGATCCTGAGCGATGAAGGACCCGCCACCATGGACCGCGTGATGGGCGGGGACTTCTTCAACTGACGGTCCGCGGGGGGGTCTGTGTGCAAATATAGACCCTACGGGTCTGATTACATCGTCATATCGGTGGGAGCGGGAACAGGAGCGGGAACAGGAGCGGGAGCGGGCGAAGGAGCAGGGGCATCCCCAGCGGGGGCCGGGGCGACCGCGGGCATGTCCGCGGTCGGGGCGTCCACAGCAGGCGCAGGGGCCGGGGCGTCTGCAGGCATGTCCGCTGCCGGGGCCACGGCCGCGGGGGCCGGGGCGGCGGCCGCAGGCGTCGGGGCCGCGATGGGGATGTCGTATTCCTTGGCCACCTTGGCCTGCAGATCCTGCAGCACCTGCGTGTTGCCCTGGAAGGCCTTCTCCACGACCTCGAGGCGGGCCTTGGCCTCGGCCATTTTCTCGTTTTTGTACAGGTCCACCACCTCGGAGTAGCCCTGCTCGAGCTCACGCAAGCTCTTCTCGAGCTGGCCCTTGACGTCGGCCAGCTTGGACAGCACTGAAATACCGTTCAGTTCTTTGCTCTGGTTTTTGATCACTTTGATGGTATTTTCGAGCTGCTGGACGAATTTGGTATTATCCTTCTTGGCCGCGTCCAGCTCGGTGACCGCACGGACGACCTCGCCGTGGATGGCCACGAGCTTGTTGTTCTGACTGGCGGCCTTGTGTTTCTCGGGTGTGCATGCGAATGGGACGGCAAACAGCAATAAATAAAGAAAAGCGTTCCGCATGGAATCCTCCTGGTGGCATGAAACATAGCACATCCGGTTTTTGTTCCCAACAGGGAATTGGGAACAGATAAAAGCCTGCTGTTTGAAATCACTAGGCAGGACAAGGCATTAGAGCAAATCCTTTGAAATGTTTGGTGTTTTCGTGAAAAAGGGTGACATTCATTATTGCCCATTATGTGTCACTTGGACCCAATAAAACCCGATTTTCTTGTCAATTCTTAGGCAATTTACGCAGGTTCGTAAGGTAATGGTCTACAGGCCAGTTGGGAACAGTACATGGTTGTTGCTGAACCCCCTACCCTCTTGACCGTTGGGGAGATTGCTACAGCATCCAAGGCCGTTGCTGATTCGATTGTAACGACTTCCTCAATCCACTTGCCCGCATTCGCTCCAAGGGTCCCTGCCGTGGTTTGTGCCGTGGTTCTGGTTGTCGAATTTGTCAAAAAGTAGTGAGTCTTGACCTGGTAACTCAGGCTTACCGTAGTGTTGTAAATATAGAATATCATTGAGATTTTGTACTTGTATTTGTTGGCTGCAACGTCGTAATAGCCCCTACCTGTTAAGGGAACAACATAGGACCCACTGACCGTGCTGGTGCCGTATCCCAGAGCAAAACAGAGGTAGTCATAACTTGTTGAGGTCAGGGCTTTTGCATACCCATATCCCGCTGGAGCGGTTCCATAGGCAACAGGACACATGCACCCCCTCACCATTTGGCCATAGGCTTCATTTGCGGTCTCCAAGGCCCCAACATACCCAGACCATTCTGTATGTGTAATGGAGGCCAGTTTAGAGGGCTTCTCAAGGATGCTGTCAACCGCTTTGACGCCTTCAAACCAGACCTTGATACCCAACAGTTTGAAAGGTGTTCCATCGTTGAACGAACCAGCATCTACGCAGAGATAGGCGGCATTTGAGTCAGTCCTAGAAGCATTGTCCTTTTGCTTTGGGTGACAAGTCCCCTCTAATTTGATTGTCCTGACCTGACCAGCGGCAAAGGAATGTTTCATGCCGTCCTGAAGATACCACTGTGTTGAAGCGGTTCCAGAGGCTCCATTGTAAACCTTGAGGTAATCCACTCGACTAGCACCAGCAGCAGTATTTTTAAGGGTCACTTCGGCCCGTAGAACCAGATCTGTCTTTGCTCCAATGATGCTGTAATAGACCGAATTTTCCAGCAGCATGGGCACATCTGCCCTGATCCTGATTGTTGTGGTGTGTATTGGGCTTGTTGTTCCTGCCCAAGTCACAGCCTGAAGTACAGGGGCACTTGCTACAGGCCAGTTCTGGGAACAAATGATGTTCTTTCGGGCAAGTACGGCATTGGCCGCATCATCCAAGAAAAATGTGTTTGCCATGTCGCCATTGTTCACAAAAGGGTTTTCCT
>JAHITJ010000185.1 GCA_018817795.1 Myxococcota bacterium | reverse complement strand
TGGATCAACCTGGGCGTCATCGCCGAGGGCACCGCCGAAGTCCAGCGCGCCATGTCCTGTTATGAGCAGGCCCTGCAGATCGATCCGGGCCACCCCGTGGCGCTCTACAATGCCGCACGCCTGCACTCCCGTTCCGGCGACACGCGGACCGCGCGCGACCTGATCACCCGCCTTCTCGACACGGTGCCGGAATATCCCGGCGGCCGTGAATTGGCCGATTCCGTCCGGAAAGCGGACTAGGACCCACATCATGAATGAACGCGTGGTGCGCGAGGGCACCGTCCTGTCGGTCGAAGGCGACCTTGCCCGCGTGGTCGTGGGCCGCCCCGACGCCTGCGGACACTGCGCGGCCTCCAACGCCTGCCACACGTTCTCCGGCGGACGCACCCACGAGGCCAGGGCCCGCAACCTGTGCGGCGCCATCGCGGGCCAGCGCGTGCGGCTCGAGATGGACGCCTCCTCCCTGCTGGGCGCGGCCTTTCTTGTGTATTTCCTGCCGTCGCTGGCGATCCTGCTGTTCACCTGGGCCGGGCACACCCTGGGACCGGAGCTCGGCTGGTCCGCCAACGCAGGCGGTGTCACCGGGGCCGCGATGGCGCTCGCCTCGGCTGCGGTCTTCCTGTTCCTCCACAGCCGCAGTCACCAAAGCCGGCCTCCGGCCTTCTCCGCCACCGAAATACTGCCAGACCTCCCGCAGGACGCCGCATGCCGCAACTCCATCCCCGGCTGAAATGGGCGCTGCCCCGGCTCGTGGGCGTGGCCATCCTGGCCTGGGTGCTTCACCGGGTCGGGCCCGGCGCCTTCCTGGACACCTTCGGGCAGGTGGGGCCCCTGTGGTTCTTCGTCGTGCTGGGGCTGAACGTGCCCCACCTGTGGTGCAAGATCGAGCGCTGGCACCGGATGCTGCTGGACCAGGGCATCGTCCTGGGCCGCCGCCGGGCGGCCGAAGCCTACCTCGCCGGCATCGCGCTGGGAGCGTTCACCCCCGGCCGCGCAGGCGAGTTCTTCCGGGCCTGGTTCCCGGTGCGGCAGGTGGGCGCGCCGCTGGCAGCTTCCCTGGCCACGGTGCTGGCCGACAGGCTCTACGATCTGGCGCTCCTGCTGGCGGTCTCGGCCCTGGCCGCCTTCTGGTTGACCGGGGCCCACTGGGCGCTGGTCGGCGCCGGCGCGCTGGCGGCGGGTCTGGGCGCGCTGTTTTTGCTGCGACGGCCGCTTCGCCGGATGCTCTCGCGGATCCGCCTCAAGCTCGGCCTGTCTGACGATCAGAAGGACCTGTTCGTGGGCACGCTGTCCTCCTGCGTCCGGCGGTGGCCGGCGCCGCTGGCCTGGACCGTCGCCGGGCACCTGTTCATGAACCTTCAGGTCTGGGTGCTGGCCATGGCCGTGGGCGCCGAGATCACCCTCTTCGAGTCGTTTCTGCTGTTCTCGGTGGCCAACACGGTGGCGCTGCTGCCGGTGTCCATCCTCGGACTGGGCACGCGAGAGGCCGTCCTGGGCGCGTTGTTCGTCATCGCCGGGCATTCTGAGATCCACGGCGTCACGGTCGCCCTGGGCTTTTTCCTGCTCGGATCGATCCCGGTCACCCTCGCCGGCGGCCTGCTGCTGCTGTTCCCGGGCCGGTTTCAGAAGAACTGAAACCGGCGTTCAGCAGAACTGAAACCGGCGTTCAGAAGAACTCAGACCAGCGCCTGGAATCGACCGAACCCGCACCACAGGCGGCTTTTTCTTGCATTTCACAACCCGTTGCCGTACAAATGGCCCAACTTATGGAGGTTTTGTCATGTTCAACAAATTCATCGTCATGTTTTCCCTGGTAACCCTCGCCCTCACCCCCGCCCTCGCCGGCTGCGGCAAGAAAGGCGACAAAAAAGAGGGTTCAAAACCGCTCTCCTGCAACATCCCCAAGGTCAAGAGCTGCATCGAGTACCTCGGCGACCAGCTCAAGCTGGGTCCTGAGAAACTGAAGGCCAAGTGCGGCGACGACCTCGGAGAGCTGGTCGAAGGTCCGTGCCCGACCGCCGACGCCATCGGCACCTGCGCCGTGGACGTCCGCAAGAACACTTACTACAAGGGCTACCTGGTTCCGGTCGAAGAACTGGAAAAGGCCTGCGCCGCCAACAAGGGCACCTTCACCCCCGTAAAATAGCCTTCCACGAAAAAAAAAACATAAAAGGCCGGAAAAACTTGCCCGGTTCTGCTATTTTTAAAGTAGTATTTTCCCAACCACTTTCCAGGAGTAGTAACATGAAATCCACACTTCAATTCACACTGATGATTTCCTTCGTGTTTCTCTTCGTCGTCGCCGGCTGCGACGACGAGTCCAAGAGCAACACCAACAACGTCAACAACCTCAACAATCTCAACAACACCAACAACGTCAACAACGCGGTCTGCGGCAACGGCATCCTCGAGACCGGCGAGGCCTGCGACCTCGACGCCTTCCCCGAAGGAACCAACTGCCTCTCCCTCGGGTTCACCGGCGGCACCATCTCCTGCGCGGGCGACTGCACCCTGGACACCACCACCTGCGAAGGCTGCGTGGATGCGTGCATCTACGACGAGAGCCACTGCAACATCGACGGGAACGCCTACGATTATTGCGATCTCGACACCGAGACCGGCTGCACGGCATGGTACACCGCGACCTGTCCCGAGGCGTTCCCGATGTGCGAGGAGCCCATGGGCTACGCCAACTGCTATCCGACCGAGTGCGTCGACGAGTGCGGCGAGGGCGAGGCCATGTCGGACTACGTAGTCGGTCTAGGGACGGCCCACACCCGTGAAGGTGCTATCGGCCCTATGGCAAACCGCTTGCTTGAGATTGAGGCGGAGCTAGGCGGACGGGCGAAATTCCTGGGAAAGGACGCGCTTAAAGTCCGCTGGTCGGAAAAATAGGAGCCATTTCGATCATGGTAATCGATAACTTT
>JAHITJ010000184.1 GCA_018817795.1 Myxococcota bacterium | reverse complement strand
CGCTCCCAGCAGTGGCTGTCGGCGTTCTTCCAGAACAAGACGCACGGGTTCGGCGTGGTCGATCGCCAGAACACGCTGTTTCTGGTCAACGAGACCCTGGCCCGCATGGCCGGCGGTCCGGTCACAGCCATCGCGCACCGCAAACTCAACTCCATCATCGTCCCGGTGGACTGGCAGACCCACGTCTCGCGTGCGATCGCCGCGATCTGGAACGGCCACGAGAGCGCCTCCCGCATGGAGATCCGCGTCCAGGTCCCCCAGAGCGAGCCCCTGTGGGTCGAGTGCAGCCTGTCCCCGATCGTCAACTCGCAGAAGCAGGTCGAAGCCATCGCGGGCATCTTCACGGACATCACAGACCGCAAGCGCACCGCCGCGGCCCTTCATCTGGAACAGGAAAAGCTGCGCCACTCCACCTGGATGCTCGAGCGCCGCGTGCAGGAACTGACCTGCCTGTACGAGGTCGTCAACCACCTCGAGCAGGTGAACGTGTCGCTGTCCGAGAAACTGCAGGCCGTGGTCGAGGCCGTGCCCTCGGCGTTCCAGTTGCCCCAGGACACCTGCGCCCGGCTCGAGGTCGAGGACCAGGTCTACCTGTCGCGGGACTTCGTCGCTCATGAGAACAGCCGGATCCACCCGTTCCTGTTCGCCAAGAACCGCCGCGGCTGCCTCGAGGTGTTCGTGTCCTCGGCGGCCACACCGCCCACCGGCGAGATCTTCCTTCAGGAGGAGCAGGCCTTCCTGCAGTCGGTGGCGACCCAGCTCGTGCTCACCCTCGAGCAGCACTTCACCCTCGAAGACAACCAGTTCCTGTCCTCCCGACTGCGCCAGTCGCAGAAGGTCGAGGCCATGGGCCGGCTCACCCACTTCGTGGCCGATGACTTCCAGGGTGTGCTCGAGCAGTTCTCGGAGAACCTCACCGGCCTGCGGCCGCATCTGGCCGAAAATCCCGACGCCACCGACCGGTATGACCGCGTCCAGAGCGTGCTGCGCGAGGGCTCCCGCATGGTCCGCCAACTGGCGTTCTTCTCGAAGAACCGGCCGCTTTCGGCAAACCTGACGGACCCGGCCCAGTTGCTCGAGCCGATCCTGGCGCAGTTCCAGACCCGCTATGGCAAGCGAATCCGCTTCAACCTGCAGACGGCCGTCGTTGCGGGCCAGACCTCGCCGCTGGACCGCGACTACGTGAGCCTGCTGGCCGACCAACTGCTGCAGAACGCCGCCGACAGCATCCTCCACATGGGCAACGTCCATGTGACCCTGGCGCGCGTGCACCTTGACCACGAGGCCGATGATCATCTGCCGCCCGGCATGTATCTGCAGTTGCAGATCGCCGACACCGGCGTGGGCATGGACGCCGAGGAACTGACGCACCTGTTCGAGCCGTTCTACTCCACCAAGAACCACCGGAAGAACGCCGGCCTTGGTTTGTTTGTGGTCTTGGGTATTATGAAACTACATCATGGCGCAGTTCGCGTCCGTTCCACCCCCGGGCATGGCACGGTGTTTACCTGCCTGTTCCCGGAAATCCAAAAAAACTGAGCTGCCACAAGGATTTTTCATGTCTTTCAAAAAAAGATTGAAAACTTGCGATCCCCGATCGGTTATGGCAGGATGCCCGAACGTCAGATGATGACGTTGATATTCCGGGATGACGTGAGCGTTTTCCCCGATGTCCAGGAGCGTGAACATGAACACACTTTCTCCGGCCCCCGCCTGTGACAACCTGATCGCCTCGTACGACTTCCTCGAGCGCGACTTCCAGCGCGCCATCGAGAAGCGTCTGACGCGCCGCGGTGAAGGCTACATCATGCCGCGCATCCTCGAGATTCACGACATCGATCATCTCGAAGCCATCCTCGAGGCCCTGCTCGAGGGCCACGGCGTCGCCTCCATGTGCTAATCCTGTCGATCTCCTGCTTTTCATATTCATTAGTTGGTCACCAGTAAAATAATAAAAAGAGCATTGACGATCCGGTCACGATCGTTCCCTCTGGTGGCGCGCTATCGCGCGGTTCGGTTGATCCGGCGCGAGCGTCGTCGCGCCTGCAATTGCCATTCCCCAATGAATCTTAACGGAGGCGGGTCAGTAGATCGGCCAGGAGAGCCTCGGCGTCGGCGCGCAGGGCGGCCGGGACCGTCCAGGTCACGTGGGAGGAGCCGGGTTCGCTGGTCTGGACGCCGAGGTGGTCGTAGCCTTCGAGGATGAAGCGGGTGGTGCTCACGGCTGCGCGCGGCACAAAGAAATGCAGCCGCACGAGCTGGTCTGAGCCCACGGACTCCACGGTGAACGGCGCACCGGCCTCGACAGGGACGCCCGGAGCCTCCGGCTTCATGACAGGGTCTTCCCCGCAAAGGCGTCCTTGCCACCGAAGATTCGGCCGCAATGGGGCGCGTGCTCACGCACGATCGCCGAGACGGCGCCGGCGAACGCGCGGATGTCCCACTGGGCATGGGCGTCCTCGCGCAGGCGGGAGAAGTGCAGGGTCTCTCGAAGGTTGGCCGTCCACGTCAGGCGCCGGCGATGGCCTGACAGCAGCGCGTAGACGCTTGCGGGTCCCTCGACCCGGGAGGCCGTGGCCTCGGACAGGGCCACCAGGTCCCGGGCGCGCGCGGCGAAGCCGTCCGTCGCGGCAGCCGCCGGATGCGTGAAGCCCAGATGCGGATCGTACGCCGCGGGCGTGATGCCGGCGAGCCGGTGGCGCTTGAGCTGGGCGTAGGCGGCCGCCGAGAGCACCCACTCCCAGGTCAGGCTCACGTGCTCCCACGGGCGCGGCGCCGGATCGTGCACGCTCATGCCTTCGGTGATCCGCGCAAAGGCCTCCGAGCGACCCTGGGCCGACAATTGCCGGGCACCCGCCAGCGCGGCGGCGTAAGGCGCCCCGGCGCGCACGGCCTGATGGGCGAGCACAAGGGCGTCCCAGTCGTCGACGGGCGAGCACAGATCGAGCCGTCCCACGGCCTGGCCGAGAAACGAAACGTTCTCCTCGAGCCGGGTCTCCTCGGTCGCCAGCAGCGTCCAGCCAGCAGCCTCCTCGCGGCGGATCCACGCCGAGGGCTCCACGTAGCGGATCAGCGACGGCACCACGGGCTTGAGCACACCGAACAACAACCCGGCGAGCTGCCGGGCCTCGGCAAACGGCGACGCGGCCAGCCGCAGGATCATGTGCTCGGCCGAGCGGGCATTGCACGACAGCCCCACCTGCCCGGTCACCACCAGCGGCAGATAGTAGCGCGCGTCCTCGGCGGCCACACCGGCTGACAGGAGATCCTTGTAGAGGGCAACCGCTTCAGAGTGTAGTTGCGTCAATTCTTGATTGTTATTCACCCACTCCGCGGGCAGGTGCCAGTCGGAGTCGAGCTTGACATAGCGCTGGCTCTTCTCGGTGTACGAGGCCAGCCGGTGTTTTTCCAGCTCCTCGAGGGCCAGGCGGGACACATCTTCTATGTCAATGTTAAAAAATGCATGTTCAGCGATGGAGGCGTGCCCCATGTCGTAGACGATGCTCTCATTGCTCTTGCGCGCCTTCTCCACGTTGGCGCGCGCGACCTCGCGCAGTTGGGCCAGCGTCTTTTCGGAGCGGCTCACGCGGGCGTACGCGGCGGTGAGCACCTCAGGCGTGCGCACCGGGTTTTCGTGCACTTCCATGTTGAAGCCGGACAGCGTCACCTTCATTGAAAACTCCTCGTGCCTATCTCCGCGACTTGCCGCGCGGCCGTCGCTTGGGCCGGGGGGGCGCTTCCTTGACCACCTCGAGGGTCACCGAGATCACCCCGCGTGCCAGGGGGGCCAGGCGCGCAAAGCCCGCCGGTGTCAGATCGATGACCCTTCCGCGGATGTACGGCCCACGGTCGGTGATCCGCACCTCGACGCTCTTGCCGGACTTCACCTCGGTCACCTTCACGATCGTCCCGAACGGGAGCGTGCGGTGGGCCGCCGTGAGGGCCTTGGGGTTCACGCGCTCGCCCGACGCGGTCTTCCCGCCGTGGCTGCCGTAATAGGAGGCTTTCCCCGACTCCGTATGGGCACAGGAGGTCGCCAGCGCCAGGATCAGCAGGACTTCAGCCACCATGCTTGCCCTCCCGTTTCTCTCCGGCAGGCTGCTTCGTGTCCCGCCGTTCCACCGGAGGCTTCGTGTCCCGCTTCTCCCCGACCCCATGCTTCACGTGCTTTTCCCGACGCAGGCGAAACAGCAACTGGACGTGCTGGACCGACAGGATCGTCGCCGCGATCATGGCCGACACGAAGATGAAATACGCGCCAACCCATAGGAGACCTGCAAAACCCAGGATCATGAAGGTGAACAGGTGAAAGTCGCGCTTGGTCAGGTATTTTAATTTATTTAATATACGTCCTATAAGACCACCGCCGGGCTTGTCGGGGGACCCCAGTTGGTAATCCTGGTTGTTGCCCGTACCAGCAACCTTGATTAAATAATAATACATGACCACATTGGCGATCCACTGGCCGACAAACGCGGCCACGCCCATCCAGATGAAGTACGTATGTCCCGTGTACTGGTACGACCAGGCCGCGACACCTGCAAAGAACAGGCAGTTGCAGATGTCGTCGAAGATGGTGTCGAGCCAGTCTCCCAGGTGCGAGTACTGGAACTTCACGCGGGCGATCTCTCCATCGCAGCCGTCATAGACCGAGCAGGCCTGTATCAGCAGGCCGCCCAGCGCGCCCGACAACCAAAGACCCCACCCGAACACCGGGTGTCCCAGAAACAACACCAGCGCCGCCGCCACCGCGAAGCCGGCGTTGAGCACCGTCAACTGGTTCGGGGTCAGGTGCGTGTGTGCCAGCAGCCGGCTCACTGGCAGCGACAGCGGACGGTTGAACGTGCGCGCGACCAGGCCGTCCTGCGGCTTGCGCAGGCTGTGAAACAGCAGCCGCTCGGCGTCGCGTACATCACGACGATCGCGGATCTTCCGGAAAAATCCCCCTTCGGACGACTTCTTCCAGGTCTTCTCCTTGTCGAGTCGCGCATGGATCGTCTGGATGTCGCCGCTCTCGGAGTCGTTTCCGAGGGACTTGACCAGCTCCGCGCGCACCGCGGCGGGAAAAAACGCCACGCCGGTCCATTGCTCGTCGCCGACATCGAGGAAGCCGTCGGAACTGGTGCCGCCCTTGGCGCCGTGTCCGGGACGACCGCAGACCACGGTCGCCTTCTCGGCGCTCTTGACGAGCCCTATCAACTGCTTGTGCACGACCGCATCGGCGCGCAGCCAGATCACCCCGGTGGAAGGAAACTCGGGCAGCTCACGCACGGCCTGCACGGTGGTGCCCTCAAGCTGGAGCACGCGACCGATGGGCTTCCAGTGCCCCTTGGGATCATAAATGTAAATCTGGTGGATGCCCGCGTAGTGCAGGCCCAGCACGTGTCGCTCCACGAGATCGAGGCCGCCGCAGCGCGCCTGGAACAGGTCCGGGGACGATTGCAGGCCGCCCGTCTGGAGAATCGCGCAGGTGGGTTCAGTCATGATGGGGTTTCTCCTGCGGGGGCAGCTTCTTCAGCATCAGGTAGCCCTCGCGGATACGGAAAAGGGCCGTCAGGTGCCCGAGGGTCGCGAGCACGATCAGCAGCCATTCGACGGGGGTGAAGTGCCACCAGCGTGGCACGCCCAGCGCCTCGGTGCCTATCTGCACGAAAGGAATGAGAATCAGCAGCACATGACGCTCGGCACGTCCGAGCACCCCCGACTCCACGCGTCCGCCGCCGGAGGCCTGGCTCTGGCTGCCCAGGAAACTGACCAGCAGGACGGCCACGATCGCCAGATGCGCCAGCAGCGCGTCGGCGTAGGGCGAGAAAGCGATGCCGGTGAGGATCGCCACGTCGGTGTAGCGGTCGACGACGCAGTCGAGGAAGTCGCCCAGCGGGGACATCTTGTTGTGACGTCGCGCAAGGTGGCCGTCGAGCAGGTCCAGCAGGCCGTTGAGGATGGTCAGCAGGCTCGCCGCAACGAGAAAACCCCAGCCACCGATGGCCCAGGCCACACCCGCGAGCAGGCCCGGAATCAGGCTCCAGAAGGTGATGGTGTTGGGATGGGTGCCGGCCAGCCGCCCGCCGATCGGGTATAAAAGTCGTTCCTTGAGCGGTCGAAACAGGTGCAGCATGACGAAAACCCTATGACCTCAACTACCAGGTGGTCCAGATCCGGTGCGTGGCAAAAAACAGCGGTCCAACAATGACCACGAGATACATGCTCCATCCGAAGAGCCGGTCCGACAGATCTGCCCGCGCGGGGCCTTCGGCTGTGCGGAAGGCGCGCGCGTCCCGAACGAGGCGGTAGACATACAGCGGGAGCATCAGCGGCAGCACCGACCACAGGAACACCGCGAAGCCGGTGGTCATCCAGCCGGCGCCATGGTGGTTGGCCGCGATGAGATCAAACATGGGGGACCTCCTCGCCGGGCTTCATGGTCAGTATGCGGATGTAGTCGTGCACGACCACGAGGACCGTGAGCACGGCCATCCACCAGATGATGGTCTCGGCATAGAAGTCCAGCAGCACGCCCACGAGCACGAAGAAGGTCGCCCCGCCGACGGCCTCGGACATGTACGAGCGGAAGTTCGTGACGCGCCCCACGCGGCGGATGTGGATCACGCGGCCCAGCGCGTTGATCGCGCCCACACCGAGGAACACGGCGACCGGCAGAACGTCGACATAGCCGGTGGCCGCGGCGGTGACCAGCGTGACCAGGAAGAGTCCGGCGTCGGAGATCGCGTCGAGCATCTCTCCGAAGGGGCCGGCGCACTTGAAATACCGGGCGATGGAGCCGTCGACGAGGTCCACGACGCCGCTGTAGATCAGCAGCACCAGCGCCAGCACGACGCGGTGGGTGGCCATCGCCCAGACCACCACCGGCAGCACCAGGATGCGCGTGGAGGTCGCGGCGTTGGCGGGGTTGATTATTTTTCCATAACTCACAGTTCCCAAGCCTCCCCGGGGTCGAGCACCCGGACCCGATCGGCCATCTGGTGCGCGCGGGCCGCCTCGAGCACAGCCTCGACCGGCTCCCGCACGGGGGTACCGGCCATGCGCACGACGCCCCAGTGGATGGGCACCATCATGCGCGCTCCGGTCTGCAAAAACAACTCCCACGCGGTTCTGGGGTCGATGTGCACGCCTTTTTTCCCGCGGCGGCGCTCATAGTACGACACTTCCCGCATGCCGCCCACGGGCAGCGCCGCGGCCGAGAGCACGAAGCGGTCAGCCAACTGGGCCATCTCCGGCGATGGTCCGAAGTCGATGTCTCCGGCGGCAAAGAACGCATGGGCGGCGTCGGCCAGGACGTAGCTGTTCACCCCGGTGTCCTGCCACGGGAAGAATCGGCCGCGCACGTGGTTCACAGGGATGGCCGTGATCATAAAAGCACCGGCGGTGACACTGTCGCCCCAGGCCAGCTCGCGCACTTCGGAAAAGCCCAGCCTGCGCACGAAGCGTCCCACGCCCGAAGGAACGATCAGCAGGCAGTCGCGCGGCAGCAGCGCCAGCGAAGGCAGGTGAAGGTGATCGGTGTGGGCGTGGGAGATCGTGATCGCGGTGAGCCTTGGCAGGTCCTTCAAGGCAAGGCCCGGCGGAGTGGCGCGCTTCTTCAGCATGATACGCGGCGTGAGCAGCGGGTCGGTGAGAACCGCATCGACGCCGGACTGCAGCAACAGGGTGGAGTGGCCGAGGAACGTGCATTTCATGATTTCACAACTCGTCTCCGGCGAACGTCAGCACCGAGCGGATATGGTCGGCACCCCACCACAACATGACCAGGCGGTCCAGTCCCAGCGCGATGCCCGAGACCGGGGGCATCCCCTCGGCCAGCGCCTGCAGGAACTTCTCGTCGAGGGGGTACTCGGGGGCCCCGTGATCGCGGCGCCAGGCAAGGTCCTCGAGGCTGCGCGCGCGCTGCAACTCCGCGTCGAGCAGCTCGCCGAAGCCGTTGGCGATCTCGAGATCACCGCCGCCGGGCGCCGGGGCGAAGAACTCGAAGCGGTCGGCCACCAGCGGGTTCTCCGGGATCAGGCGGGCCAGGGACGCCATGGGCGCAGGCCATTGGGTCAGGAACACCGGGCCGTCCTCGCACAGCCGCGGCTCGATCCGCTCCACGAACACCGTGAAGAACGCTTCCTCCCAGGACATCCCGCCGGCCGCCAGATCCGCCGCCTGCACCGACAGGTTCGCCTGCGCCAGCAGCACCGGTGCGGGCGCCATCATGTCGGTCACGCCGGCAAAGCGCGCGAAGGCGGCAGCCATGGGAAGTCTCGGATACGGCGGGGGCGGCAGCGGCGACGGCACGTCCTCACGCTCCTGCACATAGGTGATCAGGGCCTCGACCTCGGTGCGCAACTGCGTGGTGTCGGCGCCCACGGCGTACCACTCGAGCATGGTGAACTCGGGGTTGTGGCGCGCACCGGTCTCATCGCGTCGGAACGCGCGGCAGATCTGGTAGATCGAGCCCGAGCCGCCGGCCAGCAGCCGCTTCATCTGGAATTCGGGCGACGGCGAGAGGAACCAGTCATCGGCCGACAGCGCGCTCAGGTGCGTCTCCACGCCCGGGGACGGCACGCGCAGGGGCGTCTCCACCTCGAGGTAGCCCCGCGTGTCGAAGAACTCGCGCACGCGCCTCATGATGCGGTGGCGAAAACGCAGGGCCGCAAGCCGCGAGCGGCCCGCCGGGTCGGTGCGGTGCAGCCGACGCCACTCCTCGCCGGGAAACGGCGCGGCCGTCTTCTGCACGGCCGCGGTCAGGGAAGTGCCCTCCCCGGTCGTGTGCAACCAGCCCCAGTCTCCGGGTTGAATGTCGTCGTGGATGTGTTCGAGCGTGACGATCCCTGCGGCGTCCTCGGCCAGCGGGGGTTGCCGCGAGACCAACCGTCCCGGTCGCGGTGCACCAAGCATGCGCGAGGAACCTATTTCTTCACGCGTTCGACGTACTCACCGGTGCGGGTGTCGATCTTCAGCCATTCGCCCTCGTTGACGAACAGGGGGACCTGCACGGTGGCGCCCGTGATCAGCGTCGCTGGCTTGGAGGCGCCCGTGGCGGTGTCGCCGCGCACGCCGGGCTCACAGTGGACGATCTGCATCTCGACGAAGGTCGGGAACTCCACACCCACGGGCTTCTCGTTGAAGAACAGCACGTCGGTGACGAGGTTGTCGATGAGCCAGCGCGAGTCATCGCCGAGGACTTCGGCCTCGACGTGGAACTGCTCGTACGTCTCGCGATCCATGAACACGAAGTGCTCGCCCTCGGAATACAGAAATTCCATCTTGCGGTTTTCCGTGTTGGCCAGCTCGATGCTCTCGTTGGAACGCCAGGTGCGCTCGAGCACGGAACCGGTGATCAGGTTCTTGATCCGGCACTTCGTGAACGCCGTGCCCTTGCCGGGCTTGACGAACTGGGCTTCCACGACCGTGTACGGATCGCCGTCGACCAGGATTTTCAGGTTCTTTTTCAGATCGGACGTACTTGCCATCGCTCACCTCTTCTGGTCCGTCCGGACCCGGGTCGGGCCCTTCCGGCTAAAAAAAAACGCGCGCGCGTGGGACGCGGCAGGCCGTTATATACTGGTTTTTCCCCTTTTTGCAAAGTGGATTTTCTTTCCCTATTGTATTTTAAACAACAACCCTCTCCGTAAGTCACATGCGTCATGCAGTCCACACAGGTGCGTCACAGCCCGATGAGCATTCACTGACACTGGCCTATCCGAACCGATCGCTCCAACGCTTGCAGACACCCGTGAATTTGCGGATGGGACTCTGATTGACTATATTCTTGGATTCCTTTCCGGAAGGCGGGACGTATGGATTTTCTGGCATTGTTCCTGGGTATTTTCATCGGCGTCCTTATCGGTTTTCTCATCTCACGGCTGAGGTCCCGGGCTCGGGCAGGAAGCACGGAGGAGGAGACACGCCTGCGCGCGGAGTTGGAGCGCGTGGGCCTTGCCCTGGCGGGGGCGCAGGAGCGGATACGATCCCTCGAAGCCCGGTGTGCGGAGTGGAAGGAGGAGCAGGCAGGGTGGTCCGGTCGCCTGGAGCGGCTGCAACGGGAAAAGAGCGGTCTGGAGGCCGAGGTGGCGCGGCTGGAGCAGGACTTGGAAGGGACTCGGGCTGCTGCCGGGGAAAAACTCGCGGAGTTGACATCGGCGAGGGACCAGTTGGTCATGACGTTTAGGGCCACGGCCGCCCAACTGCTGCAGGAGACCCGGGAGCAGGGCGTGGACCAGCAGCGGGAGAAGCTCGAGATCGCGCTGCGGCCGTTCCAGGACCAGCTCAAGGGATTCCAGGAGCTCGTCAGGACGACGTATTCCGAAGAGGTGCGCGATCGGGTGGCGCTGAAAAAGGAGATCGAACTGCTGGCGATGCGGCACCAGAGCCTGTCGCAGGAGGCGCAGCGGCTCACCCTCGCGCTCACGGGCAGCTCCAAGGTGCGCGGCGACTGGGGCGAGATCACGCTGCTGCGGCTGCTGGAGAAGAGCGGTCTGCGGGAGGGCCACGAGTTCCGTATTCAGGAATCCTCGACCCAGGCAGATGGTTCCAGGCTGCGGCCCGACGTGGTCGTCTCCCTGCCCCATGACGGTGCCCTGATCATCGACTCCAAGCTCCAGTTGGTCTCCTGGATGAAGGTCTGCGAGGCCACCACCCCCGAAGAAGCCCGAAACGCCGGCGTCGAACTGGCCGCGGCGGTCCGGACGCACTTCCGCAGCCTGAATCGGAAATCCTACCAGGAACTGTACTCGGATTCCATCGACCTGGTGGTCATGTACCTTCCCATCGATGCCGCGCTGCTGGCTGCCCTGGACGCCTCCCCGGAGTTGTTCGAAGAGGCCCATGCCCTGGGTGTGATCCTTACGGGCCCCACTCTGTTGATGGCGCTGCTGGGCAGCCTGGCGCAGCAATGGCGCACCCGTCACCAGGAGCGCAACGTGGTGAAGATCGCCAAACTGGCAGAGGCACTTGGTAAAAAATTGGAAGGATTTCTGGTCAGTTACGAGGATCTCGGCCAACGCCTGCGCCAGGGCGTCGCGGTATACAACCGGGGCTGGGGCCAGCTCGCCGCGGGCAACGGCAACGTGATCAGACGGGCGGCCGAGTTGGGCGAACTGGGAATCAAATCCGCCAGGAAACTGGGAGTGGACTGGGAGACGGCCGACCTCGCCGTCGAATCCGCGCCGCTGGCCGAGGAGCCCGTGGAGGATTGATTATTTCTGCAAAAAGGCCAGACCCTCGTGGGTGAGATCCGGGAACACGGGATGGGGCGTGGCGAGGTGGGGGGCGACCAGGAAGGCGGTCCCACCCGTAAGGATCGTCAGGGGCGGCTCCGGGAGCGAGGCCTCAATCCGGGCGATGATGCCGTCGACCTGGGCGAGAAAACCGAACCAGAGCCCGGCCCGCAGGCAGGCTTCGGTGTCACGCCCCACGACGGTGTCCACGGCGATGGGCTCCACGAAGGGGAGCGTCGTACGTGACGGGAGCGCATGGGCCAGCGTATCCAGGCCCGGGGCGATGACACCGCCGGCGAAGACGCCCTCGCCCGTCCCGTCCGGGTCACCCGTGGCCAGCACCAGATCCCAGGTGACGGCGGTGCCCATGTCCACGACCAGGCATGAACGCGAGAAACGACGCCAGGCTGCGCTGCAGTTGATCAGACGATCCATTCCCACACGCTCGGGAGCTGGCACGGCATAGCGCAGCCGAAGATCGGTGTGCCGCGCAAAGCGACAGGGAACCCCGGCGTCGGAGGTCCATTCGGCGAGCACCGGCTCCACGGCGGCCACGACGCAGCATACCAGGACTTCCGTGGCCTGGCCCTGCCTCAGCACCTGCAGCCAGCCGGAGCGCGTCCCCGGCTCGCGGGCGAGCCAGTCCCGGGTGGGCCACGCTGCCAGACGGTGCACCTCGACGCCTGCGGCAGTGGCGGTGCAGAGCGCGACGCTCACGTTCGTGTTGCCGACGTTGACGGTCAGGACGGAGGAATTCATGCAGGATCTTGTTCGCGGGGCTCCAGCGCGAGCGCCAGGAATCCCACGGTGCGATCGGGATAGCACAACTCGAGGGCGTAGACGCCGGACTCGGGCAGATCAAAGTGGAAGGCGCCATGGTCCTCGGGAGCCGAGTCCAGCAGGGTGCCGTCCCTTTTCAGTTCCACGCGTGCGGGCACGGTCGCCGGCGCCGGAAACGACAGGTTTAGCCGCGCACCACCGTGGAGATCCGGAGACAACTCGAGGTGGGCCCCATCGGCGGTGACGGTACGCACGCCCACGAGCTCTGCGCCGTTCTCGCCGCGCACGCCCGCGACCACGGCGGGCTGCCAGGTCAGACTCGACATCACGACCTGGACCTGCTTGTGCACCCAGCACACCAGCACGTCGAACGGAGAGGACGAGGCTGCCTGCTCCTTCCAATCGTAGTTTTCCCACTCGGCGACGGTGTCGACGAACTCCCGCAGGTCCGCGTCCAGATCGCCGGGGATGCGCGTGCGCCCTGTGGCCATGGACACGATATCCTGCAGCGAGACGCCTCCGGCGTTGTCCGCAGCCGCCTTCCGCGCCGAATATACACGCTGGAGAATGGCTTCCCAGTCTCTATGTTGCCCGCTCATGTTCCTGCTCCTCTCCGATCTCTTCCGATGTTCGAACCGCGAACACCCCGGTATACGCACCCGCTTCGAAAATCTGGACGCACCGCTACCGTTTCAGGCGTACCGTGCTCAATTCGGCGACCGCGTCCATCAATTTGTGAAGAATCTTGTTCTTCTTGCTGTAAACCGTGTTGATATTGAGACCCAGGCGCACGCCGATCTCTTCGGGCGCCAACTGGGCGTCATAGGCCAGCTCGAGAAATTCGCGGTCCCCCGGCGACAAGGTCGCGATGGCCGCCATCAGCAAGCGGCTCTCCTCCTCGCGCTCGGCGTTCTCGACAGGGCTCGCCATCATGGAGCGCGGTTGCGCCACCTTGCGCTCCGTGTCGTCGAGGGACACCGTCGGACGCGCGTTCTTCCGGATATGGTCCACCGTGGCGTTGGTCGTGATGATACCGACCCATGTGCTGAGGCGATAGCCCCGCCCCGGATCGAACATGCGCAATTTTTTATAATCATCCTGCAAAAAGCTCAGGAAGACGGTGCTGATCATGTCGTCGATCTCGTCTTCCGTGAAGTCGAATGTCCATTTAAAGAAAACTTTACGGATACAGGAGGCCACCAGACGTTGATAACGGCGGTAGAACTCCGAAAAGGCCGACGATTCACCGTGCAGGAGCCGCGTGAGCAGGGTCAGTTCCTCGGCTCTGAGCTGGTCGTTCTGGGTCATGAAGCCTCCAGTTGCAGATTCATGCAACTATTCTTCGGTCTCCGGCGCACAGAATTCCAGGCGCTGATCCGACGTGAACAGGCCCACGGTCTCCATGCCCACGATCAACTGGCTGGAGCCGGCATGATCGATCTGAAACAGCGAACTGGTGTAGACGGCGCGCCGACTGGTCAACTGGATACCGACGACCTCCGCGTTGATGCTGTCTTTGAGCCGACCCAGATGTGTACCCGGGTAGTCCACGAAGGCCATCTGCTGGGTCCGGGGTACCTCGCCCAGGGTGAGATAGACGCGACCCAGCGTGTCCACGACGGGCTCGGTGACGACCATCACGATGATCTCCCTGTCGGAGGTCAGGTTCGTGGGCACCTGCAGGTCGATGGTGGAGGCGCCGGTGTTGACGTCGAGCCCCCGCAACTTCCCGGCGGTCGTGCCGAAAACGAGGGTGTTGCGGTAGAGCGCCAGGGAGGTGGCGATGTCCAGGTGCATCACCGACCAGGCCTTGCGTCCGGTCTTGAGGTCCAGCGCGATGATGTTGGGAAAGCGGCGGCCGCCGGCCCCGTAGGCGACGATCACCCGGGAGGTGGCGGGATCGCCCACCAGCGCCAGCGGCTCGGAGTGGCCGACCTGTGCCTTCCACAGTTCGCGCGTCTTGCCGGCGCTCAGATCGGCGACCGAAAAGGCGTGGAGGCCGCCGGTGGCGTCGGGCACCACCACGGTCTGCGTGTGCAGCACCGAAAGCGGCGGGTACCGGCGCTGGGTGTAGACGCCCGGCAGCGGGATCTCGACGATCGTCTTGCCCGACGCAGGGGCGACCGCACGCACCACGGCCCTGGCCGCGAAGGCGTTGCGGGCCGAGCGGGCGCTGCCCTTGACGTTGCCGTGCATGATCACGAGCCGGTCGTTGACCAGCAACGGGGGATGCCACAGCGAGGGCTTGCCGTAGACGTTGCGCCACAGGATCGTGCCCGCGGGCTGGCGCACGGAGGACTCCTGGTTGTTCACCAGAAAGTAGCGGCTCTCAGGGAGCACCAGCACGTGCGAAGAGGGGAAGCGGGCGTTGGGGAAGCGGTTGCGTAACTGGAGGCGGTGGGAGAACTGCCACAACTCGCCGCGACCCGAGAGCATCGAAAAATAGTTGGCACCCTCGTAGGAAAAGAACGGCGCCACGACGGCCTTTTCAAGCATGGTGCAGATGTCCTCGGAGCCCGAGGAAGGACCCGAGAAGGCCACCTGGCCGGTGCGCAGTCCATTGCAGCGGAACTGGTTGCACAACTGCACCTCGGTGCGCATCACGTCGTAAACGGGGCGACCGGGGAGGCCCGTCCAAGGCAGGCCCGCGATCGCGGGAGCCGCCCACAGCAGCAGGATGGTCAGAAACAGGGGAACCGATCGTCGCATGCGGTTCTTTCTGCCTTGCCGGGTCCGACTCCGGGCCCGCGGGTTGCACAAACACCTGTACAAGGCGAGAGGAACTGTATACAAATGGAGACCGGGAATCAACTCATGTTTCTAGTTCCCACCATCTTCGGGGGTGTCGTCATGAAAGAGAGCAAGTCCACCATACTCATGAACTGGATCCTGGATCAGGCGCTGGCCGGTGTGCCGCCATTTGCGCCTGCCTCGGCGCTGGCCGAGGACATGCGCCGCCGGCTTCCCGATGCGTCACCCCATGCGCAGGCCTCGAAACTGATCCTGCGCGAATCCGTGAAGAACTTCTCCACGGGCTTTGTGACCGGCCTGGGCGGTCCGGTCACGCTCCCTCTGGCGGTGCCCTCGGCGATTTTATCCTCGTGGCTGCTGCAGGCGCGGCTGGTGGCAGCCATCGCATTGCTGCACGGGCACGACCTGAAGGACCCGCGCATCCGCTCCCTGGTGTTATGGGCGCTGTTCGGTGATACCGTCAAGGAGGTGCTCAAGTCCACGGGTGTGCCGTTGACCAACCGCCTCACAGCCCGCTTCGTCATCGCCCTGCCCGCCAACGTGTTCATGGCCGTCCAGAGAAAGCTCGGCCTGGTCTTTCTGGAGCGCTCGACGCGCTGGGGCATGAACAACCTGCTCAAAATCGTGCCCGTGGCCGGTGGGGCCGTGGCCGGAACGCTCGACGCGGTCGTGCTGCGCCGTGTGGGCAACACCGCGGTCGAATGGTTCGAAGAGCCTTCCTGACCTCAGTTTGATAAATGAATCTAGGGGTTCAGTGACGGAGTCCCATCCCGTGCGGACAAGGGCGTACCGTCCCGTACGGAAACGGGAGTACCTTCCCTCAGGAATTGCTGGCCCGAAATGACCAACTCGTCACCAGGGGCGAGGCCCTCGAGGATCTCCAGGCGACCATGGATCAGGCGGCCTGTCTTCACGTACGCCACGGCGGCGCGCCCCGAGCGAGCGAGGTACACGTAGGTGCGGCGATCCTCGGAACGCATCACGGCGGAGAACGGCACGCGAAGCGCGGGCGGTCCCGGAAGCTCCAGCGTCACGATGGCCTTCATGCCTCCGCGCAGCACCGGCTTGTCCCCGACGAACTCGTTGTCCACCAGGATCGTCACCGGAAAGGTGCGCGTCTTGAAGTCCGCCAGCGGCGAGATGTGGTCGATTTTCCCGGTGGTCTTCTTCTCCGGATCGGAGAACTCCAGGTTCACCGTGGACCCTGGCTTCAGGTGTGCCAGTTCCTGCTCGGAGGCTGGGATCACCACCCGGATCCGGGACAGGTCCAGCAGTGTTCCCACCTCGCGCGACGGTGATACCAGATCACCTTCGGACACGGACTTCTTCTCGATCACACCCGCCATCGGAGCCCGCAAAAACACCCCCGAGAGGGCCACGTCGGCTTGTCGCAACTGCGCCTTGGCAACGTTGACCTTGCCCTGCATGCGGTCGGCCTCGGCCTGGGGCAGGGCGTCCTGTCCGGCCAGGGTCTGCATCCGTACGGCGTCGGGCTCCAGGGTCCTCACCTGAATCTGCGCGAGCTTGCGGTAGGACCAGTAGTCCTCCTCGACGAGGGTGCCGAGCAGGTCGCCGGCCTTGACCACGGCGCCCTCCTGGAAGTTGAGGGTCTTGATCCGGCCGCTGCCCTTGAAGGTGAGCTGAATCTCGGCCCCGGGCGCGGTCGTCGCGGTCCAGCGCAGCCGTTCGACGGTGGCCTGCTGCACGAGCTTCTCCGTGCGCACGGTCATCTGGCTCTCCCCGGTCTGCCGGGGTTGGTCACTGGATGGTGACCCGGTGCAGGCGAAGGTGGAAAACAGGAGAATGGAAAGTATTATTGCAACAATTCTCATGCTTTTCCAGAGAGGGGCTTTCCGGAGAAATAATCCAGCAGGATGGACTTTATATCCACGCCGAGGTCCATCTCCTGCTCGAAGGCCTGGGCATACACCGGCCACTCCCGGTACTGCGGCAGCCTCGACAGGTCGGGCTTGTGGATCTCCCAGACCACCAGCTTGGCGATGGTTTCCTGTACCGTCTGCATGATCAACTTCTCGGAGATGTCGACGAACTGAAAGCCCATGATCGAGAAAAGGCCATGGGTGTAGACCCAGACCTGCCGGATCACGTGCAGGATGCGGGCAGGCTCCATCCGGCCCAGAAACGGGTGGTCCTTGAAGGAGGTGTGCTGCACGAGAAAGAAGAGCATCTCGTTGGCCATGGAGAAGTCGAGCCGCCCGGTCTGGAAGATCAGATGGTAGATATGCGGCTCCTCCTTCATCAACTTGACCTGCATCCGCGCGATGTGGTGCAGCGGCTCGCCCTCGATGGGCGCACCCAGCAGGAATTCCTTGACGAAGCCGGCGGCGTGCTCGATCGTGGCCAGCTCCAGCTCCTCCATGTTGGAAAACGCCCGATAGATCGGCTGGGTGGAGCAATCCATGGCGTTGGCCAGGTTGCGCGTCGACAAACGTCCAACGCCGTTTCTGCGGACGAACTCGAACGCACCATGAATCAGCATCTCGCGTGTAATGAAAACTCTCGGTGGCATTGAAATCACCTCCATGCCATAACATGCGTTATACTTTTTGGCGGTCCCAGGATCAAGGAAATACTGGCAAATTTAGTTATTTATTTACAGTCTTATGGCAGGACTTCGGCAGGAAAGAGGCGGGTGATTGTGGCGCCGTCTCCCAGACCCAGCCTTGCGTAGGACTCGGCCGGCAGGACGTCACCTAGCACCGGAATGGGCGCACCATAGCAGAGCCAAAGTCCCGATTCAATGGGCTCCGATCGCGGAGGTTTGACAGGTATGCGTTTTTCTGCCATGGAGAAGTCATGCGCAGTATGGCTTTTTTTTCCGGGATGATCATGGTGCTGGCGTGCTCAGAACCGGCTTCCAAACCCGGGGCGGCTTTGGGCGGGCAGCCCGTGCACGCGGTGCCCGTTCCTTTGGAGCATGGACCCGAAAAAGTCCCTGCCCTCAAACCACCGGCACCATACACACCGCTTGAACGGCGGCTGGCGGCTGCCGGACTCACCGAGGTCACGCCCGGGCCGGGTCTGCAGATCAATCTCGTCTACGCCACCGATGGCAACTTCACCGGACGCGTCATCTACAAGGAGCTTCATCGCTGCTTCCTTCGGCCGGAGGCTGCGCAGAAATTGCTGGCGGCCGCCGCGGCGCTTTCAGTCAAACACCCGGAATGGGTTCTGCGCGTGGTCGATTGCGCACGCCCGCTGTCTGTGCAGAGGATCCTATGGGCGGCCCATCCAAATCCCGCCCACGTAGCCAATCCGGAGACCGGCACTTCGTCCCATAATCATGGATGTGCGGTGGACCTCACCCTTGCCACAGGCAAAGGCGCGCTGGAGATGGGGACGGAGATCGACGAATTCTCTGCAGGGAAGAGGCTCACCGTGAAGGAAGAAGAGCGCCTTTGCCGAACCGGTGGACTGTCCGCTGCGGCCTGCAACAACCGACGGTTGTTGCGCACGGTCATGACCGGCGCCGGCTTTGTCCCGTACGAAGGCGAGTGGTGGCACTTCAATGGCTGCGACCGCGACCGCTTCGACCTCATTCCGTAGGCCTCCGGCCGCAGCCATCGTCACGGAAAATCAGTTCTGTGGTCTGACGGCTTGACCCGCAGGACTTTTTTTAATACGAATGGAACCGCGATCGATCACCGAACCGCTTCTGAAGGGATAACAAGCTCATGAAACGAACGCTCCTCCCCTTTTTTGCCTGCCTGGCGCTGCTGCTCTCATGCCAATGCGAGTTTCATGTTGGTTCGAAGGACAAGAAAGACTCCGACAAGAACCAGACACCCGATGAACTGTACCAGGAGGGCCTGCACCACCTCCGGGCGCCGGGCGCCAATGAGGCGAGACCTGAGAAGGCGCTCCTCTTCTTTACCCGGGCCGCCGAACAGGGCCACGCCGACGCACAGTTCAACCTGGGCGTGATGTATGAGCGCGGCATCGGCGTGAAGGCTGATCCTGCACAGGCCCTCGCGTGGTACCGGAAGAGTGCACTGCAGGATAATCCCAAAGCCATCTACAATCTCGGAGTGATGATCGACAACGGCCGGGGCGGGCCCGAGAATCCGGGCGAGGCGTTCGCCCTGTTCCAGAAAGCGGCCGACAAGGGGATTTCCGACGCCTTTTACAGTCTGGGCTTCTGCTACGAGCACGGGCGCGGGGTCGCCGCTGACTTCGCCATGGCCGCACAGTGGTACCAGAAGGCCGCCGACAAGGGCGACGGCAGCGCCCAACTGAACCTGGGCCTGCTCTACGAGAGCGGGCGCGGCGTCCAGGCCGATCTCAAGCGCGCGCTCGAATTGATCGGCAAGCCTGCGGCCGCCGGCGGTGCGTTGGCCATGTTCAACATGGGACGCATCCTGGAGCGGGAGAACTCCGGCGTCCAGGACCTTCCCGGAGCGGTTGGGTGGTATCAAAAGGCCGCAGACAAGGGCAACGCCAAGGCCATGACGAACCTCGGACTGCTCACCGAGGAGGGACGCGGCATCGAGAAGGACCCGAAGGCCGCCGCCGCGTGGTTCAGTAAGGCCGCCGCCCTGGATGATCCCATGGGCATGCTCAATCTGGGCCGCATGATGCTCGACGGGGTGGGCGTGGAGAAGGATCCGAAGGGCGGCATCGCATGGTTCCGCAAGGCAGCCGACTTGGGAAATTCCATCGCCCGGTACAACCTGGCGGTCTGCCTCGAGGACGGACGCGGCACCGAAAAGAATCCGGTCGAGGCCGTGAAACTGTACCAGCAGTCGGCCGGTGCCGGACACGTGATGTCGATGGTCAACCTCGGCCTGGCGTACATCAACGGCAGGGGCATCCTGCAGGATTACGCCAAGGGCCTCGAGTGGATCACGAAGGCCGCCGACGCCGGACATCCGCTTGGATATATGAACCTCGGCCTGCTCCACGAGGAAGGCTTCGGTGTGAAGCAGGACCGGGAAAAGGCCCAATTCTACTACCAGAAGGCCCTGGACCTCGGCTTCCCTCCGGCGGCCGAGCGCCTCAAGAAGTTGAAGAAATGACGCCGGACGCCCCCCCCGGGATCGGGTGTGCGTCCCCGAGGGTGGATCATCGGTGGAAACAGCCCAGCTTCTTCCTGCGGGCGATCCCGATCCCGAAGATCAGCAACCCAAAGAAAACGGGGAATGAGCCGGACCGGGTACCGGTGGCGCATGAGCATCCTTCATCCTGCTTGCGGGGCGGCTCCCCGTCGGCGTCGGCATCTGCGTCGGTCCCGGCGTCGGGATTGGGCTGCACGACCAAGAGTGTCTGGTTGACCGCGACGTCGGTGAGCTCCTGCTCCTCGCCGGACCCGCGAGGCCAGCGGATGTGCACGGTGTCCGCCACGGAGGTATCGCCGAGACCGAAGTGCAGGGTCAGCGGATTCTGGGTGGTCGTGCCCTTGCCGCCCTCGACCTGTCGCACCCAGATCTTCTCACCGGAGCGCACGGTGACCACCGCGCCGATGGCCGCCGCGTTGGCGCGCGTGCCGCGCAACCGCAGTTTGAGCCAGTTGCCGGACCCGGGAACGTCGTTGCGGTAGAAGCGGTTGGCGAGAAAGTCGAGATCGCCGTCGTTGTCTATGTCGGCAAACGTGACGCCCCAGCCGTTGTCGATGCGCAGGCCCGACGCATAGGTCACGTCCTCGAATCCGGCGCCGGCCAGGTTACGGTACAGGAAGCCCTGGTAACCGACGTAGACATCGGTGATGTAGAGATCGAGATAGCCGTCGTTGTCGATGTCCCCCAGCGCTGGATCGGAGTGGGTCTCGGAATAGGTGATGCCCCAGGCCGCGCGGCTCTCGGTGAATCCGTAATCCGGCGGCCCGTCGTTGAGGTAGAGCATGCTCTTGTCGGAAAACTCGATGAACCGCGGGTGCGCCAGGTTTGCCACGAACAGGTCCAGGTGTCCGTCGTTGTTCACGTCCCCCCACTGGGAGCCGATGCTGTGTCCGTAGGACCCCTGGACCAGCTCGCCGACGGTACCGTTTTGGTCGGAGATGTTCTCGAACGTGCCGTCACCGAGGTTCCGGAAGAGGAAGTTGCCCTGCAGCCGGTAGTTGGTGACGTAGATGTCGAGGAATCCGTCCTCGTTCCAGTCGGCCATGGCCACACCGCGTCCGCACAGCCCGCGTCCCATGAAACGGATGCCCGAGCGCTCGGAGACGTCCGTGAAGGTGCCGTCGCCGTTGTTGTGCCACAGGTAGTCGAGGGTGCCCTGGGAGAGCGCACCGCCGGTCCAGTCCGTGGGGGTCTCGTAGTTGGCCACGTACAGGTCCACCCAGCCGTCGCCGTCGACGTCCCCCCAGGCCGCTCCCTCGGTCGGCAGGTAGTCATACGGCCGGCCCGCGGTTTCGCTTTGATCGGTGAACGAGCCGTCGCAGTGCCCGCGGTACAGTCGATCGTGGGGCAGTTCCTCCACGCCGTCGGGCATGCAGCGGTTCTCGATGCAGCCGTAGCCCTCGATGCAGTCGCCGGGCACGCCGCACGCCGGGAAGAAGTGGTATCCGGTCGCATAGAAATCCAGGCAGCCGTCGTTGTCGTAGTCAGCCCAGAGGCCACCGTTGGCGCCGTTGGGCTCCACGCCCAGCGGTGAAGAGAGAAGGGAAAACGTGCCTTCTCCGAGGTTGCGGTAGACGGCCGATCCGTTGATCAGCAGGTCATCGAAGCCGTCGTTGTCGAAATCACCCCAGGCCATGCGCGACCCCATCGACACGCCGGCACCGGAGGTGATCTCCGTGAACCAGGTGTCCTCCACGATGTCATGCCAGAACACGGTCGAGCGCACCAGCGCGTCCACGGACTGGGTTCCCGTGGCGTCGCCGACGAAGTACCACTCACCGGAGATCCGCACCAGCGAGGACGTCTCGGCGTTACCGGAGGCATCCCATGACAGGCGTGTGGCACCGTCGCGCAGCACATGCCCGACGTAGAAGTTCTGCATCGGCTCAATTTCCGGGTTCCCTCCGGTGAGATCCACCTCGGTCCAGCCGTCGGCCGTCGGCGTCACCGTGCCGCTCCACAGCACACGGTCGAGATCCGGCGCGTTACCGCCGTTGTCGCCCCAGACGAAGACATCGGCGGGCTCGCCCACGGCACCGAAGTGCAACTGCAGCGACAGCAGGGTGGCCGGATGCAGCGCAAAGAAGCGCACGACCTCAATGTCGCCCGCGGCGAGGTTCTGCACCGTTCCGGCGGGCGTCCCGTCGTCGTGGGTCAGTTGCGTCTCCTGGGCCCGGGCGGGCACGGCGAACCATGGAAGCATTCCTGCAACCAGGGCCAGGATCATCTTGTTCTGCATGGCAACCCCCTGTCTTTCGGGAATTATTCGTTATTCTTGAGCCACAGGTGCGGATCCAGGACCTCGCGGCCGGACCGCAGCTCGACGTAGACGGGATGGGAGGACGATCTCGATGCGGGCACCTTCGCGATGAACTGGGCGCGCCGGACGATATCGCCAGCTTTCACCGAGGGCAGCTCAATGCGTCCGACGATGCTGTGCACGCCAAAGTCATGCTCGATGACGATCACGGTGCCGAACCCGTCCACCTCGCCGACGAAGCGCACGGTGCCAGCCTCGGGTGCGCGAACGGAATCTCCGGGCTGGCCCGAGAGATAGACACCGGGACGATCCATGGGCGACCCAGGCAGCACCGGACCGGCCACCGGACGCACCAACATGCCGCGATGCTTCACCGTCCCCGCATTCTCGTTCCTCACCGAATTCCGGATTGAGCGGATGCGGTTGTAATGGTTCCAGTCCTGCGCATCGAACATCAATTTGTTCACGCCCTCGAGACGACGCTCGAGGGGCTCGATCTCGAACAGGCTCCGCTTGATCAGGCTCTCGGCCTCCAGCGCCAGCAGCCGGAAATTCTCCTCGAGTGACTCAAGCTCGCTTACGGTCTCGTCCACGGAGGCACGCCGATCGCGCAGCCGCTTCAGATCCGCCTGAAGACTTCGCTTTTCGAGGATTTCGCGCTCCAGCAGGGTCAGCAGCACGATCCGGCCGTCGCGGGGCACGCTGCGACGTCCGGCAAGGACATGGGCCTGGCCGAAGGTGGCATGCGTGAGCTTGTAGACGGCCTCGACGAGCTCCCGCAACCGCCGGTCCTTCTTCAGGATCGCGCGGTTCGTCGCCGAGATCGTGACGGTCAGCCGATCCCGCTGTGCCATCCATTCCAGGCGCTCTTCCTGGAGCACCGTCTGCGAATCGGTGTACCGCCGCTGCTGATCGCGGCTCCGACCCACGACCTCCCACAACTGGGCCTGCTTCTCCAGGATACTCGAAACCCTGCCAGAGGATGGAGCATCCAACTGTACGGACGAATCCGTCAACACCGGTGGCGGTGCGGCCACTTTCTCGGGCGGCGCAGCGGGAGAAAACCTGAATTGGAGCAACAGGAAACAGAACCAGGCTGTCATGCTCACCCCTGGACCCGGACGGTGAGAAGGGCCACACGGGCCGCCAGCATGCCGGTCAGCGCCGTGGCCGCCAGCGCGATGCCGGCCCCGCGCGCCGTGAACAGCACGAACGAACGGAAGTCCGAGGCGCCCGGACCCAGCAGGACCTCTAGCAGCGGCGCGCCGAGCCAGAACACGCCCGCGAGCAGGCCCAGCGCGAGCAGTCCGCCGACGAACCCATGAAACAGACTCACCAGCACCAAAGGAGTGCGCATGAAGGCCGGAGATGCACCCAGGGACCTCAGCACGACCAGTTCGTCGACCTGGGTCTCCACCCGGGAGCGGGCCGCGCTCATGATCACCCAGCCTGACACCAGCAGCACCACGCCGCACAGCAGCGCCGCGATCAATGCCGCAATCTCGAACACGTTGCCGAAGCGCAGGTTCCAGCGGTCCATCGAGCGCACATCCCCCACGCCACGGTGCACCCCGGCCATCGAGCGGAGCCGGTGCTGCGAGCTGCGCACGGTCTGCGGGTCGCCCGAGATCACGACGTCGAGGACCGCGGGAAAGAAGCCGGGCTCCACGTCAACGATCAGGTTCGAGTCCGGCCCCAGCGCCGCGATCAACTCGGAGCGTGCCTGCTCGGGCGACACCTTCGTGACCTCGCGCACCCCCGGAAACCCGGAGATCTCGGTCACCAGACGGTCACGGTCGGCTTCGGCCAACCCGGCCTCGAGCACCACGGTCATGCGCTGGCCGGCGGACCACGCATGCTCAGCCACCTTGACGCTCTCGGCGACCCAGATCACCAGACCCGCAAGCAAAAACGCCAGCGCCACCGTGAACACGGTGAACACATGTGCCAGGGGCCGCCTCTTCAGTTCATGAATGGCTAGTTGAAAATAATACGCCCACGTTTTCATGTGCCTCTTCCACGTGCATCAGCCGAGTGTGCACGATCTGCCAATGGTCAATGCGATCCGAAGCCGGCAGGTAGTCCAGATGATGGGTCGCGATCACGATCGACATCTGGTCCTCGGCGGCGTGCTCCAGAAGGATGCGCACCAGTCTGTGCGCGAACGGACGATCCAGGTGTGCGAACGGCTCGTCGGCCAGCAGCGCCTGGGGCCAGGCAACCACCGCCCGCGCGAACGCGGTCTGTCGTGCCTGTCCGGCCGACAGCGTCCCGGCGAATCGGTAGGCGAGCCGGCTCAGGCCGAAGCGCGCGAGCACCTGTTCCACACGCTCGGTCAACTTTGCGCCGTGGATGCCCATGATCCGCAAAGGCAATGCCACATTCTCGATCACGGTCTTGTCGTCGAGCAGGCGGTCGGTCTCGTGGACCATGGCGACCTTGCGCAGCAACTGCATCTTTCCCTGCGCCGACAGGCGACGGAGATCCTGTCCGCCCATCCACACCCGTCCGGCATCAGGGACGAGCTCGCCGCGCAGCATGCGCAGGATCGTGGTCTTGCCCGAGCCCGTCTCCCCGGCGATCACGCAGATCCGGCCGGGATTGGCGGCAAAGCTCACCTGCTCGAGCAGGGGTTCATCTTTTTCAAACGACTTGGAGATCTGTTCAGCGCGTAACATACCGGAGGAAGCTAGCACGCGCGCCGAAGGTGCGCAAAAAAGCTAGTCCTCCAGCTTCAGTTGATATTCATTGAGGATGTCGCCGGAGAGAGCCTGGATCTGGACCCACGCGGTCCAGTAGTCGTAGACGGCCTTGATCTGGGCGAGCCGGGCGGCATCGAGCTCGGCCATGCGCAGGAGCACCGAGTGGTTGGTGCCGCGGCCCAGGGAGAACAGATCATTCTCCAGTTTGAGGTGGGCCTCGGAGGACTCCACGGCCAGCTTCGCGATCTCGATGCGCTTGCGCGCGGTCATCATGGTTTCTCGGGAGAGCATCGCAGACATGATCAGGCCGTTGGACAGGTTCTCCTTCTGGAGGCGCAGGTTCTGAGCGGTGACGTCCAGGATCTCCAGACTGGCCTTGGCCTGCGTCCGTTCGACGGACCACGAGAACGACAGGCCGCCCGTGATCGTGAAGGCAGAGAACTTCACCAGGCTCTCCCAGGAGGACGAGTACTCGTTGGATGATGAGGTGGGTCCCGCGGTGAGCGTGAGGTTGAGCTTGGGAAGCAGGCCCTGCCGCGCCAACTTCTCCTCCTGACGCAGGACCTCGAGTTGCTTTTCGAGCACAGCCAGATCCTTAGAACGCCTCAGCACCGTGGCCACCAGCTCTGGGGGCAGGGACTTGGCCACGAAGGCGAGGTTCTGCTCGGACGGGCGAAGCAGCATCGGCTCCTCCTCCAGCGGCAGGTTCAGCTGGCTCTTGATCGCCAGTGACGCCTGCAGGATACGGATCCGCGAGAGCATCAGATCCCCTTCGCGCTGCGCCACCGCGTTCTGGACGGCGAGCAGATCCGAGGGCTTGGCATGACCGACAATCAACAGCGATTTGGTCAGATCCAGCTGGCTTTTGGCCACCTGCAGGCTGACCGCCAGCAGGTCCTGCTCCTGCCAGACCATCCAGAGGTTCCAGTACGAGATCACCAGATCACGCACCAGGGTCTGGGCCTTCGCCTCGCGGGAGAGACGGTCCGCATCAAGCTGGATGCGGGCCTTCTGCGTGGCCGTGGTGGTCACGTCCCGGCCGAAGCCGGCCAGCAGCGGATGGGTGAACACAAAGGTGAACGCATTGGAGAAGGTCTTGCTCTCCATTTCTGTGGGGGTGCCGCTCATGGCCAGCGTCATGGTCTGGTCCGTGCGCGAGGTCGAGAACTGCAGCGCCACCGAACCGCCCGTGGGCAGGAGCCGGGCGATCTGGGCGTCAAAACTGTATTTCTTCAGGCTCGTGACCGAGAAGAACTGTCCGGGAACGAACTCGGCCTCCTGGGACACCACGTTGAGGTTGGCCGACAACTGGGTGTCGAACATCGCCGACGTAGCCTGCACGGTGGCTCGGCTGGTGCGAATCTTCAGGCCGGCCTCCTTCAGGCCGCGGTTGTGGGAGATCGCCCGGGCCAGGATCTCCGGCAGGGAGATCGACTTCACCGGCTCGGCCTCGGCTGGAACCTGAGCGGGTGCCGGTCGCACGACGGCGGGGGGCTCGGCGGGCGCCGGCAGCTCCACCGGAGGCTTTTCCGGCGGTGTTACCGTAGTGGGGACCGGCGGCCCCTTGGGCGGCGGGGTCGCAGCAAGCAGCAGGGAGAAAAGAAGTGCGGAGATCATGCACTCACCTCGTTTTTGGGAATGACCAGCCGGACAATCCACCAGAAACCGCGACGGATCGCGTCGATCAGCATGTAGATGCACGGGACCAGCAGCAGTGTGAGGATCGTCGAGAACGCGAGTCCCCACACGATTGACAACGCCATCGGTTGCAGGAACTCCTCGGAGCCGAAGACACCCAGACCCATCGGCAGAAGGCCGGCTACCGTCGTCACCGTGGTCAGGATGACCGGGCGCAGGCGCAGTTTTCCGCCCTGCACGACCGCGTCACGCAGGGGCATGCCCTCCTTTCGGGCGTTGTTGATGAAGTCCACCAGCACGATCGCGTCGTTGACGACAATGCCCAGCAGGGCGACCACCCCCAGCAGCGCCGTCATCGAGATCGGCAGGTTATGAAACTTCAGGCCCACGATCACGCCCACGGCGCCGAACGGCACTGCCATGAGCACGATCAGCGGCTGCAGAAAGCTCTGGAAGATCGTCGCCAGGATGATGTAGATGCCCAGCAGGCTCAGCAAGGCTGCCATCTTCACGAAGTCCATCAGTTCGTCCGAGGTCTTGCTCTCCCCCTCGTAAACGAACTCGTAGTCCGGATTTTCCAAGGCCAGTTTGTTGGTGAACTTGTGCAACTCGGCGTTGACCTTCACGGAGGTGGTCTTGCGCTGGTCGATGTCGCCAGAGACCGTGACCGTGCGCTTGAAGTTCACGCGCTGCAGGCGGCCAGGACCGACGCCCTTCTCCAGGGTGGCCACGGCCGAGAAGGGGATGGGCTTTCCCGTCAGGGGGGAGGTGATCTCCATGTTCAGGATTTCGTTGATGCTCTGGCGCCGGCTCTCCGGAAACTTCACCACCACGTTGATGTCGTCCTCGTCGCGCTGGATCTTGGAGGCGATACCGCCGGCGAACGACCGCCGGATCATCAGGCCCACCAGCGCCGGATTGAGCCCATACATGGCCGCCTGCTCGAGGTTGACCTTCACGATCAGTTCCCGCTTCCCGGAGATCAGGTCGTCGGTCACATCAGTCACGCCCGGGATCTTCTCGGCGAACTCGCGGATCTGCCTGGACAGAAGGGCGATCCCCTCCTGGTCGGGCCCGCGCACCTGCAATTCAATGGGGGAACCCGCCGGCGGCCCGTCACGGGCCACCGTCACGTTGAACAGTTCGACGTCCGGGATGTTGAGCAGCTTCTGCCTCCACAGGTTGAGCATCAGTTCGGGCTTGCGTGGCGACGTGTTCCCGTCATGCGCGAAGTTGATCTGGCACTGCGCCGTGTGAGAGCCAATGTTGGCGGTATGGCCACGGAACGTCGTTCCGACCATGCACCAGAAACTCTCGACCTCGTCAATGGTGGCCTTCTTGATCTCCTCTTCGAGCTCCTTGACCACCTTCTCCGTGTGCTCGATCTTGGTGCCCACGGCGGCCTCGAAGTTGATGCTCGCGCGGCGGATCGTCTTGGCCGGGAACGGGTTGAACTCCAGCCCGCGGCCCGAGATGATCAGAGTCGCCATGAAGCCGACGATGAAGAGGATCAGTGAGACGTACCAGTACCGCGTCACCTTGCGCAGGAACCAGGCGAAACCCTCGCGCATGGCGATGAACCAGCGGGCTTCACCGGTGATCCCCTCGGCGGTTCCCTCACCCTTGAGATGCTTGGGGGTCCGCAGGACCTCCGCGCAATGGGAGGGAAGCACAAAGAGCGCCTCGAACAACGACATCGACAGCGCGATGGCCACGACGATGGGCACCACGGACAGGATCTTGCCCATGTTTCCGGGCAGAAATGCCAGCGTCGAGAACGCCACGACCGTTGTGGACACCGCGCCGATGACCGACCAGAACACCTCGTTGGTGCCCTTGATCGCCGCCTCCTTCGGGGTCATGCCCAGCATCAGGTAACGGTAGACGTTCTCCACGACGACGATGGCGTCATCGACGATCATGCCCAGTGCGATGATCAACCCGAACATGGACATCATGTTCATCGTGATCCCCATCAGTTGCATGATCACGAAGGTGCCCATGAAAGCCACCGGAATCCCGATCGCGGTCAGCACGGCGGCCTTGAACGACAGGAACACGAACAACAGGATCAGCACCAGGACGAAGCCGGTGAGGCCGTTGCTGTACATCGTGTTCTGGCGACGCTTGATGAACTTGGATGTGTCGAAGAGGATCGCCAGGGAGATGCCGTCTGGGGCATTGGCGTTCCATGTGTTCATGTAATTCTTGATTTTGTCGGACAAGCGGATGGAGTCCACGTCGTTCTTGCGGTTGACCGGGATGTAGATGCTGCGGAAGCCGCCCACACGACCCAGCGTCTGCGCGTCCTCGAGCACCTCCTCCACGCGGGCGACGTCCTTGACCCGCACGGTGCCCAGCGCCGTGGTCTTCAGGACCACCTCTCGGATGGCCTTGGCATCGGACGCCTTGCCCAGCACCCGGATCAGGTATTCGCCGCGGTCGAGTTTCACCGTTCCGCCGGGGATGTCCGACTGCCGCGCTGTGATCACGTCCATGACCCGGGAGATGTTCAGGTTGTAGGCGTGCAGTTTCTCGGGGGACACCTCCACGCGCAGCTCGAGGTTGCGCACGCCCCACGGCTCGGCGCTCGAGACACCCTGGAGGCGCTCGAGCTCGTCCTGGATGTCCTTGGCGATCCTGCGCGTGGTCATCTCGGGCAGCTCGGACTGAAGGCCCAGCCACACCACCGGGATCTCCATCTTGGCGACCTTGACGACCGGCTTGACCATGTCCGCGGGCAGATCCGCGATGCGGCCGATGGCCGACTGGATGTCCAGGCCCACACGCGAGACCTCGTCCTCGGGCATTCCCTCGTCCGTGGTCACGGTGATGTTGATCATGCCCTCGGAGGAGGCGACATTGATCTCGTCAATGCCGGTGATGTCCTTGATCTCCCGCTCTATCTTGATGCCGACCAGGCTCTCCATCTCGGCCGGAGAGACGCCCGGATAGAACGCGGTGATGTTGATCGTGCCCTGGGGGATCTCCGGAAAGACCTCACGGGGCATTCGGGTCACCGCCAGGTATCCGGCGATGACCAGGAACAGGGTCAGCAGGTTCATAAGCACCGGCTGACGGACGGAGAATTGGGAGAGGCTCATGGTTTTCGCTCCTTGACGGGTGGCGTCCCCGTCGCAGGAGTCAGCCCCGTCGCAGGAGTCGTCCCCGTCGCAGGAGTTGCATCCTGCGTGGGCACCGACGCCTGATCCGGAGAGGCCGCCGTCTGGGCGTCCACGAGCTCCTTGTTGATCCCGGTCTCGACCATCTGTACTCGCACGCTCGCCTTGTCGCGCAACTTGGTGTTGCCGGCGATCACCACCCGGGTGCCCGGCGACAGCCCGGACGTCACCTCATACCAGCCCTCATAGGTGCGCCCCAGCGTCACTTCCTTCATCTCCGCGGGCCCGGCAGTCTCGTGGTTGGTCGTGGCCGGCACCGAGAACACCCACATCTTTCCCAACCGCTCGACGAGCGCCTCGGCCGGGACGAAAACTCCGGTGACGGGCTTCTTCGAGATCTTGGCCCGCAGGGTCATGCCCGAAAGGATCCACCACTTGCGCTGCACCGGCGCGTGGCCGTTTTCCATGTTCTTCATGTCCGGAAGCGGCACCTTCAACACGTTGGGAAACCGGATCTCCACAGGAAACGCACCCAACTGGGGGTCCTGGGCGGGGCTGATCGAGTGGATCGTCCCGCGGATGCCGCGGTCCGGATAGGCCAGCGGCGTGATCCATACGGTGTCATTCTGGGAGATGAACTTGATGTCCAGTTCGGAGATGCCCACGATCATCCGGATCGTCGTCAGATCCACGATACGGTATAATGGCGTACCCATATTCACGTAGTTTCCGACCTCCTGGAACTTCGCGGAGATCTCCCCCGTGAAAGGAGCGTACAGGCCGGTTCCGTAGAGGGTCTCGTCGAGCTGGGACATCCCTGCGTTGGCCGCCGTCAACTGGGTCTTGCGCGTCTTGAACAGCAGATCCGCGGTCTCCAGATCCCGGTTCGTGACCGCGCCGCGATCGTACAGTTCCTTGACCTTTTTGTAGTCGCTCTCGGCCTGTGTCAAAGAGTTCTGGATCTCCTGGACCTGCGCGGCGGCCTGGTTCTTCCGGGACCACAGACCCAGGCTGCGGACCCGCGCCAGGGGCCTGCGCTCAAACACGGTCTCGCCGACCTCTGCGGGCAGGAACTGCAATTTTCCCGGCTGCTCGACCGACAGCGTGACCTCACGCAGCGGAAGCGCCTGTCCCATCGCGTGAATCAGCGGCACATAGGTCTCGGTCTGAACGGTCATCGCCTTGACCAGTTGGGGCGGCAGGACAAAATCGTCCTTCTTGCCTTTCTTGGACGGTCCGCCGCAGCCGGCGACCAGCCAGAGGGCACTTAAGGATAAAAGAAGAATATTTCTCATCGCGAGGTTCCTTTCCCCTCATCGGTTTTATTGTTTTCTGATTGGATCTGGACCTGATTCCAGCGCTCGAAGGCATGACTCACCATTTCAAAGAAAAACGCGTGGAATTCGGCCATCTCCCGGACGTTCTGCTGCACGTTTTCGGAGAGGTTCCCGACGATGTCCATGTGACTCTGCCAGAAGTCCCGCATACCCCGGATGGCGTTCATCTTGCTCTTGAACATCTCCACCATGAAGTTCTTGCGCAGGCGCCAGCGATGTCCCCTCTGACCCGGCGCCGGACACTTCTCCAGGTGGCCGAACTGCTCCAGGATCCGCAGCGTCTGGGAAAGCGCACCCTTGGAACCGCCGGTGAGCTGGATCAGATCCTGTGTGGATTTCTCGGGCGGATCCGTCAACACCATCACAGCAAAGATTCGGCCCGCCAGGGGCGGCATGCCGAACGACTCCATGCGCAACGCGTACTCCTCAATTAATCTTTCCACCTGGGATGTCATTTCGATTGTAGACAAGCCTTCACCTCCGGAAGAGGATGTTGTGCAGGTTTCTGTAGTTTAGTTAGTACTAAACATTCAACACCTACATGCTCGTTCTAGTGATTGAAAACACATTTGGCAAGGGGAAAATTCCATTCCTGTAAAAATTATTCCACCCAGAGTGATATTTGGGGCCTTTTTTACGACAGGCGTTCGGACACGGGCCGGATCGCGACCACGAAAAGCACGGCGCCGGCATAGGCCAGCAGCGTACCGACGACCACGCCCAGGGCGGGATAGGCAAACTGGACAATATGTGAATATACAAGAATGTTCACCGACGAAAAAATGAGGATCTTCCCCGTGGCACGGGCGAAATCCGGGCCCTGGGTGAGGGTCAGGATCACCATCGAGGACATCATCACGGCCGGAAACGTGGAGACGATGCCGGTGATCCAGGACGAGGTCGTCAAGGAGATGGCCACGACGCTGGCCACCAGGCCTCCCGAGAAGAGGGCGCGCAGCAAAAACTGCCAGGTGGACCAGGTCTTCTCCCGACGCGGGGGGGTGCGCACCCGCAGGATCTTTTCCGCAAAGACCATGGTGGCGACCAGGATCAGGGTGTAGGCCACCAGCGACTGCCAGGGGTTCAGTGGAAAACGCGAGGTGAGAAGCGCCGCACCAAACCAGTACAGCAGGGAGAGGCATGTCGCGAGGACGAGACCCCGGGGCACCAGCCAGATGAACAGCGCAAGAAAGATGGAATTGATCCCCATGCCGATGGGGACCGCAGCGGCCGCACCGGCTGCGTACTGCGGACCCCGCAGCACGGCCATGAAGATCAGGGATACCAGCAGGTTGCTCGGCAGGTTCACGAGCAGGCCGCCCACGCGGCTGCCCTTCTTCTCCGCGATCCAGGTCGCTGTGGAAATCCAGCTCCCGGCAATCACGAAGGCGAGGAAAATCTGAAGTGCGGTCAACAAGGAACATCTTCCTTTCCTGAAAGAAACACTCCGGGCCCATGAGGCGCCCCAAAATAGGACACCCGATCATCAGTTAGTGGAAAACCAGGAGCAGTATGTCGGTGAGCAGCACGTCAAAGAACAGGATGGAGACCGACGACCATACGACCGCCCGGGTGGTGGCCCGACCGACGCCGGCGGCGCCCCCGTTGGCGTAAAAACCCTGGTAGCAGGAAATCGTGGAGAAGACCACCCCGAACACGGTGGCCTTGATCAGGCCCTCGATGATGTCGCGTGCGTCGATGTACCATTCAATGTTGTACCAGAAAGGTCCTTCGTCAACACCCATGAGGGTGACGGCGACGAACGTGGCCCCCCCGATACCGACGAGTATGAACACCATCGTCAGCAGCGGCATCATCAGCACGCCGGCCACCACCCGCGGCGAAACCAGATACTGCACTGGCGAAACGGCCATGGTGTTCAGCGCGTCGATCTGCTCGGTGATGCGCATCGAACCGAGCTCGGTGGCCATGGCCGAGCCCGCGCGCGCGGTCACCATCAGCGCGGTCAGCACCGGCGCGAGCTCGCGGGAGAGCGAAAGCGCCACGGTGACGCCGATGAAGGCCTCCGCCTGGAACATCTTGAAGGTATACACGGTCTGCAGGGAGAACGCCGCGCCGGTGAACGACGCGACCAGCGCCACGATGCCCAGCGAGCCGATGCCGACGAAGTCCATCGCCGAGACGAAGTTGCGCCAGCGGAACGGCGGCCGAAAGAGCCAGAAAAGCGAAGAGAACAGAAGCATGAAGATGTTCCCGACCTGGGTGAAGAAGGCCAGAAACGGCGCAAAAAAGGCGTCGGCTGCCCGGTTCAGGAATCTCCAGAGGCTTCCCATGCGTTTATCCGGGCAGCAGGCCGCGCACCGACAACTCCATGAGCGCGGCGCGGACCAGATGCTGGGGCGGGAGGCTGGCGTCGAGCGTCACCAGCGAGGATCCGAAGGTGCGGGACAGGTCCCGGTAGCGTTGTGCGACCTTCTCCTGGAAATCGGCGTCCTCCAGGTTCTCACGCAGGCCGCCACGGTTATGAATGCGGGCCTGGGCCACGTGGAACGGCAGGTCCAGGAAGAATGTCACGCCGGGAAGCGGCGCGCGCGCGTTGCAGTGGGAGACCCAGGTGACGTCCTCGTCGATGCCCTGGTAGGCCAGGGAGGACAACACGTAGCGGTCCGTGATCACCCACGTGCCCTTCTGCAGGTTGGGCAGGATCTCCGAGAGCCAGTGATGTCTCCGGTCGGCCGCGAACAGCAGCGCGTAGACGGCCGGATCCGGGGTGTCGGCCGACTTGAGCAGTTCTCGAAGGAGCCGGCCAACGGGTCCAGAGGAGGGCTCGGCGGTGCGATGGACCGCCAGACCGCTGGCCGTCAGCGTCGTATGGATTCCATGGGCGAAGGTGGTGGTGCCGGCGCCGTCGATGCCCTCGACCGCGATGAAGATGCCACGTGTCTGCGAAGTCGATGACATGATTTCACCGTATGAAGAAGCGCAGGTCAAGTCCGACGATGGTGGCCCGATCACCGTCGAGCTGGTGCTGGATGGAGAACTCGACGGAGGAGCCCTTGGTGATGTAACCCAGACCGCCGGACACGAAGGTCTGATCCAGGAACTCGCGGCGGCTGCCGCCTCCCCGGATGACAATACCCTGAGCGAAAAAGAACTCGGCTCCACCGCGAATCCAGGGCTTCTTGCCCTCGATGAGCCCGTCTACCTCCAGCATCAACTGGTTCTTGAACAGCCGGGCCGCCACGCCCGCGCCGAACACATACGGCCGGTCATCGGAGTGATCCGACAGAAGATCGTAGGCGACCGCACCCACGGAGAACATGTCTCCGATCTTGGCGATCGCACCCACGTCGAGCGTAAAGAACTTTTCCTTCACGTCGCCGGTGGGCAGACCATTAAGTTCATAGTTATAATAATGTCCATTGACGCCGATCGCAAGCCATTCCGAAAAGGCCAGCGACAAAGCCAGACCAGCTCGCCACAGTTTTTCGTCCAACTTTGTGCCGGTGGCCACGTCCTCGGGTTCGGCCGACCCCATCGAGGTGAAGAGACCGGCGGCAAGACGCTCGTTCTTGAACGAATCGACCAGCGCGGTCAACCCGTTGTGACCTGCGGTCTTGTTGTTGTAGCGGTAGTAGTTCTCCCAGATGTACGAGCGTACGAGGCTCATGGCGGCGGGATTGGCGATCAGAGCGTCGGAGCCCGTGCCCGAGGCGATCACGGCGCCGCCAAGGCCCAACCCGCGGGCGCCCATTGGCTCCAGCCATGGCTCATAGGCGGCCGCCGGCGTCGGCGCAAGGAAAAGCAGCACTCCGGACAGGAAAGCCCAGATTCGGATTTGCCGGAACACGGTCTCAGGTTTCAAAATCATACAGAACCCCCGGAATAATTCCCCGACGAACAAACCATGGATTTGCCGCAATTGCAACTTTTGGCGAGGGTCGTGAGGGGCAGCGGTGACGATCAGATTTTCAATTTGAACGGCGAGACCTGACCCTTGGCGCGTTTACGGATCTGCGCCTTGAGTTCGTAATACCGCTCGGAGATCTGGATCAGGCGCTCGGTGCGGCGCACCAACTCGGCCTTGAGCAGTTCGCGCTCACGGGCCTCACGCTCCAACATCTCCTGATATTTAATTTGCACCATGGCCTCGTCGGTCACGTTGCGCAGGATGACCAGGGTCCCCTCTAGCGCCTTTTCTTCGCCAAACAGGGGGATGGCGCTCAGAATGAAGCGGAACTCCTCCTGGGTCTCAAGGATGGTGGCGACGACCTCGTCGAAGCGCACCTGCCGGTTCTGGTCGACGGCCTCCTGGACGATGTCCATCGGCATGCTCATGATCTCGGACAGCGTCAACCCCTTGAGTTTGCGGGCGACGTTGCGCGGGAACAGGGAGAAGAACACCCGGTTGAAGTCCACGATCACCCCTGAGGGATCGGTGGTGAACCACGCATCGATTACAACATCTTTGACTTCCTGGAAGGCGGCGGATTGACTCATGGTGGGTACGGTAAAAGAAACCCTCGGGCGGTGTCAATCCCTATTTTCTGCGGCGACGCCGGATGACCACCGGAATGAACGCGAGCAGCAGCATCCATCCACCACCGGAGCGGGGTCGGGCCGAGGTTGAACAACCAGAATCGGACGCTTCTTTCTTCTTGCAGGCGACCGAGTTCGCGCAGTCGGGGTCGTAGCAGTCCGCCCAGCCGTCCCCGTCATTGTCGAGCAGGTCCGCGCAGGCAAGCTCCACCAGCCCGGCGCATGCTTCATTGGAAGTGCAGTCGGAATCGGCGCAGTCGGTCAGCCCATCCTGGTCATTGTCGATGTCGTCGTCACACCAGTATTCCTGCGTCGGGGCCTGGCACACCTGCTGGGAGGCGCAGTCGGTGTCGTCGCAGTCGATGTCGTTGTCGCCGTCGTCGTCGATGGAGTTGGTGCAGTTCTCCGGGGGGAACACGCAGGTGGTGGTCAGACTGAAGCGCCCCGGATACCGGTAGCTCTCCACGACCAGGTAGGTCGGCGTCTCGCCAACGGTCACGGACATGGTCTCCGCGGCCAGGGCATCATTGGCCGAGTACTGCAGGCAGGAAGAGGAGGCACAGGAATGGCGGTCGCCCGTGAGCAGGAAGATGTCCAGGTCCTGATCCAGCGGGGTCATGGTTATCTGCACGACTGTTCCCGGCGGCATGGCCAGCTGGAAGGCAATTTCAGGTCCGGTCTCGGTCCCCTGTGCCATACAGGCATATTCGGTGAAGCCGGCGATGCCGTTTTTGGTCGTCGAGTTCACGGTCTCGTTGCAGAACACGTACCAGTAATCCTCGCACGGGGAGGACGGACAGGATCCGACGCCGGTGCAGGTGGAATCAGCGCAGTCGACCGACCCGTCGCCGTCGTTGTCGATGCTGTCGGCGCAGATCTCCGCCGGCGCGCTGTTGATGAACGTGTTGATCTGGGACTCATAGTTGCTGACCTCGGTGTACACGCCCGGTCCCGTGCACTCGGAATAGCCATATGAGGTAATGCCTGCGACGTACTTCACATTGTTGCGTGTGACCATCCCGGGACCCCCGGAGTCACCCTGGCAGGTGCCCCCGTTGTTCTGGTCGGTCCAGATCGTCCAGGGAGCCGCGTAGGTGCCGCTCCACTGGGAGATCGTGCAGGGGTTCGAGGAGTGGCAGAGACCTTGGATGCTGCCCGTGTAGATCCTGCGCACCATGGAGTTGGAGTTCTCGTCGGAACCGTCCGTCAGACCGTAACCGACAAAGGTGATCGCTGCACCGAGGTCCGCGTTGGTCAGCGCCTGCGCCGCGGGCAGGATTGAAATCGGCGTGACGTCGCCGGGGGCGGGGCCGGAGAGCCGCAGCAGGGCAATGTCGTAACGGATGTTCGTGGCGTTGTAGGACGGATGCACCCAGGACTGGATGACCTCGCGGGACCGCGTGGTCATGTCGCAGTTGTTCAGATCCCTGCAGAAGATAACGGTGAACTGATCCACGGGCACGGGCGTGGTGGTGTTGCTGTACGTGACACAGTGGCCGGCCGTCAGGAGCACGTTGGGCGCGATCAACGTGCCACCGCAGGCGTAGCCGGCATCCAGATAAAGAAAGGCGACCGCATCGTTGGCCACACTGGTGTCGACCGAGCCGTTGATGATGAACGACTCCAGCGACGGTGGGTTCTCCGACCCGCATCCGAAAGTCATCACGAACAACACCGCAGACAGAAGCAACTTGCGCATGACACTGACTCCAGACCGGCGGATTATCCGCCGTTTTTCAGATAGCATGGAAAGTAATAACGACAAATACACCTTGAGTATCAAGGACTTTCCATGAAAAATAAAGTACTTCCAGGGGCCCGCCCCGTCAAGCTGTATTCCGGTGAGACTCAATCCTCGAGGCAGGTCAGGGTATCGGAGAGCAGGAAATCCTCGTAGTGACTCTGGTACCCGCAGCCCTCGCAAACGATGGGCTGGGTCTGCTCCATGCCGGCAATGTCGCCGATGATGAAGGTCTGGGTTTTGGAAACACCCACCGCGTCATAGGCCCAGACGTCAGTGTCGGAGTTTCCGTACGCCCGGACAATATCCAGCCCGCAGGTGGCGATCAGTCCCTCGAGATATCCGGTCTTGTAGGCCTGGGTCTCCTGACCGCTGACCGTCGTTCCGTTGTCGGAGGTGAACCGAATGGAATGGAACGGCATGGAATGATCGGCCAGCCACTGCCGCGTCTCCACCGCGAGCCAGTAGGGGCGACCCGTCACCATGGCCACATGGAAGCCGTGATCAACATAGTACTGCACCACGAGGTCCGCGTAAGGATACATCTCGGCGGTAGTGAACCCAGCCCAGTCCTGCATCACCTCGGCATCGGAGGTGGTCAGCGTGCCGTCGATGTCGAACACCACAGCCTGGCGGTTCGTCCCGATCACCGTGACGTACCCGACGGCCTCGGTGAGATCTCCGGCGACCACGCCCCGGAGCATGTACGTTCCGGCACCCAGCCCGCCAACCTGGATCTGGATCTTGCCGTCGGTATCGGTCAGGTAGCGGCCCAGGAGCTCCCAGTCGCTCCTTCCGGTCCCCCAGAGATAGACCAGAATCCATTCATCCTGCAGATCCTTGTGCAGGGCACTGTTGTAGTCGAATTTGGCGGTGACGATCACCGGCGTGTTCTCGGGCACCATCTCGTCGTGCATCATGTGGCCCGGACTGCCGCTGGCCGCGGTGGTGGCCGAGATGATCGAGTGGTTCCAGTCCTCCTCGGGTGGGTAACTGAATGGAGGTACGTTCGCCAAGGTGTCATCAACCGTGCAAGGCACAGGCTCGACGCTGCCGTCGCCGGTGTCGTCGGCTGCATCTTCCACGAGATCCACATCGGGAATATCCTGACCCGCGTCGCTCTGGTTGTTGAGGTTGTTTACATTGTTGATATTATTAATATTATCATTGATATTATTCGAACGACCGGCTGGATCCGAACAACCAAGTATATGAAAAAAAAGGATGAAAGGGAGGGAGGTTCTCATGGACAATTCAATAGCACGTTTTCAATTCCAGGGATTCGGGAAAATTCTCCGGACGAACGGCCAGGCCGGAAAATAGTCTGACAAGCCGACCGGTTTGCGGTAAACATGTTTCTGGTGCCGACCGATGGGCGGATCGGCCCTTCTTTCGAGGTGGACAGCACATGCGGGATCAATGGAAGATTTTTCTGATGCTCTGCGGGATCACGGCTGCGTCTGCCTGCGGATGCCAGAAACAGGAGCCCGTGCGGTCACCCAAGCCCGCCGATGTCGTCGGGCACAAGGATCCCGAACCCGGCATGATGACCGTGGCCGTGCCTGCTGAGCCCAAGACGGCCGACGCCACGCCCGTGGTAGAGGTCGCACCCGTTCCGCCGCCGGATCCGATCGAGACCATGACCGTGCCCGAGGATCCCGTCGAAAAAGCCAAGCTCTATTACGAGATGGGCTATGGTTCCTCCGCAGTGCAATTGCTCGGCGCCCTGCCGACGGAGACGCTGGAAAAGACCGGAGTCCAGTTGCTGCTCGGACAGGCCGCAGAACTGTGCGGACGCAATCGTGAGGCGGTCGCAGCCTGCACGAAGGCCGCCGCCGGCTCCGAGGCCGCTCCGAAGACACAGGCCCTGCTGTGCCAGGCCCGCGCCTATCTGGGGCTCAAAGAACACGCCAAGGCCCTGCGCAGCCTCGAGGCAGCCCTGGCGGCCTCCCCGGACGACCTGATCGTGCGACGGGCGACCATGGACGTGCTGCTCGGGCTCAAGAGCCACGACGCCCTGCTCAAACTGGTCCAGGAGACCCTCGCCAAGGCGCCCGGCGATCCGGCGACGATGTTGTACCTCGGAGCGGCCCACGAACTGTCAAAGGCTCGTGAAAAAGCACAGGAAACATACGAAAAGCTCACCGGGAACGACACAATCCCGGCATGGGTGGAGGCCGAAGCCTTCGACCGCATGGGCATGCTCTGGATCAAGGCTGATCCAAAAAAGAGCCGTGAGATCCTGGCTCGCTGCAGGCAGCGTGTTCCCGGTGCCGGCTGTCCTCGCACCGAACTCTCCCTGTCCCCGCCGGATCCGCGGCATCCCGAGCGCCGAATCCGCAACGTCTCGCGCCCGGGCCGCTACGGTGAGACGCCCCTGCCCCCGCCATGACCGACGAAACCGCCAGCCGCACCTGGACCGTCCGCGACGTCGTGCGCTGGATGACGCAGCGCTTTGCCGACGAGAAGCTCGATTCTCCTCGACTGGACGCCGACCTGTTGTGCGCGCATCTGCTGGGCTGCGACCGAGTAGGCATCTACCTGGCCATGGACCGGCCTCTTTCTGGCGCCGAGCGCGACGACCTGCGTGCCCTGGTCCGCCGCCGGCTGGCCCGCGAACCGGTCGCCTACCTGACCGGCAGGAAGGAGTTCTTCGGTTTGGCCTTCGCCGTCACGCCCGACGTGCTGATTCCGCGGCCTGACACCGAGACCCTCGTGGAAGCGGCCCTGGATCTGACCGGCCCCGCCGACGCAAGTGCAGGGCTCCGCCTGCTGGACATCGGCTGCGGCTCAGGCGCGATCGCGATCTCCCTGGCCCATGCCCGCCCGGCCTGGCGCGTCACGGCCACCGATCTCTCCTCCAAGGCGCTGGCCGTGGCCCGGGGAAACGCCCTGCAGCTCAAGACCGACGTGGAGTTCCTCGAGGGCAGCCTCTTTGCACCGTTGGCAGGCAGGCGCTTCAACCTGATCGCATCCAACCCGCCGTACATTCCGCGGGATACCGTCCTGCAGCCGGAGATCCGCCACGAGCCGTCAGGCGCGCTCTTTGCCGACGACAGCGGACTGGCCCTGCTCAAGGAGATCCTCGCGGCAGCGCCCGGGCACCTCGAACCCGGCGGCCACCTGCTCGTCGAGTTCGGACAGGACCAGGAAGCGCTGCTGGCGGATTTCGCAGGGAGCACCGGTGCCTATGCCGAAATCAGGATTTTACGCGATCTCGCCGGATCCCCGCGGGTTCTGCACGCCCGCCGGTGATTTCTCTTCCCAATCTTTTTCTTTTTCAGTATGAAAGTCCGGGTCTGAACAGACCGGGGAAAAGGCATCTTCACACCATCCATCGGAGGTTTTTCATGTACGGACAGTTGAAGGACATTCTGAAATCGGAACTGCAGGGCATTCGCGAAGGCGGCCTGTACAAGAACGAACGGGTGGTCGTCACCCCGCAATCGGCCAACATCCGTGTGCAGGGACGCGAAAAGACCGTGATCAACCTGTGCGCCAACAATTACCTCGGACTGGCCAATGATCCGCGCCTGGTCGCCGCATCCAAGGAGAGCCTCGACAAGTACGCCTACGGCATGGCTTCGGTGCGGTTCATCGTGGGGACGCTTGACATCCACAAGGAGCTCGAGAAGCGCATCGCCGCCTTCGTGGGCCGCGAGGACGCAATCCTCTACTCGTCCTGCTTTGATGCCAACGGCGGCCTGTTCGAGACCCTGCTGGGCGCCGACGATGCGATCATCTCCGACTCGCTCAACCACGCCTCCATCATCGACGGCGTGCGCCTGTGCAAGGCCAAGCGCTACCGCTACAAGAACAACGACATGAACGACCTCGAAGACCAGTTGAAGAAGGCCGACGCGGAAAACGCACGCCTGAAAATGATCGCGACCGACGGCGTCTTCTCGATGGACGGCATCATCGCCAACCTCAAGGGCGTCTGCGATCTGGCCGACCGCTACAACGCGCTGGTGATGGTCGATGAGTCCCATGCCTCGGGCTTCGTCGGCGCACGGGGCCGCGGAACGCACGAATACAACGGCGTCATGGACCGCGTGGACATCATCACCTCCACGTTCGGCAAGGCGCTGGGTGGCGGCTCCGGCGGCTTCACCGCGGCCCATCCGGAGATCGTCGAGATCCTGCGCCAGCGCAGCCGCCCGTACCTCTTCTCCAACACCCTCGCCCCGACGATCACGTCGGCCACAATCAAGGTCCTCGACATCCTCGAGGAGACCACCGAACTGCGGGACCGGCTTGAGCGGAACCACCGCCACTTCCGTACCGAGATGGAGAAGCTCGGCTTCACGCTGCGCGGCAAGGATCACCCGATCTGCCCCGTGATGCTCGGCGACGCCCGCCTGGCCGGCCTGATGGCCGAAGACCTGCTCGCCGAAGGCCTCTATGTCATCGGCTTCAGTTACCCCGTCGTCCCGAAGGGCGAGGCGCGCATCCGCACACAGATCTCAGCGATCCACACCCGGGAAGAGCTCGACTTCGCCATCGCCGCCTTTGCCAAGGTGGGCCGCCGCCATGGCGTGATTTCCTGAGCCCCCGTCGGAAGAACCTGGGAATCGTTCGGCGACCGTCAGAATCTTTCACTTAAAATTTGCGCATAATGTAGGTCTGTGATACACATGTAGCCAGAGGTGTGTCATGCGTGTGATTTTGGCTCAATTCATGTTCTGGTCGCTGCTTGGAAGCCTGGCGTCCTGCACCGGAACTTCGGCCCGGCTGGAAACGACGCTGCGCAAACTGACTGCCGAACAGAAGTCGGTCATCGCCCAACTCGAGACCATGACGCGCCGGCTGGCGGTCCTTGAGTCCCGGCTGGCGATCCGTGGCGGAAAAGCGGGGGATCCGGGACATTCCCGGGTCCGTACCCGTGAGCTTGGCCCCGAAGAGCTTCCGAAGGTGACGCTGCGCCCGCCGGTGACGAGGCCCACATCGAAGCCCGAGCCTCCGTCCGACGTCCAGACCGAGGAGGACGTGGTCATCACCGGGCGGGAGGAGCCCGTCGAGGAAGAGGACCTGCCGCCGCCCTCTCCGGGTCAGAAGCGCATCGTGCTTCGCCTGCAGGGCGAACCCGCCGGGGCGGATCCGGCCTCCAATCCCGGAGGTCCGGTGCTGCCACTGGGCAAGTACGCCCCGCTGAAGGAGCCCGAGGAGAGCACACATCATCCCTCGAGCAAGGCTCCGGCCAAGCCTGCCGAGCGTCCGGCCTCCGGTGCCGAAGGTTTGTACCAGACGGCCATGGACCACTTCGAGCAGGGGCGTTACGCCCTCGCCCTCACCTGGTTTTCCCGGGTGGAGAAGGAATATCCCGGTCATGCGCTGGTCCCCAACGCCATCTTCTGGCAGGGGGAATGCCACTTTCAGAGCGGACGCTATCCTCTTGCGGTGAATCAATACCAGCGCCTGATCGATGCGTATCCGAAGAGTTCCAAGGTGATTGACGCCATGTATAAACTTGGCATTGCCCTGGACAAGAACGGAAATGCCACCCGGGCCAGGGAGATGCTCTCCCGTGTGGTGGAACTGGTCCCGCAGACCCCGACTGCCGCCAAGGCCGCCGCCTACCTGCAGAAAATGAGGTGATTCATGAATCCCGCCATCCTTCTACTCATTGCTTTTCAGGCGTACTGGTTTCAACAGAGCCCCACCAATCCGCCCGGCACCGTCCCCGGGACCTATCCGCCTGTTTCCCAGAAAAACTGGGTCGTCCTGCCCAAACCCGGCGATGACGACCCGGAGGAGAAACGTCCGACGCCCCGTCCCACGGCATCCAAGGTCGCGGTGGAAAAGACTGACGGCCGGAACGAGGAGGCCGAGGACGACGCGGACTGGGACCTGATCCACGCCTCGGGTCTGATCGTGTCCGGGCCGCGCACGACCGCCAAGAAGCACGTGGTGACCAAGGGAGAGACCCTGTGGGATCTTTCCGAGAAGTACTTCGGAGACCCGTTGTTCTGGCCCGAGTTGTGGTCGTGGAATGCGCACATCACCAATCCCCACTGGCTCTTTCCGGGCACGGTCGTGAATCTGACCAGCCGGCCCGAGGCCGCCGTCGAAGAGTCCTCTACCGATCAGGAGGAGAAGTTCTATGGCCTCGAGTTCCAGAAAGGCACTGTGACCGTGCGCAACAGGGCCTTCATCGACGAGGAGACCCTCAAGGAGAGCCGCGCGATCTCAGGTTCCCCCGAAGAAAAGAGCCTGCTGACGGTCGGAGACATCATCTACATCAAGGATCCCGACAAAAAACTGAAGCCCGGCTCCGTGTACACGGTCTTCCGTCCGATCCAGAAGGTCTCCGATCCCCAGAACAAGCAGGTCCTCGGCCAGCTCGTGCAGATCCTCGGCGAGGTCCGCATCAAGGAACATCGGCCCGAGGGTGTGCTCAAGGCCGAGATCACCCGATCCATCGCCGTGATCAACCGTAAGGACCTGGTCGGAAAGGTCCAAACCAGCTTCAAGCAGGTACAGCCCGTCGTGCAGAAGCGTGACAAGCCCATCGTCGGTCGGGTTGTTGCCACCATCGAGGAAACCGAACTGCTGTCGGCCAACGACATGGTCGTGGTGAACCTGGGCAAGGAGCATCAACTCAAGCCCGGCGCGATCCTGCCGCTGATCGTACGTGGAGACGGCCTGTACACCCACCTGCATCCGCTGGATCCGTCCCGCAAGCAGGATTCTTCCTTCCCCTACGAAACCAAGGGGACCCTGGTAGTGTACGAGGTACATGAAAAGTACTCCTTCGCCGTGATCCTGCGTTCCGAGCACCCCATCAGGGTCGGGGACGATGTGCTGTTCGGAGACGTGCCGGATGCACCGGAAAAGCCCGCTGCTGAAGAGAAACCATGAATCAAGGCCGGTGCATTCCGGGGCTTGTCCATTTCCAATCCTTTTACTTGACACAAAACCGTTTGTGCATACCATTTGGGCATGAGGTTCGGCGGGAATCATCCAACGGTCATTTCATTTGCATGCTCCGTTATTTCGGAGGCACGCATCACCCTGAAACCTCGTTTTTACGGCCATTTTCCACGGGAGGATTCATAGATGAGCGGCGAGCGTCCGTGCCCCCAGTGCAGCCAACCCATTCCGGCGGGATTCAAGTTCTGCGGGAATTGCGGGTACAAAGTCGAAGGTGGAGCTCCGGCTCCCGCACCTCACCCGACCAAAGGCTCGACGATGTATTTCGGCGCCTTCCAGATGCCCGGTCGGGCCCGTCTGATCCTGATCAAGGGCAGCGGTCAGGACGGGACTACGTATTATCTCACCGGCCAGGATCACGTCATCGGCCGTTCAGATGGATCCATCCGGCCCGAGCAACCAGATCCGTTCCTCAGCCCCCGTCATGCCAACTTTTTCTATGACAACGGGAACCTGTTGGTGCGGGACGAGGAGAGCGTCAACGGCGTCTTCGTCCGAATCAAGGGCTCCGTTCCAGTCCAGCCAGGCGACAACTTCATGGTGGGCAAACAATTGCTTCGTCTGGATCTGACCGAAGAATACACGGAACCCCGTGCCGAAGCCGATGGAACCTACTATTACTACACGCCCCACATTCCGGCATCATTCCTGGTCACGCGGATCCTTCAGGGTGGCATCGACGGGGATGTGTACCGGGCCGAAGGCAACAGCCTCACGATGGGCCGCTCCGGAAACACGATCGATTTCCCTTCGGATCCGTTCATTTCCGGCAATCATGCACGGCTTGAGTTCACCGGTGACGGATACAGCCTGACCGATCTGAATTCACGAAACGGCACTTTCTGCCGCATCAAAAACGACCAGCAACTGGTGCACGGTGACTTCGTGTTCATCGGACAACAGTTGTTCCGGGTGGAAATCACCTGATTCGATTGCGTGCGCCTGTCGTCCCGGTAACGACACAAGGAGATGAACCGTGTCAAGTGTGATTTGTAAACAATGTGGAAGAGAAAATAGATCGCATTTCAAGTTCTGCCTGGGCTGCGGCGTGGAACTCAACAAGGACAATGTCATCGTCAAGGCGGAAGCCACCATTCCGCCGGTGATGCCGCCGGCTCCGGAACAGTCTCACAAGATCGCCAGCGCACCTACGATGGCCGCGACCCCTGGGTCAGAGTTGGCCGATTATCTGAAGAGCCAGGGAATCGCGATTCCCGAGAGCAGCCGTCCCAGCCCGTCGGTGCCGACGCCACCGCCCTTCGCGGCTCCACCTCCGGCGGGCCCGCCACCGGCCACTACCCCGGCACCCTTCGCGGCTCCGCCGCCGTTTGCCGCGCCTCCACCATTTGCTGCTCCGCCGCCGGCGCCAGCCCCGTTTGCGGCTCCTGCCCCGGCGCCAGCCCCGTTTGCGGCTCCCGCTCCGGCTCCTGCCCCGTTCATGGCTCCGCCTCCGGCCCCTGCCCCGTTCATGGCTCCACCGCCGGCCGGTGCCCCGTTCATGGCTCCGCCTCCGGCCCCTGCCCCGTTCGCGGCTCCGGCACCCTTCGAGGCCCCGCCGCCGGCTTCGGCCCCATTCATGACTCCACCACCGCCGGTCGCGCCAGCCCCGTTCGCGGCTCCTGCGCCCTTCGCGGCTCCGCCGGCTCCGGTGGCTCCTCCGGCTGCCCCGATCATCGACGAAAGCAGCGACGAGCTCCCCTTCACGCCACCGGCAGCTCACGGCGGCTTCGAGATGGCCGACACCGTCTGCGCGGACGATGAGCAGCAGCAGATGATCCTTCCCAAGCCCGCACCCGATTCCGGGGCCAAGGTCTGCTCGCAGTGCGGCACCGCCATCACCCCGGGGTTCAAATTCTGCGGCAACTGCGGCAGTCCTGCCATCGTGGACGCCCCGGTCCAGCCTTCCCTGGATTCCACGATTCCGGCGCCTGCCCCCTTCGTGGCCCCGGCACCCGTCCCTGCGCCAGTTGCGGCACCTGCTCCTGTTCCGGTGGCCCGCCTGATCGTGCAGCGGCCTGACGGCTCCACCGCACCGGTCATCGACATGTTCGACGGCGAAACCATCCTCGGCCGCTCGACTCACGCAGCCTTCTCCAACGACTACTACATGTCTCCGAACCACTGCAAGCTCACCATCGACAGCGGCTCGATCTTCGTCGAAGATCTCGGCAGCCTCAACGGAACGTTCTTCCGCCTGTCGCACGAGGAGCTGCTGCACGACGGTGACATGTTCCGCGTGGGCACCGAGGTGCTCCGCTATCGGGCCCTTCCGCCGGTCGACGCACTCGACGACGGAACCATCATCGCCGGCAGCCCGAACCTCGACGCCTGGGGCCGCCTCGAGTTGATCATGGGCAAGGACGTGCCCGGACAGGCCTTCGCGATGACCGGCGAGCGCATCCGAATCGGCCGCGAGGAAGGCGACATCACGTTCCCTGACGATGGCTACGTCTCCGGAGAACACCTGGAAGTCACGCGGATGGACAACGCGTCGTATCTGATCGACCTGAACTCCTCCAATGGCACCTACCTGAACATCAAAAACATGATGGAGCTCGATCCGGCTACACCCATCCTCATGGGGTATCAACTGTACCGGATCGAACTGCTGTAACCGGTCTATATCATGGAAAAAGACCGCCGCAGTCTCATCCTGGATTGCGCCAAGGAACTGTTTGCCACCCGTGGCTACCATTCCACCGGCATCTCCGACATCATTGAAAAAGCCCAGGTGGCCCGTGGTACTTTCTATTTATATTTTGACTCTAAACGGGCCGTCTTCGACGTTCTTCTGGAGTCCGCCTTCGAGACGATCCTGTCCTCGGTCAAGCCTGTGATCGTGGGTCCCACCCCCGACCGCAACAACATTCTGAAGCAACTCAGGATCAACCTCGGCCGTGCGCTGGCGCCCCTGTTCGCCGATCGCCATCTGGCACGCATCGTGGTCAGCCAGGCCGAGACCCTCGACGAAGTCGCTGCCGCTCGCATGGAGGCCTTTTACGCTGCCCTGCGGCACTACCTCGAGGAAAGCCTCCAGGAAGGCCAGGAAAAACACGTGATCCGCCAACTGAACACCAAGATCGTGGCCACGGCTGCCGTAGGCATGATCAAAGGCATCGTCTGGACGCACGCGACCGGTTCGGAATCCTTCGACTACCACGAGGTCGTCGAAGAAATCGTGGAGTGGGCCGCAATGGGCATCGTCACCCGGTAAAGAGAGGGTCGTTTCATGTTGTGGTGGATTTTCATGCAATGTTTCCTCCTGCAGCCGCAGGAGATATCCTCCCATGAGGAGCTATGGGGCGAGTCCACCGTCGCGCAGGTGAAGGACTGGCAGGCGGCCCGTGAGGTTGCCCGAACAGCGGGACTTGATGCGGTGCTGAAGGAACTGTGGAACAAGCGCGCCGCACCCACGCTGTTCATGGGGATTCCTACCGCCGAGGTCGAGCGGATCCAGAAGATCGTGATGTCGAAGAAATCGTCATTTCTGATAGGCCTCTCGGGCATCCAGGAGAACCGCAGTGCCACGGGAGCCTATACTTTCCGGGCACTTTACCAGATAGATGTCGTCGGTTTCCTCAGGGAAATCAAGCGTCTTCTGCTTTTCAACAAGCTCCGCACCGTGCATGTACACCTCGAGGCGACCGAACCTGCCTGGGTGACATCCGACTGGACGTCACAGTTGTCGCAGCCTGGTCTCTCGTGTGTCGTGAAGACGGAAAAGCTGCCCGAGCACTGCCCGGTCGACATCTGCATCCTGGCGCAGTCCCGGCGCACCGCCGAGGGATGGGAGTCCCTGATCAGGCTGCGCACCACAGCGCGCATCGAGGCCCCCAAACCTCGGCGTGGTCCAAGGCCGAAACCGACGGAGAAGTCCACCGATGAAACCTTTTCGACGGTCGCCACGGTGCAGGAGGGTCTATATCTCCAGTTGCCGCCGGCTTTGCTCGCGCGTATGGGCGTCACCCCTACCGTGGCCGTCCAACTCCAGACTCCGGGAACGCTGGACTTCGCCGCCTGGATGCAGGTGCTTTTCCTGATCCAGCGGCAGGAGCCCGAGGTCGTCGCATTGCGTACGATCGGGCTTCTTTCGGGCAGAAACACGGCGGTTTTCCATGTGCGCCAGGCGCCCGGCGGACGCGATGTGTGGTTCAAGGGACTGTATCTGGGAAAGAACGTTACCGCCACCTGGAAGAAGCGCGCCGACGGCGTGATCGAACTGCAGGTCGAGACGCCGCCGGCCCTGCTGGAGAATCGTCCGCAGTAATCCCGGCGGTGTCCGGTCTCAGGTATACAACATGAATTTTTTCATACGTTTTGTCTTCTTCTCCTGTGTGCTTGGTCTGTTCGCGACATCCTGCTCGCACGTCACCTTCGCGCCCAAGTCCCGACAGGGTCTGATGCTGCTGGCGATACCGCCCACGGCCCAGGTGTACGTCGATCACAAGTACTGGGGCACCGGGATCGAACTGGAGAGGATCCCCCGCCTGCTCCCCACAGGCCGTCACGAACTGCTGATCGTCGCGCCGAACCACTACCCGTACTACTCCACCTTCACGCTCAAGGCGCACGAACTGCTGCGTCGCAAACCCGGGCTGGTCCGGATCACGGAGAACTGACCGATGGAAAAACCTTTCGGCTTCGGATCGCCCCGACGCACGCACCTGTTTCTCCAGATCGCGATGCTCCTCGGAGCCCTGCTCCTGGTCGCGAACCTCCTGGTATTGCTGATGCCGCTGGTCATCCCGGTCCTGATCTCGTTCTTCCTGGCATACTTCTGCAACCCGTTCGTGACCCGGCTGGAGAAGCGGCGGGTGCCCCGGACCGTCGGCATCCTGATCCTGCTGTCGCTGTTCGTGTTGTTCGTTTTTTTCTTCGTGCTCTTCATCGTGCCCCTGCTGGCCTCCCAGCTCGACGAGTTCATCCGCAAGATTCCGGTCTACACCATGGCCGTCAAGGGCTGGCTGATCCCGCGCATCGAGAGCCTGCTGGACACGACACTGCCCAACGCCTCGGAGGTGATGGCCTCGGCGATGGACCGCTTCGGATCGGACCTCTCCACCATCGCCCGCGACGCCGCCTCCCCCCTGCGCGAGGTGGCCACCTTCGCCGCGGCCGGCACCTTCTTCCTGTTCTCTTTCCTGGCCACGCTTTTCCTGATTCCGTTCTTCACGTTCTTCCTGCTGCGGGACTTCGACAAGCTCGGACGCGTCTGGACGCGTCTGGTGCCTGCACGCCACCACTGGTGGATGCAGGATCTGCTGCATGACATGGACGGCACGATGAGCTCCTGGCTGCGCGGCCAGATCCTGGTCATGGTCATCCTGGGCACGCTGTATTCCATCGGCTATTCCTGGATCGGCATCACCTTGAGCCTGTTCATCGGCCTGCTCACGGGCTTCATGGCCTTCATCCCGTACGTGGGTGCCTTCATCGGCTTCCTCCTGGCGTTGTCCATGGCCATCCTCGACGGCGGCGGACTCGGACCGGTCGTGGGTGTCAGTTTGGTCTTCGGCGGGGTCCAGCTCCTCGATGGCTTCTTCATCACGCCCAATGTGCTGGGCAAGAGTGTTGGACTCAACCCCGCGCTGGTGGTCGCAGCCTTGATGACCTTCGGAATCCTGTGGGGGTTCTGGGGAGCGTTGATCGCAGTGCCCTTCGCAGCACTGCTGGCCGTGTTGACGCGGCACACCCTCAAATTATATCAGGGATCTGAGTTCTATAACCGTTCCGAATCCTGATCGACGATGCCCGGGATCTGAATTTTGTAACCGTTCCGAATCCTGATTGGCGATTGTTCACATACATGGTAATAATACCGACACAGGAGGACGACGGATGAGCGAAAAATCGTATCAGAATGTTTCAGAAATCGCCCGGCTGCAGAACCAGGAACTGTACAGGGCCATCTCCTGGACCGGATCCTTCCAGGACTACCTGAACCTCGCACATCAGGAGCCCGACGTCCTGCGCACGGCCTATCAGCGGATGTTCGACATGATCATCAGCCACGGCACGGACGTGTACACGGACCAGAAGAAGGAGATCACCCGCTACCTGTTCTTCTACGACCTGCCCAACCAGGGACGGGAGGCGGTCTTCGGTCTCGACATTCCCCTGATGCGGCTGGTCAACATCTTCAAGGGCGCCGCCTGTGGCTATGGCCCCGAGCGACGCATCATCCTGCTGCACGGCCCCGTCGGCAGCGCCAAGAGCAGCATCGTGCGCCTGATCAAGCGCGGCCTCGAGGACTACTCCCGCACCGATCGCGGCAAGCTCTATACGTTCAACTGGATCCTGCCCCCCGAGATGGTCCGCATCTCCGGTGGAGAGACCACGTTCCCCAACCCGATGAACCAGGATCCGATCCTGCTCGTTCCCCCTGAATGGCGGCGGCAGGTCGTCACTGATCTTATCGGGGAAGACCGCTTCCGCTACCCGATCGAGAGCCTCACCCTGGATTACGATCTCGATCCGGCCAGCCGCCTGATCTACAACGAACTGTTGCGTCACTACAACGGCGACTGGGAGAAGGTCGTCAGCAATCATGTACAGGTGCGTCGCCTCGTGCTCAGCGAAAAGGACCGTGTCGGCATCGGCACGTTCCAGCCCAAGGACGAGAAGAACCAGGACTCGACCGAACTGACCGGCGACCTGAACTATCGCAAAATCGCCGAGTACGGCTCGGATTCGGACCCGCGCGCCTTCAACTTCGACGGCGAGTTCAACATCGCCAACCGGGGCATCGTGGAGTTCATCGAGATGCTCAAACTGGACGTGGCCTTCCTGTACGATCTGCTGGGTGCCACGCAGGAGCACAAGATCAAGCCGAAGAAGTTCGCCCAGACCGACATCGACGAGGTCATCATCGGCCACACCAATGAAGCCGAATACAAGAAGTTGCTCGGAAACGAGTTCATGGAGGCCCTGCGGGACCGCACGATCAAGGTGGACATCCCCTACATCACACGCGTCTCCGAGGAACAGAAGATCTACGCCAAGAACTTCCACGCCGGCCGCATCAAGAAGCACATCGCGCCGCACACGCTGGAGATGGCCAGCATGTGGTCGGTGCTCACACGCCTGCAGCCGCCGACGAACCAGAACATCAGCCTGATCCAGAAGATGAAGCTCTACGATGGCAAGCTCATCTCGGGCTACACTGTCGACACCATCAAGGAGCTGCGCAAGAACTCCGAGGGCGAGGCCATGACCGGCATCTCCCCGCGCTACGTGCAGGACAAGCTCTCGGCCGTGCTGGTCTCCGAGGAGGTCAGTGGATGCATCAACCCGTTCATGGTGATGAACGAGCTCGAAAAGGGCCTGCGCAACCACACGCTGATCACCTCCGAGGAGCAGCGGGATACCTACCGCGAAATCCTGGCCCTGGTGAAGGAGGAGTATGAGAACGTGGTCAAGCACGAGCTGCAGCGCGTGATCTCGGCCGACGAGGAGAGCATCACCCGCCTGTGCGCCAAGTACATCGACAACGTGAAGGCCTACACGCTCAAGGAGAGCATCCGCGACAAGTACTCCGGAAACCGTATGGACCCCGACGAAAAACTGATGCGATCGATCGAGGAAAAGATCGACATCCCCGAGAACCGCAAGGACGACTTCCGCAGCGAACTGATGAACTTCATCGGTGCCCTGGCGCTGGAGCACAAACAGTTCGACTACAAGCAGAACGAGCGGCTGCTCCGGGCGCTGGAACTCAAACTGTTCGAGGATTCGCGCGACACGCTGAAGTTCTCAACCCTTGGCGGCGCCGGGGTGCTCGACAAGGAGGATCAGGGCAAACTGGACGTGATCCGCAAGCGCCTGATCACTGAGTACCACTATTGCGAGGACTGCGCGAGCGACATCCTGCACTACGCAACGTCGATCTTTGCGCGCGGCGACACGAAAATTCCGTAACACCCACGGCAGGTGACCTATGAGCCAGCGAATCGATCCGGATCACAGCCGCTTCCGCCAGATCGTGCGCGGACAGATCAAGGGAAATCTGCGCAAGTACATCTCCAGTGGAGAACTGATCGGCAAGAAGGGAAAGGATCGCGTCACGATCCCGATGCCAAGCATCGATCTGCCTCGCTTCAAGTACGGTTCCAAGGATCAGGGCGGCGTCTCCCAGGGCCCCGGGGACGTAGGAGACGGTCTCGGCTCGGATCCGCAGGCCGGCGATGGCGAGGGCCAGGCCGGAAACCAGCCAGGGCAGCATGAGATGGAGGCCGAGTTCACCCTCGAGGAGCTCGCGCGCATCCTTGGAGAAGAACTCGAACTGCCGCACATCGAACCCAAGGGCATGCGGACCATCCGCGCCCCGCGCGACAAGTACAACGCCATTCGCCGCATCGGCCCGGAGAGCCTCAAACACTTCAAGCGCACCTTCAGGGAGGCGCTCAAGCGCCAGATCATCATGGGTTCCTACAACCGTGAACAGCCCCTCATCGTTCCACGGAGGGAGGATCGCCGCTACCGCTCCTGGAAGGAGAGCGTCGTCCCCCAGACCAACGCAGTGATCGTGTATCTCATGGATGTGTCCGGATCCATGGGGGATGAGCAGAAGACCATGGTGCGCATCGAGAGCTTCTGGATCGACACCTGGCTGCGCTACCAGTACAAGGGCATCGAGAGCCGCTACATCATTCACGACACCAAGGCCCGCGAGGTCGACCAGGACACCTTCTACAGCACCAAGGAGAGCGGAGGGACGATGATCTCCTCGGCCTACCTGCTGACGGCGGACCTGATCGAGGCGGAATACCCGTCCGACGCCTGGAACGTGTACGTGTTTCACTTCTCCGACGGCGACAACTGGTCCCGTGAGGACACCCAGAAGTGCTTCGACGCGCTCAAGGTCCGGCTGCTGCCGCGGATCAACCTGTTCGGCTACGGCCAGGTGAAGAGCCCCTACGGGTCGGGCCAGTTTCTGCACGACCTCGAGGAGGCCTTTCCGCATCCCGAGAACCTGGTGCTCTCGCCCATCGAGGACCGCAACGCCATCATGGACTCCATCCGGGACTTCCTGGGAAAGGGCAAGTGAACCGCATGCTGCCTCCGTACCTCCAGGAAATGCAGACACAGGTGGAGACCGTCGCCCACGCCGCGGGCCTGGACTTCTTCGAGACGCGGTTCATCCTTGTGGACACCAAGACCCTCAACGAGGTCGCAGCCTACGGCGGCTTCCCTTCGCGCTACCCGCACTGGCGCTTCGGCATGGAATACGACCGGCTGGCCAAGGGCTCCCGTTACGGGCTGAGCAAGATCTACGAGTTGGTGATCAACAATGATCCCTGCTACGCCTACCTGCTGGAAGGAAACAACCTGGTCGATCAGAAGATGGTCATGGCCCACGTCATGGCCCACAACGACTTCTTCAAGAACAACGTGTACTTCAAGTTCACCAACCGCAAGATGATCGACGAGATGGCCAACCATGCCGTAAAGGTACAGAAAATAATTGATCGTGTCGGCATCGAGTCTGTGGAAAACTTCATCGACATCTGCCACAGCATGGACAACCTGATCGATCCCTACAGCCTCTTCATCGCCCGGCCGCCCGCGACCCGCCGCGAGTTCGAGGACCTGATCGAGGAGGCCCGGCTGGCCGCAGCCGACGCACCCGAGGCGGAGAAGAAGGGCGTACGCTCCTACATGAAGGGCTTTCTCGCAGGCGACCGGAAGAACGCCGCCGAGACGCCGGGGCCTTCGATCGGCCTGCGGAAGGAGCCGATCAACCCCACGCGCGACGTGCTGGGCTTCCTGCTCAATTGTGCACCACTGGAGGATTGGCAGCGCACGATCCTGGAGATCGTCCGCGAGGAGGCGTATTATTTCGCCCCCCAGGCCATGACCAAGATCATGAACGAGGGATGGGCCACCTTCTGGCACAGCCGACTGATGACACATCACCTCATCGACGCCTCCGAGGTCATTCAGTTTGCACATACCACGTCCGGCGTCACAGCCCAGGCACCGGGTCAGTTGAACCCTTACAAGATGGGCGTGGAACTGTTCCGCGACATCGAGCACCGGTGGAACCGCGGCATGCACGGCAAGGCCTGGCGCGACTGCGATGACTACGAGAAGAAGAAGCACTGGGACACCGGCGCCAAAGAGGGTCTGCAGAAGATCTTCGAGGTGCGCCGCATGTTCAATGACGTCACCTTCATCGACGAGTTTCTCACGCCCGAGTTCCTGACCGAGCGTCTGTTCTACACCTACGACTACAGCCGCTCCAAAAGCGAATACGTCATCTCCTCGCGGGAGTTCTCGGAGATCAAGAGCCGCCTGCTGTTCCAGTTGACCAACGGGGGACATCCGATCATCGCGGTGACCGACTCCGACTACGTCAACCGCGGCGAACTGCTGCTCGAACACCGGCACTACGGTGTAGATCTCGAAGTACCCTATGCCAGGAGCACGCTGGAGAACCTCTTCACCATCTGGAAAAAGCCCGTCAATCTCGTCACGAAGGTCAAGGATCTCCCCACGCTGCTGAGCTTCGACGGCTCGGAACACTCTTCCCGGGAACTACCCGTTTCCGCCGTAGGCGGTTGATCATGGCCCGTGTCGGAGACCGGATCATCGCCCGCATCGTCGATCTGACGCCGGAATGGGAAGGCGTGGGACTCTTTGGCACCGTCGGAACCAAAGACGCCCATGACGTTGCCAACTCCGTGGGCATGGAAAAATCCCAGTACCCACAGGACGACGGCGAAATCGTGCGCGTACCCGGCGTTTGGCCCGGTGACATCGTGGAATGCGCCCTCCTGGCCCGGAGCCGGCACCACGGCCACTGGTTCGGGCGCGCGATGCGGATCGTGGCCCACGGCGTCACCCGTGAGAAGGGCGTCTGCCCGGTGCAGGCTGCCTGTGGCGGCTGTGCGGCGCTGACCATCCCCTATAAAGCCCAGGTCGCGCAGAAGCGGGCGCGCCTCGAGGCCCTGTTCCCGGGTGCGGGCTTCGTCGCGGCACCCCAGCCCCTCGGCTACCGCGACAAGGTCAAGTGGATCGTCGGACCCGGCTCCGATGGCCGACCGACCGCCGGCTTCTATCGGCATGACTCCCACCGCTTCCTGCCGGTCTCCGACTGTGCCGTTCTCGTTCCAGCCCTGGCTCGGCTGGCGCGCCAGCTTCCTGAGGTGATCGCTGATGTGCCGCCTTACAACGAGGCCGATCAGACCGGTCTGCTTCGCGCGATCCTTGCCAAGTGTACGTCCGGTGGCGAAATACTGGTGACCTTTGTCGTCGCGGCCCGACCCGACCCGGACATGGTGGCCAGGCTCTCGGCTGCCGGAACCCTCGAGGGTGTCGCGGGCGTCACCTGCAACCTGCACCCTGACGCCGGCAACCGACTCACCGGCCATGAGGAATGGACACTTGCGGGAGCGGACTTCGTACGCGAGAACGATCATTCCGCTGCATACCTCGTCAACGCCACATGCTTCTCCCAGGCACATCACAGCATGGCCCGGGCGGCCGTGGACACCATCGTCCGAGCTTTGCATCCGGTAACCGAACCGGTGCTCGACCTCTTCTGCGGGGTGGGCCCCATCGCCTTGGCATTGGCCGCCGACGGCCACGCAGTGACCGGTGTGGAACTCGAATCACGCGCCATCGAGCTGGCCCGTCAGGCAGATCCATCGCTGTCATGGATCGCCGCGGACGTGAACGACATCGAGGCACTTCCAACGCCCGCAGGCGACTTCGCGCTGGTGGTGAATCCACCGCGACAGGGCCTCTCTGCGGATCTACTTTCCTGGATCGAAGCCCAACCGATCAGGATCCTTGTCTATATGAGTTGCAACCCCCAGACCCTGGTCCGCGATGCCGCCCGCCTTACGGCCACATCTTTCACCCTTGACTCTGCCACAGGATACGATATGTTTCCTCAGACGCCATGGTTTGAAACCGTTGCCCTATTTTTTCGTCAGGAGAAATCATGAAAAAGTCATTTTTCATCCTGTGTTTGCTGCTTTTCCCATATTCTGCGTGTGAAACCGACCTCAAGGATGGCCACTACACCTGCGATCCCAACGAGCCCGGAGCCTGCCCCGACGCCTGGGTCTGCCAACTGCGCGGCACCGACGGGATCTACCGCTGTTATGAGAGCGGAGAGGCTTACTGCCAGAACGGCATGCTCGATCCGGGGGAGATCTGCGACGGCGCCGAGTTGGGAGAGTTCACCTGCGAACACGGCTTCGCGATCTGCCTGACCAACTGCACCGCGATCTGCACCGAGTGCGGCAACGGCCACATCGAACTCAACGAGTTCGGCGTCGGCGAGGCGTGCGACGATGGCAACACTGAAGACGGCGATGGCTGCTCCTCGAACTGCATCATCGAGCGCTCCTACTGCGTCGTGCCCGACTCCGACGAGTGCCTGAACTGGTGCGGCGACGGCACCATCAACGGACCCGAACTGTGCGAACCCGAAAACCTCGGCGGCTACGACTGCACCGACTTCGGCTTCCACGACGGCACCCTGGCGTGCTCGGCCGACTGCCGGGCCTTCGAACCCTCGCAGTGCGAGGGCTTCTGCGGTGACGGCGATATCCATGACGTGGAGGTCTGCGACGGCATCCAGCAGAACAACCTCTCCTGCTGGGACTTCTACTTCAGCGGTGGTGACCTGCACTGCGATACGGGCTGCCTGCGCGAGTTCTCCGGCTGCTTCAACTCCTGGAACAGGCACTCCGTCAACACCACCGGCAACATCATATCGATTCACGGCACCGACGATACCAACCTCTTCGCCGTGTCCTTCAACGGCTGGGTCGGCCGTTTCGACGGCAGCACGTGGGACAACGAGCAACTGGCCGGCGACCCGATGCTGCGAGGCGTGTGGACAATCGCGCCTGACGACGCCTGGGCGGTGGGAAACTTCGGCACCCTGCTCCATTTCGACGGCAGCACATGGACGGCCACGACCGGTTTCGAAAGTCTTCATTTGACCGGCATCTGGGGTAGTTCATCGACGAACCTGTACGCCTGCGGCTTCATCCCGGGCTATTTGCTCGATCCGAATAATCCCGAATCACCTTTCATTTGGGGGGTCGGCATCATCCTTCACTACGATGGAGTGGACTGGACTGAAGTGCTCCGCCATGGCGAGGCGCTGGAGGAACATGATGTCACGTTCCTGGGAATCCACGGCTCCGGTCCCAATGACGTCTGGGTCGTCGGCCCCACCGGGCAGGTCTGGCGCTTCGACGGCATCGACTGGACACGCGTCACCCTGCCGCCGGAGTACGCGGCCTGGGAGTTCTGGTCCGTGTATGCACTGAATCCGGCACAGTTGGCATTTTCCGGCTACAAGGACACCTACGAAGGCTTCGTTCTCCAGTTGGAAAACGATGTGTTCACAGAACTGGAGATCGAAACCGATGTCGTAGTCAAGCAGATCCGGGGTACCTCGCTGGCCGATCTCTGGGCCGTTCTGGAGAACGGATCCGTCCTGCGACGGGAAGCCGCCGGCTGGCGAATTCTGGCGCCTCCGCTGGGCAGCCGCTTCTTCTCCGCCTGGAACGACCACCCGGATACCCTCTGGATTGGCGGTGCCAACGGCCAGTTGATGGAATACACGGGCGAATTCGAGACGGTTTCACATGAGTTTCCGCAGAGCATCATGCGTATCTGGGGCGCCGAATCTGACAATTTCTACGTCTCCGGCCAAACCGGCGCCCTGCACCACCTGGAAAACGGCGTCTGGAACGAGGAGACACCGCCGGATGGAATGTACATCTACGATCTGTGGGGTCCGAACAAGGATCTGGTGATGGCGGTCGGTCGGCGTGGCCGATCAGCGCTGCGGACCAACGGCACCTGGGCAAGCATAACCACGGGGATAGAGGCCAATCTGACTGCGCTTTATTCAGTTCACGGCTGTGGTGCCTCCGAGATCTGGGCCGTCGGCGCGACCGGCACCATCCTGCATTACAACGGAGCACAGTGGGTTTCCCAGGTCTCCGGAAGCACTGCCCAACTCAACGATGTGTTCTGCGTCTCCCCGAGCGCGGTGTTCGCGGTGGGCAACGGCGGAACCACTTTGTTCTACAACGGAAGTGACTGGACGACGCTGAACTCCGACACCACAAAAAATCTCACCGCCGTCTGGGGAACCAGCCGCAACCACGTTGTCGCGGTGGGCAACGACGGCACGATCCGGCTCTATGATGGCAGCCGTTGGAATCCAGTGGAATCCGGCGTCGGCGTCAAGTTGAGCGATGTCTCCGGAACCAACGCACGCAATATCTGGGTCGTCGGCAGTTCAGGTGTGGTGTTGCGCTTTGCCGGCGTGCGCTTCTCGCCGGTGGTCGTGCCTGGAAATCCGACTTTGAACCGCCTGCACCTGCAACCCAACGGCCGCATTCTGGCCGCAGCGGGCTACACCTTCCTGGAGTATCGCTCCAAATTGCTGCCACGGCCGTTCGTGACCATGGAATGTCCGTCCACCGTCCCACTGTACTGCCAGGAAACCCGCAGTTTCGACACCACCAGACTGCCGGCGGTCATCGAGGACTGGGGGACGGGCGGAAATTCCGTGACGGGATTCAACGGTCCCGAGACGGCCTTCACCTTCGAGGCGCCGTTTTCCGGAACCGTGGAGTGGAAACTCAACCCCGGTCTCACGGGCGCCCGCCTGATCGTGCTGTCGGAATCCGCCTGGGAGACCTGTGATGCCTCCACGGTAGTGGCCCTTTCCACCACCGGAAACGACGGCGGCCAGACGGTGTCCATTCCGGTGGTTCGCAACGAGAAATACAGCGTCGTCATCGATGCACCCGCCGCCGTCACCGGATCGATCACGTCCACCTGCACCCGCTGAAGATTCTACAACTTTTTAATCACGAAATGACTTGAAGAGACGCGGCTACAGGCCCTGCAAATGGTGGATGAACGCGGCGCGATCCGGCGCCGAGAACAGGGCCGAGCCCGACACCAGCAGGTTCGCACCGGCAGCCACGACGTGCGGAGCCGTGGTCAGGTCCACACCACCGTCGACCTCGAGCAGCACGTCGGTACGGCCACCCCCATCGAGGATCTGTCGACATTGGGCGATCTTGGTCAGCCCGCCGGGGATGAACGCCTGACCGCCGAAGCCGGGGTTGACGGTCATGATCAACACCAGGTCCAGCACCTCCCAGACATGTTCGAGGACCGACACAGGTGTGGACGGATTGAGGGCGACGCCGGCCTTCACGCCGCGCTTCTTCAGGTGGGAGAGCGTGCGGTGCAGGTGAACGTCGGCCTCGGCATGAATCGTGACGATGGTGGCACCCGCGTCGATGAAGGCGTCGATGTGGCGGGCCGGCTGCGAGATCATCAGGTGCACGTCCTGCGGGATGCCGACCTTCGACAGCGCGCGGACCAGGCCCGGTCCGAACGTGATGTTCGGCACGAAATCCCCGTCCATCACGTCGATGTGAAGCCAGTCGCAGCCTCGAATGGATTCGATCTCGCGATCCAGGTGCAGGATGTCGGCGCTCAGCAGGGAGGGAGCTACTTGCACGTGCATGGCTTTACCCCTGTTTTTTCAGTCGCGCGACGTAAAAACCGTCGGTGTTGTGGCGGTTGGGGAGCAGCACCAGATCACCATGGGCGTTGGTACACTCGGACCAGGGAATCCCCGGTGCCTGCGGCGCCGGCATGCGCTCAAACTCCGGATGCATCGACAGAAAATGGGCGACCCGTTCAGTGGTCTCCGGAGGCCAGAACGTGCAGACCACATAGGCCAGCATGCCGCCGGGCGCGACCCGGGAGGCCATGGCCTCGAGCAACTGGGTCTGCTTCTTGGCCATGGATCGGGCCTCCTCCTGGGTGAGCCGCCACTTGGCCTCGGGATGCCGGCGCAGCACACCGAGCCCGGAGCAGGGCGCGTCCAGCAGGATCACATCGAAGACGCCTTCGGGCTGCTCCTTGATCAGGTTCATGGTGGTCGTCGAGATGCAGGTGATGCCGGCGCGGCGGGCCCTCTGGGAGAGGGCGTCCATCTTCGAGGCCTTCAGGTCCACGGCCAGGATCGAAGCCTCGTTGTTCAGCCGGGCGGCCATGTGCAGCGACTTGCCGCCGGTGCCGGCGCAGGCGTCGAGGATGCGTTGCCCAGGCTTCGGATCCACAAAGAACACGACCAACTGGGAACCCTCGTCCTGGACGAGGTACCAGCCCTCGCGATGCAGGTCCTGGCGGATCGGATCGGGCAGGCCCTGCACCTCGACGCCGACAGGAGAAAACCGCGTGGGTGCGATCGCGGCGTCAGGGAACTGCTGGTGCAGTTTCTCCATCAGGGCTTCGCGATCGGTGCGGATCACGTTGGTGCGCAGGATCGTGCGGGCCCGCTGGTTGAGCGACTCGAGCAGCCCGTCGGCCTCGTCGATACCAACGGTGTCCACAGCCGCCTGAACCATCCAGGGGGCGAAGGAGTGAACGACTCCCATGCGTGTGAAGCGGTCGTCCGTGGTCGAGAACGGCGGCTCGCCCTGATGTGCGAGCTTGCGCAGCACCGCGTTGACAAAACCCGAAGGCGTGGTGCCCACGTGAAGGCGCGTCAGTTCCACCGCACGGTCCACTGCAATCGCATGCGGGATGTTCTGCATGAACAGGATCTGATAGGCGCCGATCAGTAGTTGGCGTCGCACAAAGGGATGGCAGTGATCCAGCGAGGAGTTGGCGAACTCGGAGACCGCGCGCTCCAGTCGGGTGCGGTGACGCAGCACGCCAAATAATATTTCTTTACTTAATGCCCTTACTTCTCGTGAGAGGTTGCCGCTCATGGCGACCGCGTCGAACGCAATCGAGGCGTAGGCATTGTGTCGCTCCACCCGGGCCAGCACTTCCTGGGCCAGCAGGCGTGGTTCGTCTGAAAGATTCATTCTCTTCCTCGTAGTACCGTCTTTTCCGGTATCGGGTGTCCGGCCAGCACGTTTCGCGCCGGCATGCGTTTTCCTCCGGGCCATTGCATTTCTCCAGTGACCACCGCGTCCTGTCCGCAGGCAACGGCCAGTCCGCCGGTGGTGAGTCCCAGCACGGTTCCCGCCGGGGCGGTCGCCAAAATCACACAGGGTGAAAAGAACTTGATCCTCGCATCGCCAAGGTAGGCGTATGCCCCAGGCCGCGAATCAAAGGCCCGCATATGCGAGGCCACTTCCGCGGCGGGTTTTCTCCAGTCAATCAAAGCCATCTCCGTGGTCAGCAGCGGCGCGCGCGTGGACAGGGAGTTGTCCTGTGGCACCCGGTGCAGCGGCTCACCGGATGCGGCCTCTTCGGCCAGCACGTCGCCAAGCACCCGGGCGCCCTCGATGGCGAGCCGGCACAGCAGGCTGTCGGCGTTCTCGTCGGGGGAGACCGTCGTGGACACCTGCCGAATGATGTCACCTTCGTCCATCTCCTCGTTCATCTGCATGATGGTGACACCCGTGGTTTTTTCTCCGTGATACAACGTCCAGGGCACGGGTGCAGGTCCCCTCCAGCGGGGCAGAAGCGACGGATGGATGTTCAGCGCGCCATGCCTGGCCGCCCCCAGAACAGCCGCCGGAAGGATGCGGCCATAGGCGACCACGACGAGGTAGTCGGCCTTCAGTTCACTAATCTTTCGCGCAAAGGCTTCCGTTCGCACGGCCCGGGGGGTGATCACCTGCAGTCCGAGTTCGCGGGCACGGATCTCCACGGGTGTAGGCAGACACTTCTGGCCACGCCCGCAGGGACGTTCCGGCTGGGTTACCACCAGCACGAGTTCGTGCGAACCGTGCAGCGTTCCCAGCGCGGGAAGGGCAAAATCCGGAGAGCCGAAAAAGACGATGCGCAAAGGACCGAACCTCAGGGTTGCGGGCCGCTTCCAGGACCCGAAAGTTCAGCTACAATGACAGAAGGGACATCGACTTGTCCATGCTTTTTTTCAACTTCTCGATGTCCTGGGCGAGCAGGATCCGCAAGGGTACCGGAAACGAGGCCAACTGTATGAGAATTTCCTGGTGCACCCGGCGCGCGGAGGCTGCGTTGTCCCCGAAAAACTGGTCCGACGATTGCGTCCTGAGGTTCTCCTCGAGCGTTCGGAAGCGACGGCGCAGAATTTCGGCAGCCGGGAGCGATGCGGGCAGGGTCGGCTCACATAACTGGAACAACCGGCAGGCGTAGGCGAGCGTCCAGGACTCGGCCACGGAGAGACCGGACCGGATGCAGGCCTCGGCCCAGGGCGTGCCGCTGGCGAGCAGATGCAGCGCACGAACCCATAGTGGATCGAAGTCCGCGTCGTCGAAGAGGGGAATCCACTGTACGGAAGTGTCGGCAGGTGGCGTGCAATCGCACAGCGCGCAGGCCAGGTCCGCGCCGAAATGTTCCACCACGCCACAGAACAGCAGCGGTTTGGGATCCAGAAGCGGCAGGTGCCGCCGGAAGTCCAGCCCTTCGGCGGGTACGGGACACCGGGTGGCGGTGATCGCCAGCCGGATCGCCTCGCGCCGGCAACGCAGTAGCCACTTGGTCTCTTCTTCGGAGGAGATCAGTTGCCGCCGTACCGCCCACTCGATGGGGTCCGAGAGCGTACGCGTCAGATCCCCGGCGAAGGCCGAGCCTGCCCCTGAGAGTTGTAACAGGTGCTGCAGGATCGGCGCATAGCCTTCAAGATCACCCACCCGGCCGTTCTCCCAGGACATGCGCACGGTGAACTGCGGCAGGGAAATCTCCAGCGCGCCGGAGAACCCCGTGGTATGCAGACGGAGCAAATGCTGCGCCATGTTGCCGTCAAACGGCGCACTTGACATGGCGAGGCCCCGAGCCTTCTGGTCATCAATGACCGGCTGGATCGAGTCCGCCGGCGCCTCGATGGTGTTGCGCCGCAGGATGCCCGGCGCCGTGACCTGTTCTGCGTGACCTGAGGTCCCAACAGCCTGTAACCGGCGCTCGGAGGTGCCCAGTGAGAACATGTCATCGGGCAGTGGCAACTCCCCGTAAGGCTCCGGCATCGGATCGAGCGTGTTCTGCACCGAATGATCCTCAGGGTCCTCAATCACCTCGTGTGGCTCGGTGAAGGCAGGCTCGCGCGGCACCGGGATGCCTCCGAGCGTGAACAGTTCGTCACCCAGCGCCGGCAGTTCCGAGGAACTCCCGGCGTCGACCCGGCGCGCGTCCAGACCATCGAGGCGGCGGCGCAGGTCGTCCTTGAGGGCGGCCCACTGGGTGGGCAGGGAGTACATCGCGGCGTCCCTCCATCCCCCGGACAACTTCAGGGACATCGACTGGGACGACGCCGGATGATTCGGATCCAATTCAAGTGTCAGATCGGCGGGCTCACCGGGTGTTTTCCCGATGTAAAACTGAACCTGCCCGAACTCGGCGCGCAAAGTTTCCTCAATGGAAAAGACCAGTTCCTGTCGATCCGGGATCTGAATTCGCGGCATGTGTAAAACCTCGATTCCAAGCCGTTTTAGCAGGTTCACGAGGTTTCATCAACCAGATCATTGAGGGCCGGAAAAAAGTAAAAAATTCTGGTTGACAGGGACAAATTTTCACGGTAAAAAAATAGGGTGTGATGAAAATTCGATCGTTCGGGGAATTGGATTCACGCTATTTTCGCGAACAGTTTTTTTGCTGTTGACAAGTCAATGATTCAGGGTTCCGAAGACAGGGTGACCGTCATCGGGAAAGGAGCGTGGGACATGATGAAGTAATTCGGTTTTTCATCGATCCAACTTTTCCTGGTGATATATTGTTGCATTATGTTTATACATTGTAATTATTCAGGAGGACGCCATGAGACAACGCATTTCCATCCCGTTAACCCTGCTGCTCCTGCTGGTCATGACCACCGCCTGTGATTTGCCCGGCGAATCCGGGAACATCATTCTGCCCGAACCGTTTCCCATGACGGCACAGGAACCCATGCGTGATGTGGATTTGATCTTTGTGATCGATACCTCGCTGTCGATGATGGACGAGCAGGTGCTTCTGCGGCAGAATTTTCCGCAGTTGATCGAAGAACTGAAGAGCATCACCGGCGGCCTGCCGAACCTGCATCTGGGGGTGATCACGCCGGACCTGGGCGCGGCCCAATACGTTATTCCCGGTTGTACGGAGTTCGGACAGGAAGGGATCTTCCAGAAGGGCCATGAAAACAACTGTGCCAATCCGTCACAGCACCGTTTTTTGATTGATATTGAACCTCGAGGATGCACCATCGACAAGGTCAGTATCGGTTCCCGGACCTCCTGTCCGGCCCATGACTGCACCCAGATTCATTGTGACCACGACGCCTTTTCCGACGGTCAGGGCGGATTTTTCGAGCCCGATGGGCTGACCCTTGCTGTCGATGACAACGGATGTCCGCGTTGCCGAAACTACGCTGACGAGACCCTCGAGGAGGTGTTCGCGTGCGTGGCAGACGTGGGCTCTTCGGGCTGCGGTTTCGAGCAGCCGCTGGAGGCTCTCCACCGGGCTCTGACCTCCACCTCGCCGCACAACCTGGGCTTCCTGCGCAGCGATGCCTACCTGGCCGTCGTGTTCATCACCGATGAGGACGACTGTTCGGTCGAGAACACCGAACTGTTCAATCCCGACGGAGATGTTGCCTCACCGCTGGGTCCTATGAATTCGTTCCGCTGCACGGAGTTCGGCATCACCTGTGACGCCGAGTGGAATCGGTTCATGCCAACTGGTTTGGCGACCTACACCAACTGCGTGTCCCGTCCCGACGGCGATCCACAACGCATGCTGTATCCGCTGGAGCGCTACACCAGCCTTATGTCCACACTCAAAAATCCCAGCAAGGTCATCGCCACAGCCGTGGCGGGTCTGACCGACGGAACCCTGACCGTGGTGTCGGACACCATGCAGAATCCTGAAGTTCAAAACGTCTGCAGCACTAATAACCAATTCGGAGCACCTGCCGTGCGTCTTCTGGAGTTCATCGACTCCTTCTACGATTCCACACCGGAGTGGGCCAGAACCTCCATCTGTGATCCTGATTTCACGCCGGCCCTCGTCGGTCTTGGCCACCGTCTGGCCACCGTGGTGGGGACTCAATGCCTCAGCACGGTGGTAGCCGGGTGCATGGATCCCTCCTATGCATTCGGAGGAGAACCCTTCACGGCCCTCCCCCTGGAAGTCGCCGCGTCGTGCTCGCCCAACTGCACCGTGGCGCGGGTCGAGCAGGACAACCAGACAAATCCGGTTCCGGCCTGCGACCCCGGTTATGAAGGTGGCCATCCGGCGGTTGTGGATGCAAACCTGCCTGTAGAAGCCTGCTGGCACGTGGCGTTCAACGCCAACTGCGCCATACCTTGCCCCGAAGGCTCCATCGAGCAGGGCTGTGATCCGGTGTCCAATCCATGGAACTACCCATCCCGCGGCGCGCAGTTGATCGTCTCCAGGCGCACCGCCCCGACCGAAGGATTCCGCATCACGGCCACCTGCGCGAGCTACCAACTGATTGAGACCGACTGCAACGACGGCCTCGACAATGACGTCGATGGACGCCTTGATGCTTCGGACCCTGACTGCCAGGCCCAAAATTAATCTATTAAGTTATTTCTAAACGTAGAAATGTTTTAAAAAACAAGGGATGTTTCTAGGAGAGAACCCGCTGGAAGGTGATCTCTCCCTGCCCTTTGAGTTGGTCGAGCTCCGAGGGCGTGAGTTCCCGGCCGGAAACCTGGAGCTCCAGCGGCTGGAAGTAGCGCGACTGCGGCACATAGCGTACCGGAAGTTCTTCTCCGAGGATCAGGCGCTGCAGCCGGGTTCCCTTGGCAACGGTGATGCGGTCGGTGACCACGAAACCTTCTGGGGAGAGCTTCATATGGCGATGCAACTGCACGGGAACGGTGGTGTTTCTCAACATCAACACCTTGCGGATCAAGCCCTTGAGATGATAGGCAGATTTTTGATGCCAGCCTAACGCAAGCATACCGGCACGAAAAACGGTCATCTTGAGAGGATCGAAAGTCTGGGTGTGCAGTTCCAGACCCCGGGCATGGACGTTGGCCTCCACCCCATGGGCTTCGAAGTTACGGTCCGGATCGCACCAGGCGGTCGTGAATACGGTGCCGTCGGGCATGATTCCCGACATGGAGCAATCCGATGCGAGCGGGATGCCACCTTCTTCCCCATTGTCGTTGAGGCGGAAGCACTTGAACACGCCACCTCGCGCGAGATTAGCGATGGCGTAATAATTACCACGCCGGCCGCCCCAGATTCCAGCTTCCGGAAACAGGAATTGCTGATTGTTATTTTCCTGCCAAGGCAGAGCTGGAAGAACTTCAGGACGGGGGGCGGCGTCACGGGCAGAGAAAAGGAATTCCGGTATCCGATATACAAAATAGCGATCACTCTGCAAGTGCGGCGTCACACTCTTGCCAGCGGCATAGGATTTCAGCATGAAATCGGCCTGGGCCAGGGCCATCGGATTCTCGTGTCCCAAAACCTCGTAACCATGACTATAAAAATGAAATGTCTCACGACTCCCAAGCGTGCCGCCGTAGTGTCCGTCGGGATATACGAAGTATTTTGTGAAGTCGATGGCTTTCTTGGCCACGTCAAGGAGGACCGGATCTGGACGGGCCTGATCCAGTCGCGCCAGGAACGTCACCGTCGCGCTGAGATACCCCGGGTCTACCCCGTCATATTCCAGGCACCATCCCTCATCATAGCATACATCCAAAAATACCTTTTTCCGTTCCTCGTAGAGCGGTTCAAGATGATATGCCTTGAACAACTCCATGGTCTCGGCGATGGGAAGAAGAGCCATCGCGTGGTGGTTCGCCAACACACCGACCTCGTCGTTGGAAGCAAGAAACTTCGCTGCCCGCAGCATTGTGGTGCTGATTCGCTCCTTGTCCTGTACATCCAGCAGCGGAGCCACTGCTTTCCAGCCGGCCACCATTGCATGGAGCAAAAATCCTGTTGGACCGGCCCAGCCACGCTCATTAGGATAGAATTCATCGAAAGATCCATCCTTGTGCTGGATCGAAGACAGGTAAGACATCCCAGCAGCCACCCACGCTGCGATCTTCGGCTGTTTGTAGTAAATATTGTTTTCAAATGGCTCAGAATACGCCAGGGCCATCGGGAGGATCCCATACTGGGCGATGGCCGAAGGGAAGTCCGTGCTGCGCGCCAGCCAGTATTCGCGGTTGGCGCAGCCGTACGTGGGTGAGAGCGGATTGCGATCCATCATGGACAGGCAGCGTCCGACCGAGTTCAAGCCTATGGCTGCGTACTGGTTGGCAACGGAAGGTGTTTTCATGCTGTTTTCCCCTGAAAGTAATACGAGTATAAAAAGGCGTCCTCCATGGTGTCCGTGTAATATTTTTTACGGCGACCGACCCGGTCAAATCCCATGGATTCATAAAGTTTCTGGCCGGCGACGTTGTTCTCCCGCACCTCCAGATCGATTTTTTCACATTCCATGTCCGGACCCATTTCCATGAGCACCTGAAGAAGCCAGGACGCCAGTCCCTGCCGGCGGTGATCCGGATGGACACCCAGGGAGAGGATGTGGATCTCCGGAAAAACCACCCAATAGAGCAGCACTGCGACCACCTGCTGCTCCTGACGCACACCCAAAAAAAACGCATATGACTTGGCAAACTCGGCTGCGAAGGCTTCCTCGTTCCATGGATGGGCAAACGACAGCCTCTCCACCATCATGACCTGCGGCAGGTCATCCAGATGCAGCGTGTCGATGATATATCCGTCGGGAAGCATGCGGGTCTGTCTTCAGGAAACCGTGGGCGCCGTGGAGACGGCGCTCTTGATTTTGCGCCATACATCCTCGCTCCCGATCCCTTTGAGCGTGGAATAAAAAATACATTTGGGAACATCCGGCCCAAAGGCGGCCCGGACCTGAGCTTCTACCTGTCCCCACTGGGTCTTGGGAACCTTGTCCATCTTGGTCACGATCACCTGCACCCGAACCCCGCGACCGGTCATCCATGCTGCGAATTGCGTCTCAATGTCAGTGATTTCCCGTCGCGCATCCACCAGAAGCAGCATCGCACACAGGGTTCTCCGGTTTTCCAGGTATCGGCTGACAAAGTCGCCCCAGTCCTCCTTGAGCGACATCGGCACGCTGGCATAGCCGTAGCCGGGAAGATCCACCAGGTAGAGAAGAGGGAGATCTTTGGATTCCAAAAGGAAATAATTAATCTCACGGGTACGCCCGGGAGTGCGCGAGACACGCACCAGGGATCGTTGGTTCACAAGGTGACGAAGCAGCGAGCTCTTGCCCACGTTGGAGCGGCCGGCGATGGCGATCTCCGGGTAGCCGGTGGAGGGCAGTTGGCCATCACCACGTGCCCCCACCAGAAATTTCACGTTCTGTATATGCGGAAATGGATCCTGTGGCATCTAGTCTTTTTCCCTGGACGTCCGATCGGGCATCCGTGGAGCGGAAAAAGATCGGAGAAGACGCGTTTTCAAGGACAAGTAGGTCAATTTTTGACTGTTATACAAGGGAAAATCCTCTATGGAAACCCGGGGCGACGGGAGAGCAACGGTGCAGAATGCCTACAGTGTTTCGAGCATCGCCTTGAGCTCGGCGTGGTTCGGATCCTCAGCCAGACCACGCTGGATCGAAGACTTCGCCTTGGCCGCGTTGCCGGTCTTGATCTCGATTTTGGCAATCTCCAAGAAAATCTGGGCCTTGGTGATTTCCCCTTCGATACGCTGGAACAAAAGCGCGCGGAACATCCGCTGTGCCTGATCATAGTTTTCCTGCCGGGCATAGAGACCGGCCATAGAGATCAGGTTCGGCACATACGTTGTATCTGCTTTCTGCGACTGGGTATAGAGCTCCAGCGCCCCATCCAGATCACCCTGCGATTCCTTGATTCCACCGAGCCGCTGATACAGCGGAGCCAGATCCTTGCGTGGCGCCTTGGCAGCCGCCAACTCATCGAGGAGTTTCTGGTAGACCGCGCCAGCCTTCGGATAGTTCGCAGCAGCGAAGTACGCATCACCGAGCCTCTGCTTGACCTCCATGTTGGCAGGATCCAGCGTCAGGGCTTCTTCCAGAGCCGGGAAGGCCGCTTCGGAAGCGCCCAGTTCAATGTACAGATCGGCTAACTGGCGCAGCAGCGCCAGGCGAGGGGTCTTGTCGGTGATCAGCGGCAACCGCCTCTGCATCAGACGAAGGATGGCTTCCTTGTCTCCTGCTGTCCTGGCACGTTCGGAGAGCACCTCAAACGTCTCCTGGTGAGCCGGATACAGACGGATCGCTTCTTCCCAGCAGGATTGGGCTTTCTCATTGTCACCCAACTTCTCTGCAACCTTGCCTCGCCGGAAGGCCAGTTCGGCTCCATCCTGACCCTGCGGTTCCAAAAGGGCCGCCTTCTCCAGATACTGCTGACAGTGTTCCCAATCCTGTACATTCTCAAAGATGCGCGCAAGCCCGGTCAAGGCCGTAACCGAAGCCGGATCAGACTCCAGAATGCGCTCCAGGATCTTGCGTGCCTCGGTCGGGCTCTCGAGTTTCTCTTCCCACAGGCGGGCCAACTGATCCAGTGCCTGCATTTCCAGTCGATGATCTCCCTTGCCAGAGAAGAAATCGGCACGCTTTTGAAGAACATCGGCGAGCTCATAGTAACGCTCACCTTCGATCAGGACCCGGGACAGTTTCTCGAAGATTTCGCCATATTGGGGATCAACCTCGAGGATCTGCATCCAGTAACCTACCGCATCATCGACTTCCTTGAGCTGGATCATCGACAGGTTGGCCAGATCCTCCAGAACAGCCAGGCGCTCGGAATCCACCGAGGCCTGCCCGAGCCTCGTAAAGAACAGGTCCTTGACGGCATCCCAGTCGGATTTTTCTTTATATATAGCCATCAACGCAAAATAGGCCGGTTCGAAGGCTGGATCGCTGTCATACGCTTCGCGCCACTGTTCCTCGGCGAGCTCCTTCTGGTTCAATTTCTCATCGTAGGTCTGGGCGATCCGCTGGCGCAGGCTCTGCTGATCCTGAGGCGTGGGCATATAATTAATCTTTGTTTTCAATACTTCAATCAGTTCGTTCCATTTTTCCATACGCTCAAACAGACGAATCAATTGGTCCTGTGCGACCAAGTCGCTCTCGTCGGATTCCAGCAGATTTTTCCAGGCTTTTTCTGCAAGCGCCAGATCGTTCAGTTGGGTTTCGGCAAGATTGGCGACCTCACTGCAAATGGACTTTTTCGTGTTCGGATCGTATTCCTGGTCGGCACGCTTCTGTAGGATCGCCACCAATTTCTTGGTGTCGTCTCCCACACGATACAGGTTTTCGAGCGCCCGTATGGCGTCCATGTTCTCGGGCTCGCGTGCCAACGCCGCGAGGTACAATTTTTCTCCTGAGACCACATCGCCGACAGAGAGCGCCAGTGGTGCCACACGCAGCGCCATGGCGATCGCGGCCATCTCGTCGATGTCCCTGCTAAGGATTTCCAGTGATGTGGTGAGCACAGTCGGAATCCGATCCGCGTGCTGGGCCAGCTCAATGAACGACTCCATGAGCATGGTGTTGTCCGGTGCAAGCGCCACACCCTGTGCGAGCAGGTTGATCGCTTTATCCAGATAACCCATGGTCTTGCAGAGTTGGGCCGCGCGCTCCAGCAGACCGGCACGGTCCCCTGCGTCCTCGGTCAGCGTGACGCGCACTTCGAGCACCGTAACCAGTTTATCGTGAGCGCCCATGCGCTCATAGGCCGGCTCAAGCACTTCCAGTGCTGGGGCCACCAGAGGACCGGCCGATCCGAGAAGTGCTTCGAGCTCACGGAAGACGTCCGGATGATTTTCCTGGAAATTCAGGGCTTCCTGCCACACTTCAATCGCATCTTCGCCCTTATTGAACTGGTGCAGGTCCAGATGACCCAGACGGAACAGGAACTGAGCCTTGGTCGCACCTTCGGTGGCATCTGCCTGGGCACGGAGCACTTCCTGCAGGTCTTCGTACTTACGGGTCTCGGTCAGCAGGCGGTCGAGCTGGGCAAGGATCTCCAGATCCGAAGGCACAGCATCCAGACCCTTCTTCAGCGTATCGATGGCCGCTGGAGTGTTCTCGAGGCTTACTTCATACAATTGCGCCACAGTCAGGATCAGCCGCTTACGCAAGGTCGGCTCGTACACATCATTGCCCGCCTCGTCGAGGAGATCCACCAGCCGCTGCCACTTGCTGCCGGCGGCAGTGATCCGCATCAACTGGCCCTCAACCTCGGTATCGGCCGGGTTCTCGCGGAACAACCTTCCCCAGTATTCGAAAGCCTGGTCCAGATCGTTTCCTTGTTCATAAATTGTTGCGATAGTGCGCAACAACTTAATCTTTCTTTCCGGCTCTACAGCGACTTCCAGCAGCAACTCATTTAAATGAATGAGCTTGCCGGACTGAGCCTGCTCCAGATACAGGGGCTCCAGGATCGCAGCAGCCTGCGGACGGAAGTCCTCGGCTTCGAGCAACTCCTCGAGGGCGCCGATGGTTTTTTCATGGCGTGAATCAAACTCGAGAATGGACTGGTACTTCTTGATCGCCTGCTCGACATCGTTGATCTCATGCTGCAACACGTGAGCGATGCGGAAGATCAACTCGTTGCGCCTGTTGTCCAGGGGCTCGAGGACGACCATCTGGTTGAGCGTCTGAATCAACTCCATCCAGTTCTGCTCTTTCTCATACAGGCGGGAGCAGGACTGCAGAGCGGCCAGATGATCGTGCGATTCCGAAAGAATCCGTTGCAGGGTGGAGATGGCTTCGTAATTATCTTCGAGCTTCTCCTCCTGAACACGGGCGAGCTTGAGGGACACTGCAAAGTCCGCAGTCTCGGCCACCTCGGCCAACTGGCGAAGCACTTCGGCCAGCTCCGTCCAATTTTCACTCTGTTCATACAACGTTTCCAGGGCACGCAGGGCACCGGCCTCGTTGGGCTCGACCTCAAGCAGCCGCTTCCAGGTCTCCACCGCGGAAGACGGCAGATCCAGTTTCTGCTGCAACAGCGCGAGTTGGCGCAGGGTCCGCACGCTCTCTGCGGGCTCGTGGAGCAGGAACGAACGACGGTCCAGGATCGAGTTCAGTTCTTCCCATGCTTCCATTTCCTCGAGCAGGATCGACAGTTCGGTCAGGGCCTCGAGGTGATCTTCCTGGACCTCCAGTACACGCAGGTAGCTCTTGCGGGCTTCGGCGGGCTGTGTCAGGATCTCGGACTGGATTCTGGCGATGCGCAGCAGCACGGTGACCTGAAGATCGGTGTCGTAGGCGTCCTTGATCCCCTTTTCATAAACTTCGATGCACTGCGCCCAATTGGACTGGCGCGCAGCCAACTGATACAGGGCCTCGAAGAGATCCCGATCCGTGCTCTCCAGCAGCCACGCCTGGCTCAGGGACGCAAACGCCCGGTCCAGCCGGTTGCCACGGGAGTCATACAGATTCGCGCATTCCTTCAGATATTCGATCTTCTGATACTGATCGTCGATTCCATCGATCTGGATCTCGTACACGTTCACGAGATCTTCCCACTGATCCAGGTTCATGTAGATAGGCTGCAGCAACGCCGCTGCACGCAAGGAAATATCCTCGGTCAGCAGCAGGCTCTCCAGGAACAGGATCGCCTGTTCGTCGAGGGGCTCGATCTGCAGGATCGCCTCGATCCGGTCCACGGCCGAAATCGGATCGGCCAACTTCTGGTGATACAGTTTGGCCAGCGTCAGGTTCAGTTCGCAGATCTCGCGTGGCTCGTGCTGCTGCTGCTGCACCAGAACCAGCAGGTGCTCGACCAGATCTTCCCAACGCTCCAGCCGTGTGTACAGGCGGCGCAGGGCGGTGTTGGCCACACTGTCATCCGGAGCTCCGACAAGGATTTCCTTGTAGGTCTCGACCGCGTCTTCATATTTTTCCAATTTGTCTTCAAACACTGAGGACATTTTGAAAAGATACTGGTTCTTTTTATTTGGATCGTAATAAGCTTCGGCGGCCTCGCGATAGATCGTCAGCAAATCATCCCAGCGCTCGGCCGTCAGGAGCATCATTTCCAGCTCCGCAAAGATGTCCTTGCGGTTGTGGTCAGCGTCGAGAATACGCTTGTAGCACTTGCGGGCCTCTTCCACCTTCTGAAGGCGGTTGGAGTAAATCCGGGCCAGGTGTTCGGCGACCTCGAGCACATAATCCAGATCAGCGTAGGCGTCTTCGAGCACCTTGGCGAACACCTCGGAGACTTCCTGCCAGCGGCCCAGGCTGTCGGCGAGCGAAAGCAGGCGGCTGCGGACAGCGCGATCCGCCGGTGTCTCCACGAAGAGATAGCCATACCACACGAACGCACTGTCCATGTCCTCAAGCACCGCATCATACAGACCAGCGATTTTCTTGGTGATCGGCGCGCGTTCCTCGACGGCCTCGAGCATCTGCCGCTGCAATGAGAACACGCGTATCAGTTCCTTCCAGTTCTGGCGCGAGGCGTAGATCGGGACCAGGGTTTCGGCTGCTGAGGCTGCGTGGCCCTCGACATCCAGGAATTTTTCGAGTCGGCGGATGGTGTCCTCGCGGGTCGGATCTCCACCCAGCGCTCCCTTGAACATCTCAAGGGCGCGTTCGGACTCGTTGAGGTAATCCTGGTAGATTTCGCCCATATTATAGCGAATCTCTACCGCCTCGCTTAGTTCGGATACGTAGCGGATGCGGTGGTCGTACAACTCGATGAGGTCTTCCCAGCCCTCCTGGTCAAAGTACAATTCCTCCAGCGCGCGGAAGATGACGGAATCACCAGGACGGAATTCAATAATTTCCTTGTAATGCACGATCGCGTCTTGGGGCTTCTTCAACTGGACCTTGCACAGGGTAGCTGCCAGGACCAGAGCCGAATACCGGGCGTCCGGATCGTTGTAGCCCAACTCGGCGCGCTTCAGGTAAATACCCATGAGCGCTTCCCAGTCAGCCACTTCCTTGTAAACGTATTCAAGCGCATCCAGCGCATGCATGGAATCCGGCCGTTGCTCGAGCACCTTCTGATAGTAGATGCGCGCCAGTTCCAGATTTTTCAGTTCATCGCGGGAAACATCGGCGATGATCAGGAACACCTTCTCCTGGAGATTGGTGTCCAGGATTTCGTCGACGTTCACTTTGTACATCTCGACGAGCTCGGCCCACTTGTTCTCCATCGCCGCCAATCTCTGTAGATTGTCCAGTACATCCTCCAGCATCGGGAGCGCCAGACACTCCTTGAGTGCCTGCCCATAGAATCCGAACGCGGCGCCGGCTTCATGAAGCTCATATTCCTTGATATGGGCAATTTTTACAAACAGATCCACTTTCTCCTGGGAATCCATGGAGTAGCCGGCTTTGAGTACATACAGTCCCGTCAGTTTCTCCCAGTTATCCTCAAGTTCATAGATCTTCTCAAGGATCGAGGCGGCTTCCATAGCCAGCATTTCCTCGCCCAGAAGCATGGTCTCGAGCGCAAGTTTCGCCTTTTCATGCTCGGGGTCCTGTTCAATGACGTCCCGATAGAACGCGATCGCCCTTGCCGGCTCTTCCAGGTGAACCTGCAGGATATAGCCCAGGCGATACAAAAGCGCGTGGCGGTTTTCTTCGTTCGTGGTTAATGCCAGCTCGCGCTCCACCAGATCGAACACGTCCGCCCATCGGCCCAGCGCCTCGTTGAGGCGGGCGAGATAGCGCAGCGACTCCCCGTCCTCGGGAAACTCGGACAGGATCGCGGCCCATGCCTCGGCGGCACCCTCGATGTTCTGCAGACTCTCCTCGCGCAGGATCGCGATGCGGGAGTAGAAATCCCGTCGAGTGCCAGGATCCAGGGAGAGTTCTGCCCTGCGAGAGAGCACTTCGACCAGTTTTTCCCATTTCTCGAGGCGGGAATAAATGTATTCGAGGCGATCCAGTGCGTCATCGTCCTCCGGGAACTCCCCGAGTAACTGATGATAGGTTCCGGCGGCGTCTTCCAGCGCGTCGAGCATATCCTCCTGAAGCGAGGCCACCTTGCGGTACACGGCCTTGCGCTCGCGGGGGTTGTCCAGCCAGGCCAACTGGCGGCGATACAGATCGATGACGTCGATCCATTCGTCCATCGTGGAGAGCAGCAGGATCAGGGATTGCGTCGCCTTGGACTGGATCTCGACGTAGTCGCCGGACACCGAGAGCAGCTTCTTGTACCAGAAGACCGCCTTCTCCGGGTCGGACAACTGACGCTCATAAAGTTGGGCAATCTTCTCGATGTACAGCATCGACAACTCAAGATCGTCGCCGGCAGCCGTGATCGCCTCGTTCCACACCTCGACGAGCTCGACGGTGTTTCCGGAGAGGTCGACCAACTCCTCAAGGGCGTGCCGCACCTCGAGGTTGCCAGGCTCCAGTTTCAGCGCCCGGCGCCAGGCTGAGAAGGCCTGTTCGGGTCGGGCAAGCTGGACAGTGAACAATTTACCCTGGCGGGACAGGATTCCGACGGCCTCGTCGCGGCTCTCGGCTGCTTCGAGTTTGATTTCCAGGAGATCCACGATCTTTTCAAAGTTGGTCTCATGCTCAAAGAGGTTCAGCAGGATGTCCGCAGCGGACTGCCGCGTTTCCGGCTTCTCCAGCGATTCATTGAGCATCGAGCGCGCCGAAATGTGGCTTGAGTTGAGCGACAGGATCTCCTGAAGAAGCGACACCGCGTCCGCAGCCCGGTCAAGTTTGTGCATAAGCAGGTCGGCCCGCTGGATCATCAGCAGAATTCGCTGTTCGTTATTGCGGGTGTAGGCCAGTTCATCCTGGTACAGATCCGCCAGTTGCGCCCAGTCTTCGGAGAGGTCATACAGGCGCTGCAGGGCCACAAAGGCCTCCTGTGAACCAGCCTCCAGTTGCCTCAACTGCCGGTAGGAGGCGATGGCCGCGTCCACATCAGCCAGAATGTTCTCATTGAGTGCGCTCAACTTCAGGAGCATCGTCTTCTGCTGGTCCGGATCGTTGAGGACCTCGACGCGGTTTTCGATCAGCAGGCGCAGGTCCATCCAGCGCTCTGTCTGGGTGGTGATGCGCTCCAGGGCCGCGAACGCCTGGTCGTGGAGAGGTTCCTCTTCGAGCACCATGCGGTAGTATTTCTCCGACTCCGCCTGATCGTGCAGCTCCTCTTCCTCGAGCAGCGCGACTTCCCAGGCCAGCGTCAGTTTCAACCCGGGCCTGGCCGACAGCGTCTCGATGTACAGTTCCTTCAACTGCGGGATCTGGTCCTCCAGGATGGCCAGACGGCGCAGCTCCTGCCGCACGTCGGCATTGCCCGGGGACAACTGGAAGAGCACCCGCGCGATATCGAGCCCGCGGGTCGTGTCACCCACGCGTCGCACGGTGATGTTCAGCAGTTCCAGATAGTTCTGGATCTTCTGATCCTCGTCCTTTTCCATCGTGGCTATGACTTCCAGGGAACGGGCATAGGCCTCCCAGTTCTCCAGGCGCAGATAGCACGGAGCCAGCAGCAGAGCAGCGGAGCGGCGCACCAACGGGTCACGGGAAGGCTCGAGCATCGTCTCCAGGGAGGACAGGGCGCCAGCGTGATCGGGCACCTCGCCCAGGATCGTCTCGAAGCAGGACAGGGCCTCCTGCGCATCCGGGAGGGGACCCATGTACAGGCGGCCCAGACGCAGGCGGAAAGCGATCCGGAGCTCGCCATCGGAGAGGTTTTCCTGCTGACGCAGGACATGCGCCAGGTTCTCGTACATGCGGCCGGCCTCATACAGGCGATCCAGGGCTGCCAGGGCAGGCAGGTAGTCAGAGGCCTGCGAGATGATTTTTTTGTACATCTCAATGGCTTCGCCGGTTTTCTCCATATGCACTTCCAGCAGTTGGGCCATCTTCATCATGGCTGCCAGGCGATCGTGCAGTTGCGGTGCGCTCGAGATCTGCTTGTTCAGGATCTCCAGCAGCTCCGTCCAGTTCTGCCGCAACTCGTAGATGGAAGCCAGGCCCATCAGAGCCTCACCGCTCTCGGGCTCCTGCTCGAGCACGGCACGCCAGATCCCCTCACCCTGCTCGAGGGCGACGAGCTGGTTGACATACAGGTTGGCCAGGCGGGACATCAGGCGGATCTTCTCGGCGCCGGACAGGCGGTCGAGCACTTCGGAATAGAGTTTGGCGAGGGCCTCCCAGTTGCGGGAGGCTTCGGCGAGCTTCTCCAACCGACTGACGATCACGTCGTCCTGCGGATCGATGATGTAGGCCTGGGCACACCAGTTGAATGCCGGCTCGGCCTGGTTCAACTTCTCCTCGCAGACGAGGACGAGCTTCTGCAGGTGTTCCAGGCGCTGGGACGGCTCCACGCAGGAAGCCAGCAGGATCTCGACCATGCGGGCGACTTCCTTCCAGCGACCGGCGTCTTCATAGATTGGCAGCAGCAGGGCCGCAGCCTTTGCATTTTCAGGCTCCACCTCGAGAATGCTCTCGTAGGACTTGATCGCCCTCTCGGGTTTCTGCAGCCTGTCGGTGAAGACGTTGGCGATCTTGAAGTACAACTGGATCTTCTCATCGGGGGCCGAGGCGGCCTCGGCGCAGTCATGCAGCGTCTCGATGTAGCCGACCCAGTTTTCGCGATCGGCAAAGAGGCCCTCAAGCGCTTCCCAGTCCCGGTTGGTGCTGTAGAGCTCTTTGAGTATCTTCATGGCCTTGGGATGGCCCGGACGAAACTCCAGCACGGTCTTCCATGTGCCCATGGCGAGCTCGCCGGTGGCGCCCATCTTGTCCGTCAGGATCGCGCCGGTCTTCTCCAGCAGGACCAGCGCCTCGTCGCCCACGCTCATCGCGATCTTGCGGCGCAGCATCTCCACCAGGGCCGGATACCGCTTCTCGCGTTCATACAGGGAAATCAGGCTCTCGAGCGCGTCAATGTCGTGGGGATCGAACTCGAGCACGCGGTTCCACATCTCGATCGAGAGCACAGGGTTCCCCAGCGGCTGCTGGGCAAAGCGGGCGAGGTCGATGAACTTCGACCGCTGCTCGTGCTCGGGTATCAAATTGATTTCCTTCAACTGCAGTTCGAACAGGCCCTTCCAGTTGCGCCGCTTCTCGTAGATGTCCTTGAGCGCGGTGATGGTCTCGAGGTCGGTGGGGTCCACTTCGAGAATCTGCTCAAGGGGCTCGGCCGCCTTGTTGGGGTTGGACAACTTGGTGCCCCACAGGTTCGCTATCTGCTTGAGATAATTCTTCTTTTTCTCAGGATCGGTCTCGCAGGCGTTCTTTTCCTCGTAGATCACGATCACGTCGCGCCAGCGCCCCATGGCCTCGTACTTCTCCGCCAGGGAGTCCATGGCCTTCGGGTGGTGCGGATCAAGTTTCAGGATGGCGTTGTAGACATTGACCACCATGGCGTCGACCTTCATCTTCTCCTCGATGAGATCTGCCATGTCCATCAGGACCGAGATGCGCCCGGCGATGTCCTCCGGCGGCAGCGCGTGCTCGACGTCCTTGTACAATTCCATCAGGGCGTTCCACTTTTCACCCCGGAAGTACAGATCCTTGAGCGCGTCGATAGCCGCGGTGTTCATCTTGTCCATCTTGAGGATGCGCTTCCACACATCGATGGCCTTCTCAGGGCTCTTCTCAACCGAGATCTCCGAGATCCGGCGGGCCAGCTCAACGCTCTTGTCAACGTCGCTGGCCACAGCGCGCATGGCCTGCTGCAGCATGGTCAGGTGCCGCATGTAGTCATCCTTGGACACGTAATACTCGCTGTAGAAGTTCATCACCAGCGGGGACATCATGTCGCCCTTGCGCAGCTTGGAGAAGTACTGCTCGGCGGTGTCGAGATCGCCGACCTTCTTCCACCACAGCATGCCCAGTTGCAGGCTCATCTCTTCGGCGTTGGAGCCGTTCTTGAGCTCGCTCTCGTACAAGGCGATCAGGTCCTCCCATTTCTCCTGCTGGGTAAACGCCTCCACCAGCAGCATGGATGTCTTCTCCAGGCCCGGGGTGATCGAGGCCACTTCCTTCAGGTGGCCCTCGGCCAACTGGGGCTGGTGCGTGTGCTCCAGTTCGAGGTAGGCAACCTCGAGCAGGCAGGCGGCACGCTCCTGGGGGTCCGTGATGCGCGGCAACTTCTCCCGCAGGAAATCAGCCAGCTCCGCATAGCGCTTCAGCGCGCGATAGAGATATTCGATGTGCTTGACGGTGTCCGAGTGGTCCGGATCCATCTCGAGCGCCTTCTTCAGGAGTTCCTCGACACGGTTGAGGTCCGAGCCGTACTTGGCGGCCACCTCCGCAGCCCTGAAGTACATGTGCGTGGCCCACTGGGGCTCCGACGCACTGTCGGCCTCGGCGGTGTACTTCTCGAGCATCTTCTCCCAGTTGCCGGCTTCCTGCTCCAGCGCTTCGAGCCGGGAGGCCGCCTCATCGTTCTTCGGATCGAGCTCGGCGACCCGGCGATACATGCCCAGCGCTTCCACGCCCAGCCACAACTCCTCGTCGAGCATCCTGGCGATCGCGGAGATCAATTCCAGATCGTCGGGCTGCCGGCGCTCGGCAAACCGGTAGAAACGGTGTGCCAGCTCCAACTGCTTGGCCAGGAGCGCGCGCTGGGCGGCCTTGACCAGAACAGCGGCCAGCTCCTGCGCCGGCTCGTCGCTGGAGAGCACAAGATTTTCCAGCTCTTCCAGCATGTGGTTGTCGCTCGGGGTATTGAAGAGGTTCGCGATGAGTGTCTTGATTTCCTTCATCATTTCGGCTCTCTTTGACTACTCGGCTAGTTGGTTGTGAAATGCCACAAAAGACATGGCGAGAGCGTAACGCCTATGATAAATGGATGCAATCAAAAAAGGTGATTCGACAACAGTCTTTTTTGGATGGGATGTCCCCCTGGACAGGGATCCTGCGGCATGGTCCCGGAGGTCGTCGCCAGGAGGTCGAGGGGATCCGACGCGGCGGTCTGGTGAAAAAATATTATTTAATATATATTTTGATTGTTAATAAAAAAACTACCGACATTACAATCCGGAGATGAACAGCCACTTGTCCTTGTGCTTCTCGAGCGTCAGGCGCATGTAGTCCGTCTTCTTCTCCCAGCGATTCTCCTCGCTCACGATCAATTGGTACGAGCCGTCGAGGTAAACCTCGACCGAGACGCGCTCGGCGCCCTCCCACTTGATCCGGCGGTACTGGATGTCCAGCCGGACGTTCTTGAGCTGGGCGAAGCGCATGTGAACGGCCTCGGAAAGCCCTTTCCGGTCATACGCCTTCTCGTCCGAGGAGGTCTTGGGCTGGTAATAGTTCGGATGGGCCAACCGGATCAGCGCCTCGGCGTCCATGGCGATCAGGATCCGACGATAGTTTTCAATCACCTCAATGATTTCCTTGTTCGCCCGGGTCGCCGGGATCCGGGTGCCGGAAATGAATGAGGTCTTCGCGCAGCCGGCGAAGAACGCCAGCGCGGACAGCGTGAACAGTACCCAGCGAAGCTGCATGCGATTCGTCATGACTATCCTCCCGTGGCAGGTTTTTCGAACACCACCAGTTCCCACTCGCCCTCGTGCCAATTGCGGACCACCGGCAGGTTCGTCTTCTCGCGGATCTCGTCAATCTGATCGTTGAGGATGCCCGAGAACACCATCCGGCCGCCCGGGTCCAGGTTCCGCTGGAACAGGGGATTGAGTTCCAGCAGAACATCGCGCTGGATGTTGGCCAGCACCAGATCCACAGGCGCCTCCGACCACGAAAGACCCACCTGGATCCGGTCCGAAAGGCCGTTGTTCGCGATCACCTCGGCGGCAGTCTCGACGGCGTCGGGGTCGTTGTCGACGGCCCAGATCCTCGCCTCCGGAAACAGGCTTGCCGCGGCCATCGAAAGAATGCCCGTGCCAGCTCCCATGTCCAGGATGCGCGTGGGCCGGAAGCCCGAGGCGTGCAACTGCTCGATGGCCTCCATCACCAGCCGCGTCGTGGCGTGCAGCCCGGTGCCGAAGGCCATGCCCGGATCGATGACGAACACCGTGTCTCCGGGCTCTGGCACCACTTCCTTCCAGGAAGGCCGGATGACAAAGTGTCCGATCCGCTGCACGTCGAAGGTTTTCTTCCAGAACTCGTTCCACTCCTGCCGGGTGATGGGCAGCATGCGGAAGCGCTCTGCGAGCTCTTCCTCGGGCTGGTCCAGCGAGGCCGCCAGGACTGGATTGAGCAGATCCATGAAGGCCTTCTCCGTGCCCTGCTCGATGTAGGCCACGACCCTCGTCGTGCCACGGTCCTCCGCAAACAGGGTGGTCGTGTCACGAACCTCCACGCCCATGGCGCCAGCCCACACGAACAGGGCCGCCACCTCATCCTCCTGCTCGGTGGTCACCGGCAGGGAGACCTCAACCCATTCATTTAACATGACGAGACTTGTCCTTTTCCAGAAGGTGACGGATCACGTGATCCACGCGCTCGAAGCGGGTCATCAGGATCATCGCCGCGATGACGAACGGCTTGTATGAAGCCTCGTGATAGGTGCGCAGGCGGTACTTCTCGAACACGTCCGCGGAGACCTCGCCCTGGGGGCAGGAGACGTTGGAGATGTCGGCGGGCAGGCAGTGCATGTACAGCGCGTCCCCGCCCTTGGTGAGCTTCATCATCTTGTCGTTGCACTCCCAGTCCTTGTGGCTCGCGTTCTGTGCGAGCGCGGACTTCTCGAGATCCTTGAGCGCGGCGTTCTCGCCAGCGCGCAGCAGGCGGGTGCGCTCCTCCATGACAGCCATGGGGGCCCAGCTCTTGGGATATACCACGTCGGCATCACGGAAGGCCTCCTCCATCGAGTGCGTCTGGGAGAAGCGGCCGCCCGAAGCCTGGGCCTGCTTGCCAGACAACTCGAGGACCTCCGGCATCACGTTGTAGCCCTCGGGATGAGCCAGCACCACGTCGGCTCCGAAGCGCGTCATCAGGCCGATGATGCCCTGGGCGACCGACAGGGGCTTGCCATAGGACGGCGAATACGCCCAGGTCATGGCGATGCGCTTGCCGCGCAGCTGGTCCAGACCGCCGAACATGCCCACCAGATGGGACAGGTCGGCCATGCTCTGGGTGGGATGGTCCATGTCGCACTGAAGGTTGATCACCGCCGGACGCTGTGCCAGCACCTTGTTCTCGTACGCGTCGTCGAGGGCGCGGCCGACCTCGGTCATGTACGAGTGCCCCTCGTGGATGTACATGTCGTCGCGGATGCCGATCGCCTCGGTGAGGAAGGATATCATGGCCGCGGTCTCGCGCACCGTCTCGCCGTGGGCGATCTGGCTCTTGGTCTCGTCGAGATCCATGCCCTGCAGACCCAGCAGGTTCGTTGCGCTGGCATAGGAGAATCGGGTGCGCGTGGAGTTGTCGCGGAAGATTGATACGCCGAGGCCGGAGCGGAACGCGCGCAGGTCCGTGCCCTCGCGGTGCAGCTCGGACAGCATGCGGGCCAGCTCGACGGTCGCGGTGATCGTGTCGAGATCCTGTTCCCAGGTCAGCAGGTAATCCCGGTTGTACAGTTTTCCGGACACCTTCTTCAGCAGTTCCAGTTGTTGATCGAATTTTTTATGTGAACTCATGTTTTTTCTCCATTCCAAGTGAAACCCGTGGGTTCTTGGTCATTCACAGGTCAGGTCAACCTAAAATAACGAAAAGTCATTCCGATTCAAGCTGAACTTCCACGCCCTGCCGGATCAGGGACCGGACGTGGGTCACGCCGAAGTGGTACGGGAGCACTCCGTAGTGCCCGAAATTCCACACGACGAGGTCGGCTGCGGCACCCGCCACGGGGTTGCCCCGGTCGGTGAAACCCGCGGCCCGTGCGGCGGTGCGGGTCATCGCGTCCCAGGTCTCCTCGACGGTCAGCCCCATCTGAAGGCAGGCCAGGGTGCCGGCCAGCGGGAGGTTCTCGGTCATCGAAGTGCCGGGGTTGCAGTCGGTGCCCACGGCCACGGGAATGCCGCGATCCAAAAATGCGCGGCCGGAAGGGATCGGCAGTCCCAGGGTGAGGGCCGCGCCCGGCAGAAGCACGGCGGTGGTTCCACCGGTGCGGGCGAGGGCGTCGAACTCCCCGTCGCTGACCTGCTCGAGGTGATCCACGCTGAGCGAGGCCAGCCGGGCGGCCTCGGAGACGACGCCGAGACTGTGGAACTGGCCTGCATGCACACGCGTCTGTAATCCGGCGTCTCGCGCACCCTCAAGGATCGCGACGGTCTCTGCAACCGAAAATGCGTTGTCCTCACAGAACACGTCCACGGAGACGGCCAGATCCCGGGACCGGGGGATCATGTCCTCCACGATCAGCCGCACGTAGGCGGCACGGTCGGAGACGAACTCCGGGGGCACGATGTGCGCGGCCAGCAGGGTCGGGGAGACGTCCACCGCGCTGCGTGCGCCCAGCCGGCGCAGGACGCGCAGCATCCGGATTTCTCCATCGGCGGTCAGATCGTAGCCGCTCTTGCCCTCGATGGACGTGACACCGAAGCCGGACATGCGTGCGAGCCGGCGCAGGGCCGAGCGGAACAATTCCTCGTCGGTGGCCTCCCGGGTGGCGCGCATCGTCGAGAGAATGCCGCCGCCGGCCGCCTGGATCTCGGCGTAGGTGGCGCCAGCCTTGCGCATGGCGAACTCCCGGGCGCGATCCCCGGCGAACACGGGATGGGTATGCGGATCCACCAGCCCGGCGGAGACTACGCCCCCCCGTGCGTCGATGGTGCGCACGTGTGCCTGGCCGTCGGGCACGGGGACTTCGGCGCGCGGCCCGGCGGCCAGGATGCGGTCGTGCCGGATCAGGACCACCGCGTCGGGTACCGCCTCGAAACGACCGGCCCCATCGAAGCGCACCAGTTGGCCGATGTTGCGGATCACCAGCGTCGGAGGCCCCTGCGGTGAAAGGTCGGTCGCCTCCAGCAGCCCCTCTCGTCCATCGTCGAACCGAATCGCGACGCGCGTGCCACAGGAGGATAACTGCACCCGCTCGATGGTGGGAGCGCAGAAGCATCCAGTGCCGTAGAGGCGCCAGGCAGTGCGTTCCACCCATCCCTGCTCGGACAGGCGCAGCCGGAGTCGATCTCGGTCGGAATTCAGTTGACATTCCAGGATCATGTCGACCCCCCTTCGGCAATGACGCGGCCCGGGCGAGACGCCCGATTCAGTGGGAAGTTTTCTTCACGTGCTGGACATATTTGAAGCGCAGATCGAACAGGATTGAATCGATCAGTTCCTGCTCCCCATCGTTGAGGTTGCCGCGGGTCTTCTCCTGCAGCATCTCCAGAATCTGGATCGTCTGCTTGGCAAAGCAGACATCCACCATCGTCTCGTCCGTGTCCGGATTGGGAATCTCGCCCAGGGAGATCAACACCGACGAGGACAGCGAGATGACGAAACTGGAGAAATCAATCGGGGCGTCGGAGAGATCGGGGTTGCACTTCATGCGTCTTCCCCGTCCTCGGTGCCGTCCAGTTGCACACCCAGGGGTTTGGTGTCGAGGCGGCGGCACTGCTCCGAGACATCCACCAGTTTGGAGAGGTGAACTTCCAGTTCCTGGCTCGTGATGAAGCTCTCGCTCAGGTTGCGCTCGATCAAGCGGGTGTCGAACAGCATTTTCTGGGGGATGTAGCGGCGGGAAACGGGTTCCATGGACATACTCCTGCCGAAAGCATGGCGGAAAAGGAGTTCCTTCCCTGCCGGTCCGGCGACCCCGTTGAATACAAGGATATGCCCCCCGATGTCAAGCTGTACCGGAGGGCGGTCAGGGCAGTCGAGTTCTAACTCAATTTATTCACTGAAGGGTCCACTCCCCCCGAAATCGAAATCGAAATCGAAATCGGTCCAGAAATCCGAAGGATTCTTCGTCACGAAAGAATGGACGCTTGCCAACCAGCCGTCGAGTCTATTGGCTGGATTCATTAGAACCGATGACATCGAAAAACTGTTGATTTACGAGGAAATTGAATCGATTTCGATTTCGATTTCGATTTCGACTTGGCACTT
>JAHITJ010000024.1 GCA_018817795.1 Myxococcota bacterium | reverse complement strand
CCGTGAGATCCAGCGAAGGCACGGTCACCACGGGGAGTGGATGCGCCGCAAACCACGCGTCCGCCTCGTCCTCGGTGACGGGCGTCACCTGCCAGTCGAAGGCGCCCACCGTCAGGCACACCCACTGGTTGAACAGGGGAGCGAAGACCTCGGACGCGTCCCGAAGCACCAGAAACGGCGTCGGGCGACGGGAGGCGCGCAGGTTGGCGTCAGCCAGGGGCATCTGAACCTCGGCGACGACCAGACCTCCGATCGCGACGAGATCGTTGGAGGCGCGGTCGAGCACGACCAGATCGCGAGGGCCCAGCAGTGAAAATGGCAGGTTGGCCGCCGTCGTGATGTGCACCCGGCCGCAGGTCTCGCCGAGGGTCAGCGGCTGACAGGAGATGCCCGCCTGCAGCGCCTCAGTGGTCACCACGGGCACGTCCGCAGGCAGCTCGGCTGCGCGCTGTTCCTGGGCGGCCGAGGTGGGATGAAACCGCAAAGCGCGACCGAAGAACGCCGCAACCGCGAGTCGCCGCATGGCCAGCGCGATCATCTCGTTGGAGGCGGTGTCGTAGGGCGCCAGCTCGTACGCCCAGATATCAGGCTCCTCGTAGTACGTCACCGAACCGAGCAGGAACCGCCGCTGGGGGTAGAAGTACTCGTTGACGAACGGGCCGTCGGGTGGAAAGCCGAGATGGTCCACCGCGAAGGTGCGGTGCACGGGATACGCGTTGGTGTCGAGGAAATGAACCGCGTCGCCGTTGGCCTGGTCAACGATGGTCTTGATCGTGAACGCCCCCGGCAGCGCCGAGTCCATGGGCCGCGCGGCCTGGGCGGAAAACTCGGCGGCGCAGCGCAGCACCCGGCGCGAAGGCAGCGGTGTGCCCGGCTCGCACAGGCGCCGCAGATCAGGTCCACCGCAGCCGGCCGCGAAAACAAGGAGCAACAGATAAGCGGGCAGGAGAAATCGAAATGGGTGCATCACTGTCTTTCCGGGGCAACGCGTGTCAGGACCCGTGAAGTATACCCGAGTTGTCCGCCTTTTCAATTCGCGGCCACAAGCCCAGCTTCGACAGCATGGCACGGAGGACACCGAAGCGCCACTGACGCTCGATCGCTGCGGTGGTCGGTGCGGAGACGTTGAAAGCATAAAAATGAACATCCGTTCCGCGCTCGACGGTGCCGACGATCCAGCCGATGGCCGGCTTTCCCTCCTCGCCCCCGCCGGTGCCGGTCTTGGCCCGCAGCACGTATTCACCGGACCGTTCGTGCACCAGGATCTCCCGGACGATGGCGGTGGACCGTGCGGAAATGCCCAGGCGGCCGGAATGGAAGTCCCGCAGGAACCTCACTTGTTCGTCTGCAGAGATCTGCAGCGTGCCGTCGAGCCAGAACGAGTCGAGCCCGGCGCCGATGGCCTGATTGCCGTACCCGAAACGCTTCAGGTGTCGCTCCATCGCCTCTCGGCCGATGCGCAAGGCCAGCGCACGGTAGAAGGGCACGAACGAGTTCGCAAACGCAGAACGCAGGTCATGGACGCGCTCGGTCCAGGCCGGTGGCCACCAGGCCTGCTGCGGATAGCGGTCCTGATCCCAGGGGATCACCGTGGTAGCGTCGGTCAACACGCCGGTCTCCAGGCCGATCAGGCTGTTCGGGATCTTGAAGGTCGAACAGGGTGAAAACCGTTGCGCACAGCGCTCCCCTCCTGCGCGCGTGACCACCCGGCCCGTCGCATCCGCGACGAGCAGGCAGGCGGGCAGCCCGCCGGTGTAGGCGCCGATGTCCAGGGGGACCGTCGCCACGGGAAGGTCCGTGGTCCGCGTGCCGGTCCCCGAGGAGGGAGAGCAGGCAACGAGGGTCTGCAGCAGCAGCACAATCGCAGCCAGGACTGGGGGTTGAAGGACGGATTTCATGCTGGATCTCCTCTCCTGCCGGCGGATTGGAACACAGGATCACCGACGATCCGTTCAGGGCTCCTGCACCAGGTTGAAGCCCCTGAGCACCATGCCGGCATCCTGCTGCGCCTGCTGAAGCATGGCCTGTGGGTCCTCAGCCGTGCCACCGGGCGCCATGGGGATCGTCAGGGCTATCGCCGAATCCGCGAACACCAGCGCCCGGCCCGAAGGCGAGAAGTCGGCTGCCATCACGGACTGGCCAAGGAGAAAGACCATCCTGGGACGGCCGCTCAAAGTATCCCACACGGTCACCGCGCTGTCATCTCCGGTGGCCGCGAGGTGGCGTCCGTCGGGCGACCAGCGCACGGTGTAGATGCCCTGCTCACTGCGACGCAGGCGCTTCTGCACCACGCCGGTGGCAGGATCGATCAGCGCGATGGTGCCGT
>JAHITJ010000183.1 GCA_018817795.1 Myxococcota bacterium | reverse complement strand
TGTGCTGCTGCTGGCCTCGTGGGACGGGACGTGCGCCCTGCTCGATCCGATGTGCGGCTCGGGCACGTTCCCCATTGAGGCGGCCCTGCTGGCCGCGCGCATGCCTCCGGGCGGCCTGCGGCGCTTCGCGTTCATGGATTGGTCCTGCTTCGACGAGGCCCGATGGCTGCGCGTCCAGGACCAGGCACGGCAGCAGCAGCGGCCTGTGTCCGTTCCCATCCTCGGTGCCGACCGCGATCCCGGCGCCGTGGTCATCGCGCGGCGCAACGCCCAGCGGGCGGGGGTCCTGCCGTGGATCGACTTCGAGCAGCGCCCGCTGGCCCGCACGCCGGACCTCCCGGGACCGGGCCTGCTGGTGTGCAACCCACCCTATGGTGCGCGGATCGGAAATCCCAGAGACCTGCGCGACCTCTACGCGGCCCTGGGCAACGTGGTGCGCCGGCTCCCCGGCTGGCGGGCCGCCATCCTGACCACCGACCGCCAGCTCGCCTTCGCCACGGGCCTGACGTTCACCGACGACGGGGTCTCCCTCGCCCACGGCGGTTTGCGCGTGGGCTGCTATTTCACTGGAACCGTCTTGTAGTCCGCCTCGTTCAGCCGCACGTCATCGGTAGTGATCTTGACCTCGGGGGAGCCTTCGGAGCGTCCGTCCTCGGAGACGATCTTCACACCGGATCCGGTGCCCAGGACCAGCCAGGGGACGCCCGGATCCGTGGAGATGTGTCCCATGGGCTCGTTCTGCAGGTTGAAGGGCCCGGCCCGGTAGGAGTCGGCGGGGTTCAGCGCCAGATCGTTCAGTTGTCCCATGGTCTTGTCCAGCCGGCAGGCGATGGCGTCCACCGGCAAAGCGTTGTTTCTCCGGATCCCGGTGCAGACCAGCTCGCGCGGTGGCTGCAGTTGGGGCACGGCCGTGGGCGAGGCCAGGTCGCACGTGTTCCACACCATCGTGTCGAAGCGGACCACAGCGACGCCCCGCGCCGTCGTCCACTGCCCGCCGAAGCCGAACAGGGTCTTGCGGCTCTCCCGGTTGCTGCGCTCCCCGCCGGGCGCATACTGGCTGGCCGAGAAATGACTGGACACCTGAATTCCGGCACAGAGCGTGGCCGTGCCGTCGGTGTTGAGGTCGAGGCGGGATGCGCCGCTGCTCCCCGAGGAGACGGACATCTCCATGGTCGGCAGCTTGGACTGGGAAAACGCATACTGCCCGGCGTAGCGTCCCGCGCCGGGGGCGAACAGGACGGGCCCGAGGCCCAGCATCGGTCCGGAATCCCCGGTCTGCTTGCGTCGGTAGGTGTTCTTGAGCCGGCCCGGCGGAAGATGGCGGTTGAACACCATCTGTGGGTCGTCCTCGAGCACCATGAGCCGGTCGGCGGTGAACCGCTCGATGGTCATCTCATTGATGTGTTGGACCTCGGCGGGCTTCCAGTTCGCCAGTTTCGCGGGATCCGAGGGCGTCGGCCCCGGGATCATGTCCACACCCTCGCGCAGCGTCTCATGCAGCCGGATCACGCCCCTGCCCAGCTCGTACCGATCGGACCTGCTGCGGTAGCCGAGGTTCAGAGTGTACGTGCCGTCGGCCCCGAAGGTGAGCTCCCGCATCTTGTCCCAGCGCAGCCGGCTTTGTCCCGAGACGGTCTGCTGGTCCACCAGCACCCAGGTGCCCAGGAGGTGGCCTGCCAGCACCGCTCCCGGGTCGAGGAGGGATTTCGAAGGGGGCGCAGGCGAGGCCTGGAGATTCTCCTTCGAGCCCGGATCCGGTGTTCGGGGGGACGTACAGCCCATGAAGGCAGGGAGGACCAGGCAGAAGGCCGGCCAGAAAGACCGCCATCGAGGCCCATGGCCCAGGTCGTTGATCCTGTTGTTTTTAAGGGCAGAGTGATGCATGTCGGTCACAACGAGCCCACCGTGAACCGGCGGCGTCCTTCCTGGGAGGGTGTTGAAAAACACTCACTGCACAGGCACCGGTATACGCCAGGAGCCTGCCTCTGTCACTGTTAAAATAATTGTTTACGCAGAAGTGATGCCGGATTGCGCGGCGAAGGTCCGCTCCATGGCGGCCCAGTCGTTCACGGAGCCCAGCCTGGAGAGGACCGCGAAGAGCCCGAAGCGGATGCGGAAGAGGAACATCAGGCGTCCAGGCAGCCGCAGGCGCGCGATGGCCATCTTGTCACGCATGATCTGTCGGGAGTTGAACACGATGCGGCCCTCGATGGCGTGCGGTCCGGGGGTGAGCATGGGGCCGAAGAACGAGCGTAGCAGTCGCCGCAGGTGGTCGTAGGCGTCGTCGTTCTTCGAGGGCTCGGCGCCCAGGCCGCGCAGGGCGGCGCAGACCCGGTCGCGGTCGTCGGCCGCCACGGCATGGGCCAGCGCCACGAAGGAGGCCGCGACCTCGGGCTCGAACTCCCGGACGCAGCCGTAGTCGAACACCACCACCCTGCCATCGGGCCGGAAGTGGTAGTTGCCCGGATGCGGATCGGCGTGGAAGAGGCCATGGCGGTAGAGGGTGCCGATGTAGAAGTCGAACAGGGCCGCGCCGGCACGGTCCCGCTCCTCCGGTGTCGCGCGGGAGCGGAAGACCTCGATGTCGTCTCCGTCCTCCCAGGTGGTCGTGAGCACGCGACGGCCGCCGAAGTCACGGTGCACCGCCGGCACGACGATGTCGGGATGATCAGCGAACAGGGCGCCGAAGCGGATCTGGCGCCGGGCCTCGAGGTCGTAATCGCACTCCTCGAGGAGCCGCGCCTCCATCTCGGCCATGAAGTCCTTCGCGGTGGCACCCATGCCCGGCATCACGGCCGAGGCGAACAGCATGCCCACGTGGGCGGACCGGAAGTCGGACCGGATGGCCTCCTCGATGTCGGGGTGCCGGATCTTCACCGCCACTTCGGTGCCGTCGGGCAGCCGGCCGCGATGGACCTGGCCGATCGATGCGATGGAGGACGGCCTCCGGTCAAGTCCCGCCAGGAGAGGCTCGGCCCGAGCTCCGAGATCTTCACGGAGGATGGCTTCCACGCGCTCCCAGGGCGTGGCCGGGGACTGCGTCTGCAGGAGGCTCAGGAGCTGGCGTGTCTCCTCGGGCAGGTCCACCTCGAGGTAGCTCATGATCTGGCCGAACTTCATGGGCAGTCCCTTGAGCGTGCCCAGACGGGTGACCAGCTCCTGCATGCGGAGGAGATCCTTGTCCGAGGGCTCTGCGTCCTTGTTCTTCCCGGCCTTGGCGATGCTGCGGGCCAGGCCCAGGCCTCCGCCGAGGAGCCGTGCGAACCGACCGAAGCCATGGCCGGGCCCTTTGTCCGATTCTGCGCGCAGCTGGTCTGTGAACTGGGCCATGCGATCTTCGGGATGGTCGGACATCGTGAAAGCCTCCTCAAGTAGTAATGGTGAATGGTCCGGCAGATTGTTCTACAGCAGCACTTTCAGGCCGTCGAGGGGCTGCAGGGCGGTGTACAGCGCGATGACCGACTCCACGTCGGGGGCTGTCACGTCGAGGGTCCACGACGAGAAGCGATCCTTCGTGCTGGCGCGGCAGGAGAGGGTGAATTCGGCGCCGGGAAGCACGCCGGCGACCGAGTCGCGGATGGTCTGCTCCAGCAGGACGTTCGTCACGCCGATGAGCTTGATCGTGTAACTGCAGGGAAACTGGTGAACCTCAGCGAGCCGTTGTGCCAGTCCAGTATAGTCCATGGGACCTCCGGATCGAAGTCATCACACCGGTGGCGATGGATGTCAAGAGGCAGTCGCCGATGGAGGATCAGGGCCGTCGAGTTCTAACTCAATTTATAGCTGAAGGGTCCACTCCCCCCGAAATCGAAATCGAAATCGAAATCGGTCCAGAAATCCGAAGGCTTCTTCGTCACGAAAGAATGGACGCTTGCCAACCAGCCGTCGAGTCTATTGGCT
>JAHITJ010000182.1 GCA_018817795.1 Myxococcota bacterium | reverse complement strand
ATGGCGGCCTGCAACGCCTCGGTGCCGTCGACGGCAAGGACTCCGCCCCCTCCGCCGACGAGGCCACCCGGATCCGCATGCTCTTCCACGCCGCCGCGGCCGCCACGACGCCGTCGCTGCGCGCGCACCTGCTGGCCAACGCCCTGTTCCGGCTCGGGCGCTGGGTGGTCGAGCCCGACCCGACCATGGGTCCCCGCTCCCGCCTCGACGGCTTCCTGCGCTCCCTCACCGTGGCCGCCGAGGACGCCTCCCCGCAGGGCCGCCTCTTTTTTGAGGACGCCAAGGGCCTTCGCCGGGCGCTCTCCCTCGACGGCATGGCCCCGCTGCAGCTGCCCGCCGGCGGCAAACTGATCCTGTCCTGGCCCGCCGGGCGCCTGCTCTCCCTGCCGTGGCCCGTCAATCCGGAGCTTCGTGACCTGTATCCCGAACGGCTGCTGAACCGGGAGCCCTGATTCGTTCCCGCGGATAATCCCATGGATTCCATTCATATTCTGTTGCTCGTGCTCTCGATCGGGGCCGTCGTGGGCTCCATCCCGGTCCGCGGGTACACCCTCGAGAGCCTCGGCGTCCTGATCACCGGCATGATCTTCGGCGCCTACGGCTACAAGATCGACGCGATCTTCATGGAGTTCGGCATCGCCCTGTTCATCTATGGCGTGGCGCTGCAGATCGGCCCGGGCTTCATCGACGGCTTCAAGAAGAACGGCGTCCGGCTGGGCTTTGTCGCCTTCGCGGTCTCCGGGACCGGCGTGCTGGTGACGTTTTTGCTGTCCTGGGCGTTCGCGCTGCCTCCGCTGGTCTCCCAGGGCATCTTCGCGGGGACCTTCAACAACGCCATCGCGCTGGCCTCCACGGGCGTCACCGACAATCCCTCCCTGTTCATGGCCTTCGGCACCGTGTATCCGGTCACGTTCATCCTCACGATGATCTTCATCGTCGCCATCCCGAAGCTGCTGCGCGTGGACCTGAAGAAGGAGGCGCAGGCCTACTTCGACGAGCAGGACCGCCTGCATCCGCCTTCGGAGACGCGCTGCTACACGGTGAAGAACCCCGGCTGCTTCGGCAGGACGCTCGCGGATCTGAACCTGCCGGGCCTCGTCGGCGTGGTGATCTCCCGGATCATCCGCGCCAACGTCGAGATGGCGCCCGCGGCCGACTTCCAGGTGCTGGAGGGCGACCTCGTCGAGGCCGTCGGCGACACCCGCAGCCTGGACCAGCTCCAGGTGGTGCTCGGACAGGTCTTCACCGGCCGCATGCCGCGCGGGCGCAAGGGCAAGCTCGTGGAGCGGCGCTTCGTGGTCACCAACAAGGCCGTCGTGGGCCGCAAGCTCGCCGACCTCGCGCTGCAGTCCCGCTTCCGGGCCACGGTCACGCGCATCCGGCGCGGCGGCGTGGACATCCCGGTGCGGCGTCACACCGCGCTGGTCTACGGCGACCGCATCTCCCTGGTCACCCCCCACGGCTCCACGGAAGAACTGACGCGCCTGCTGGGCAACAACCTGCAGGCCTTCGGCAAGCAGGAGATGTATCCGGTGATGCTGGGCATGGCGCTGGGCTCGCTGCTGGGCCTGATCTCCCTGGGCGGCTTCAAGCTGGGGCTCTCCGGCGGCGTGCTCCTCGTGGGCATCTTCGCCGGGCGCGTCGGCAAGATCGGGCCCGTCGTGTTCACCATCACCGCCCAGGCCAACCACGTGCTCAAACGCCTTGGCCTGATCCTGTTCATGGCCGCCCTGGGCACGTCCTCCGGGGACGGCCTGCTGCCGAACCTGGCCGCCACCGGAGGCACCTACGTCCTGGTGGCCGCCATCGGGATCCTCTCCTCGCTGTCGGCGGCCCTGATCATCGCGCGCTGGGTGCTGCGGCGCAACCTCGTCGAGGTCATGGCCATCTGCGCGGGCTCGGTGGCCTGCACGCCGGCGCTGGAGCTGGCCAACGCGCGGGCCGGACGCGACGACGGCGCGGTCATCTACGCGGCGATCTACCCCATGGGGCTGATGGCGCCGGTCTTTCTCATGCAGGGGTTGATCCGCCTGCACCACCTTTTCTGACGCCATGAAGAACCACGAACTGCACCACCTCGAAAAGCACCTGCTGCGCCACATCGGCCAGCTCAACCGCGAGTACAACCTGATCCGTCCCGGGGACCGCCTGCTCATCGGCATCTCCGGCGGCAAGGACAGCCTGTCGTGCGCGGCGCTGCTGCGGGCGCTCCAGAAGCGCGCGCCCTTCGTGTTCCACCTCGAGGGCGTCACCCTGGACACGGGGATCCCGGCCGACGTCGGCGAGCGGCTTCATGCGTACATGGATTCCCTGGAGATCCCGTACGAGATCCGCGCCACGAACATCAATTCGACCATCGAGAAGGTGGTCACCGACCCAAAACAGATCTGCACGGCCTGCGCGCGCTTCCGCCGCGGCATCCTCTACGATCTCGCCTTCGAGAAGCGGGCGCTGCTGGTCCTCGGGCACCACGCCGACGACTCCATGGAGACGCTGCTGATGAACGTCT
>JAHITJ010000181.1 GCA_018817795.1 Myxococcota bacterium | reverse complement strand
GATCCCGTCGATGGCCACGAGCATCTCCATGCACAGTCCGAAGGCCATGTAGGCCACGAAGCGAAAGGCAAACGCGATAAGGTCTTCCACGGGCAACTCCTCGGGGCCATCCGGGGCGGCAGTGGACGCTCAGAGCGTCCGGGGCTTGAGGTCCTCTCTCTGCCCGGAGACCCGCGGCAGCAGCCAGTCGTAGACCCTGCAGGGCAGCAGACCCTCGGCCCGCACCAGCCAGCGCATCTGCCACGGATACAGGTAGCGGGGCGCCCGACGCTTCAGTGCCCTGGCGATCAGCAGGGAGGACTTCCGCACGTCCACCATGAAGGGCATGTTGAAATCGGTGTGCTCGGTCATCGGGGTCACCACGAACCCCGGGTGGATCGCCGACACCGCGATGCCGTGGGGCCGCAGGTCCATGCGCAGGGACTCCAGGAACACCCCCTGCTGGGCCTTGGCCGACGAGTAGGAGGCCGCCCGGGGCCGCCCCCGGAACGCAGCCAGGCTCGACACGCCCACGAGGTGTCCCTCCCTACGGGCGAGCATCGACGGGATGTAGGGCACCAGGGTGTTGGCCAGCCCGAGGCAGTTGATCTCGAGGGTCCTCCGGTGGATCTCCAGGTCAAAGCAGGTCGCCGGGTTCAGGCCGCCGATGCCGGCGTTGCCGATGACGAGATCCACGTGCCCCCAGCGGGCCAGCACGTCGTCGGCCATGGCCTGCATCGCTGCGCTGTCGCGGACGTCGGCGGCCGTGACCAGCACCTCGCCGCAGCCCTCTGCTGTCTCGGCTTCGACCTTCACCTCGTCGAGGAGCTCCCGGCGACGTGCCGTCAGCGCCAGGTGCGCGCCCCACGCCGAGAACAAAAGGGCCAGATCCTTCCCGATGCCCGAGGAGGCCCCCGTGATGACGATGCGTTTTCCGCGGTAGTGTTCCGCTAGCGAGCGTTCCGCAAACGAGCTCATGTCGGTCCCCCGATCCGGCGCCCGCTACCGGGCACCTCTCCAGTGTCTGAGGTCAGGTCGGCGGCGTTCTCCTTGCCTATCTCCGGACCGGCTTCTGACGGGCGTTGTCGGTGCGCACCGCGCACAGGGGACCGCACATGGTGCAGACGTCGGAGCCGGCGGCCTCGGAGTTCTCGCGCAGCTCACGCGCGCGGCAGGGGTCCAGGGCGAGCCGGTACATCTCGGTCCAGTCCAGGGCCTTGCGGGCGCGGCTCATGGACTCGTCCCACTCCTTGGCGCCGTGGACGCCCTTGGCGAGATCACCCGCGTGGGCGGCGATGCGCGACGCGATGACGCCCTCGCGCACGTCGTCGGCGTCGGGCAGCCGCAGGTGCTCGGCCGGGGTCACATAGCAGAGGAAGTCCACGCCGGCGGCCGCAGCGATGGCGCCACCGATGGCGGAGGTGATGTGGTCGTAGCCCGGCGCCACGTCGGTGACCAGGGGCCCGAGCACATAGAACGGCGCCTCCTCGCACAGGCGCTTCTGCAACTGGACGCCGGCGACGATCTGGTGCAGCGGCACGTGGCCGGGACCCTCGATCATCACCTGCACACCCAGCGCCCGCGCCCGGCGCGTGAGCTCGCCGAGCACCATCAGTTCGGCAATCTGCGCGGCGTCGTTGGCGTCGGCGCCGGCGCCAGGCCGCAGGCCGTCGCCCAGCGACAGGGTCACGTCGTGCTCGAAGCAGATCGCGCACAGGCGGTCGAACTGCTCGTAGAGCGGGTTCTCGCGCCCGGTCTTCGAGATGTCGGCGGCCATCAGGGAGCCGCCACGGCTGACGATGCCGCAGATCCGTGGGGCCTGCATCGTGTCGAGCACGTTCAGGGACTGCTTGGTGATGCCGCAGTGGACGGTGATGAAATCCACGCCGACGCGGGCGTGCTTCTCGATGACGTCGAACAGTTCGTCGGGGACCAGCGGATCCATCTTCCCCTGGGTGGCCAGGTCGTACACCGGCACGGTGCCGATCATGACCGGGCTCTTCTCGAGGATGATCCGCCGGATCTCGTCGAGGTCGCCGCCGGTGGACAGGTCCATGACCGAATCCGCCCCGTACTGCACGGCGATCTCGAGCTTCCTGAGCTCCTCCTCCTCGAGCTTGCGAAGCTCCGAGGCGCCGATGTTGGCGTTGATCTTGGTCCGCAGACCCTTCCCGATGCCGACGGCCCGGAAACTGCGGTGCCGGTTGTACGGGATGACCACCTCACCGCGAGCCACCCGCTCCCGGATGACCTCGGGATCCAGGTGTTCGTCTTCGGCGACCTGCCGCATCTGCAACGTGATCTCGCCCTGTCTAGCCATGGACAACTGCGTAGCCATATCAACACCCTCCGGGTTGGGCACCTTAGTCCCCGCGCCCGCGATGGTCAACGGTTTTCCGTTTCTTTTGCGCTCCCCTGCCGGGCGGCCGTGAATTCCCTACTGTGGGTTCTTTCTTCTCCAGTTTGGCACTGCGGCGACTTGGCGCCGCCTCTCTGCTTCTCCTTCTTCTCCTTCTTCTCCTTCTTCTTCTTCTTCTCCCAGGCGGCCCGGTCCGACTGGTCAGACTGGTCAGACTGGTCAGACTGGTCCGATTCGTCCGACCGGGCCGCCTCTTTTGCTTCTCTTTGCTTTCGCTTTGCTTCGTGTTCACCGGTCACGGCTATGATCGCCATGACCGGTCATCTTCCGGCGGTTTTTCCTGTCTTTCTGGTTCTTCTCTTTCGCTTGACAGCAAGCGTGAAGTCGTTGTTTTTATTCTCTCTTTTCTTTGCGGAGGCGCAGCCTCCGCACCTCCAGGTCAGGGGGACGCCGGCCCGGCGTGGAGTGGTTGAGCATGATCGTTGCGACCGGTGGGCATGGGCCGGGAGTCCCCTCGACACCCCCCTGTTCTACACCTGCCGTGAACGCGAGGTGCTCGCGTTTCTCCAATCCGCTGACAGGCGGGGATCCGCCACAGCGGGGATCCGCCGCAGGCTGAGAACCGGCGCCAGCCGGGAATCGCGACCGATCCCACGGGCGCAGGGAATCTCTTCCGTCTTTTCCGCGGTAAAACTCTTATGCCTTTTTTTTTTCCGTTTATTTCGGCAGGACCCAGAAGTGATCGACCAGCGGGCTCTCCTGGTAGGTGCCCTCGAAGGGCTTCAGGAAGCCGCGGAACTGGAAGCGCATGACGCCGGGCTGGGAGGAGAGGAACTTGGCCGTGGAGCGTCCCATGGCCACACCGCCGGCCGCGGCCGGACCCATGCCGCCGATGGCGCCGGAGCCCACCGAGGCGATGGCGGCCTGCACCTTGGCCACGATGTCGGCCGGGATCTTGCTGTTGACCAGCACGAACGACGCGTTGGGCACGGTGCCGACGCTGAAGATCAGGTTCAGGCCCGCGGCCAGGCCCACCGGCGCGAACACGGCGTCACCGCCGCCGGTCTGCACGGCAGAGACCGCAGCGGCGATGTCAGGCACGTTCTTCACCGAGGAGAAGAACTGCGTCACGTTGATCTCGCCGCCGAGCATGCCCTCGGCGAAGGACGTGTTGCCGCCGAACGACGGCATGACCAGCACCTTGCCCTTGAGGGACTGGAAGTTGCCGCCGGCCTTGGCGTACAGGCCCCAGGGCGAACGGGAACCGCCGCCGTACAGCGAGGTGGCCAGCACGCGGAACTTGCCGCCGCGGGCCAGGTAGATGCCGTCGACCAACGCGAAGTCCAGTTGGCCGGTGGCGCCCGAGAACGCGCCCTCGGCGGCGTAGGCGTTTCCGGTGCAGGGGATCTTCAGCGTGGACTGCATCACGGACGCGACGTTCTTGATGTAGCTCCAGCGATCCGAGTTCGAGGCGAATGACGCGTTGGGCGCGTAGATGCCGAACCGCAGTTTGGTGGGGGCGGTCTGGCCCCACGCCGCGGCGGAGAACTGGAAGACAAGCAAAGTCAGAAGAAAAATGCGTTTCACATCGCACCTCGGGGGTTACTGCAGGTTGAACAGTTTCTGTTTGAATTCCATGCGCGTGCGGCTCTCGGGCCCGCCCAGACCCGCGCCCACGCAGACCTTCAGCCATTTGAAGGAGTTGGGCGCGTCGCCGGTGTTGTGATAGTGCGAACCCAGGTTGCAGGCCGCCTGCGGCGTGTTCAGTTGCGTCCACACCGTGACGGCTTCGCCCTGCTGTCCGGTCTGGTACAGCGCCAGCCCGTAGTTGAGCATGGTCTGGGCATCCAGGGTGCCCTTCGGGATCAGGTTGAAGAAGTTCAGGGCCACCTGGGACTTGCCGGCGGCCAGCTGCTGCGAACCCTCGAGGGCGTCGCAGGAGCGGATGAACGCATAGACCTGGTTCTTGATCTCGGCGGGGGCCTTGTCCAGCACGGCCCGGAAATCGCGACGGGCCAGGTCGAGGCGGTTCTGGCGATAGGAGATGTAGGCCCGCAACAGGTCCGGGCCGAAGGTGTCATAGGGCGCCTTGAACAGGCCACCGATGGGACCGGCCTTGCCCAGCGCGGCGATCATGGTCTCGGCCTCCTTGAACTTGCCCTGCTCCAGGTTGGCCATGGCCATCAGGAACTGCATCTGGCGGGATTCCTCCTTGTTGAGGGTCACCCGTTTGTAGTTGGCGATGGCGTCGAGATCGTCGAGGGCCTCCTTGCCCTTGCCGTCGGCCAGCCGGGACGCGGCGCGGCCGATCAGCGCGCGGACCAGGTTGATCTCGATGAGGCCGGCCAGCTTGGGCTCGGCCAGGGCGTTGGACAGCGCGTCCTGGAACATCGTGACCGAGCGCTCCAGATCATCGGAGAGCGCCAGCGCGGTGCCCAGGTCCATCTCGACGCGGGCCTGCACGTCCGTGGACAGCCGGCGGGAGCGGTTACGGGCGTCAGTCAGCAGCGTGACGGCATCGGCGAGCTTGCCCATGGTCAGCAGGGTGCGTCCCTTGAGGCGGATGAAGTAGAAGTCCATGGGTGCCAGGTCCAGTCCCTGGTTCAGCAGCACCAGCGCCTGATCGGGCTTCTTCTGCATCAGGTGCAGGATCGCGAGGTTGCGCAGCAGGCGCGTGTCCTTGGGACGCAACTTCTGTCCCTCGCTCATCAGGGCGGTCGCCTTGGACACGTCGCCGGCAAGAACGGCCTGGTAGGACAGGTCGAGGATGGCCGTGACGAGGTTTTCCTGGTCGGCCTCATGATCCGGACGCAGGACCGCGGCTTTTTTCAGGATCTCGTAGGCCTGGTCGGACTTGCCCGAACGCAGGGCCGCGAGGCCGTAGATGCTCATGTAGGGCGCCGAGGTCTCCACCGGAGCCTTGGACAGCAGGCTCCAGGCGTCGTTGGCGCGGCGGTCCTGGATGTACGCGAAGGCCAGCGGGATGAGGATCCGCACGTCCTGGGGCCACTTCTCCATCGCCGGCGCAAGCGTCGCGATGGCGGGCACGAACTGGTTGAGCTGGATCTGCGAAACCGCGGTCTTGACGTAGTACGCCTGCTCCTCCGGGTTGAGCTTCACGGCGCGCTGGTAGGAACGGATGGCGTCCTCGCGCTTGCCCGTGGCGTACAGGATGTCTCCCATGATCTGGTGTCCCTCGGGATCGGCGGGACGGAAGGCCAGATAGCGGCGCATCGTCGACAGGGAGGCGTCCCGGTTGCCCGAATGCAGCAGCGAGACGGCCAGCCCGATGAGCACGCGCGGCTTCTTCTGTCCGAATGAGGCCACCCGCTTGAAGTAGGGCACCGCTTCGGCATAGCGGCCCAACTGCCGCAGGGCCTCGGCCTTGCACCACAGCGCCGAGGAGTAGCGGTTGTTCAGTTTCAGCGCTTCCTCGCAGGCGGCCAGCGCCTCGGCGGCCTTCAGATTCTTGAGCTCGAGCTCACCGACCCGGAACAGCACCAGGTAGTCCACGTCCTTGCGCAGGGCCGAAGGGCGATACTTGATGAAGGCGCGGTAGGAGGCCAGGGCCTTGGCGAGGTCTCCGGTCTTCTGGTAATAGATGCCCAGACCGATCTTGCGCAGGGGCTCGTAATAGGCCAGGAACATCGACGGCTTGGAGGCGACGGCCTTCTCCAGCAGGGCCGTGCCGTCCTTGATCTGGTTGGTCATCTGATAGGACAGGCCCAGCCACAACTGGATCTCGGCTGCGCCGGGGTTGGCCTTCAGGCCCGCCTCACCGGTGGAAACGGCCTTGGCGTACTGTCCCTCGGTGTAATAGATCGAGGCCAGCTTCTCCCAGGCCGCCACCAGTGAGTTGTCCAGCTCGGTGGCGCGCAGGAACCGCTTCTTGGCCTCGCCGAAATCGCCGGCATCGGAGGCGCGCTCGCCCTTCTTCAACTGGTCCATGGCCTCGCGCATGTTGCCGGAGGTGGCCTGTCCGAAGGCCGTGCCCGCGAACAGGGAAAAAACCAGCATACTCAGAACAACGGAAAATATTTTGGTGCTCATGGCAATACCTTGCCTCATTTGACTTTGGAAATGCGGCCCAGAATCATGGTGTGATCGTCGGCGTGGGGCACGCCCGCATAGAACGACTCCGCGTCGTCGATGATCTTCTTGAGCGTTCCGGCCAAATCCAGGGCGTTGGCGTCCTTGATGCTCTTGCGGAAGCGCTTGTCGCCATATTCGACGCCTTCCTGGTTCATGTCCTCGATGATGCCGTCCGTGTACCACACGATGAGATCGTCGGGCTGCAGGTCCTGCTCCTTAATCTCGTAGGCGGCGACATCGTTCTTCTCGCCCAGTCGCGGACCACGGGCCATCAACTGGATGAACTTGTCCTCGTTGGGCCGGTACAGGTACGGGAAGTTGTGCCCGGCGTTGACGAACTTCATGTTCTGCTTGGCGGGGT
>JAHITJ010000180.1 GCA_018817795.1 Myxococcota bacterium | reverse complement strand
TATTACACGCCCGTGCCCGAGTCCCGGCTGCGCTACCAGATCTTCACGGACCGCGACCCGTACCGCCCTGGCGAAACCATCGAAATGACCGGCTGGATGCGCCGCGAGACCCGCGGCCCCGAAGGCAGGCTCGCGTTCCTGATGTACGAAAAAGCCGAGATTGAATGGGAGATCACCAACCCGCAGGGCGAGTCCGTCGAGAAGGGCAAGGCCCCCATCGACCGTCACGGCGCCTGGGCCGTCTCCTTCAAGACCAAGCCCGACTTCAGCCTGGGCCGCTACAACTTCTCGGCCACGGTCAAGGGCATCACGGGCTTCGAGAAGGACCGCATGTATCACGGCTTCTCGATCCTGGCGTACCGCACGCCCGAGCACGTCGTCACCGTGACGATCCCGTCCAAGCCCTACATCTATGGCGACACGCTCACCGGATCCATCGAGGGCCGCTACACCTTCGGCGCCCCGATGAAGAAGGCCGACGTCAACTACTCCGTGAACATGCAGGAGTCGTCCTACCGTCCCCCGAAGAACCCGGACTTCACCTTCGGCATGCCCACACGCTTCTACTGGGGCTGCTGGGGCCGCCACTGTCCGAACAGCAACCAGTCGATCACCAGCGGTTCGGGCCAGCTCGACGATCTGGGCTTTTTGAACATCAAGACAGAGATCAAAAAGCCCGAGGACGCCGAACGCGCGCTCAAGCCCGGCACCATCACCCTCGAGGCCGACGTCACCGACGTGAACCGCCAGAGCATCTCCTCGCGGGCCAACACGCTGGTGCATCCGTCCGCGGTCTACACCGGCCTGCGCACGGCCAAGAACCTGATCAAGGAAGGCGAGCCCATCTTGGTCGAAGGCGTGGTCGTGGACACCGAGGGCGTCCGCAAGCCCGGCAAGACCGTGAAGGTCCGCGCCCTGCTGCGCTCGTGGAAGCGCAAACCCGCCAAGGAACTGAAGCCCGGCGAGGACACCTGGCAGTCCGTCGACGAGGAGAAGGCCGCCTGTTCGTTCACCTCGGCGGCCGATCCCGCGTCCTGCAGGATGACCATCGCCAAGGCCGGCTACTACGTGCTCGAGGGCAGCACCAGCGACGACAAGGGCCGCCCCGCGGTCACCCAGCGCTTCCTCTATGTCGCGGGCAAGGACGCCGTGGCCTGGAAGCAGGAGAACCAGGAGAAGATTCAGCTGGTGCTGGATCGCGAAGGCCCCTACAAGCCCGGTGACAAGGCGAAGATCCTGGTGCAGGCGCCGTTCTATCCGGTCGTGGGCATGCTCACTGTCGAGCGCGAGGGCATCGTCAGCCACAAGCAGATCATGGTGACCTCGTCGACCCATGTCGAGGAGATCCTGATCGAGGAGAAGCACATCCCCAACCTCAACGTCGTCGTGGCGCTGGTGCGCGGCCGAGTGAAGGTCACCGCCGACACCGAGGATGATCCCGGGCGTCCGCTGATGGCCACCGGCCGCATCCGGATCCCGATCTCGATGGACTCCAAGAAGATCAACCTCACGGTGAAGCCCTCCAAGAACCTGATCAAGCCCGGCGAGACCATCCAGCTGGATCTGCGCGCCACCGACGTGGCCGGAGCCCCGGTGCAGGCCCGCCTGGCCGTCATGCTCGTCGACGAGGGCGTCCTCTCCCTGCTGGGATTTCCCACGCCCAATCCGCTGTCGGCCTTCTATCCCGAGCGCTATCCGTACACCGCGCTGGAGGACCTGCGCATCTACCTTCTGAAGAAGACCAAGATGACGCCGCCTGCGGACAGCCGCAACAAGATGATCAACCAGCAGAAGCCGATGACCATGTCCACGGGCAGCGGTCCCGGCGGTGGCGGCGGCCTTGTTCGCGGCGCCGCCAAGCTGTCCATGGCCGACGCGGCCCCCGCCGCGCCTCCCCGGATGTCGAAGCGGGCCGAGTCCTCGCGCGAGGCCGAAGAATCCGCCTCCGGCGGCGACTTCAGCAGCATCACCATGCGCACGTTCTTTGCGACCACGGCCTACTTCAACAACCAGGTGCAGACGGGCGCAGACGGCAACGCGAGCCTGAAGATCCCGATGCCCGAGAACCTGACCTCGTTCCGCATCATGGTCGTGGCCATGGACACGGTGGCCCCGGACCGCTTCGGCTCGGCCGACGACAAGATCACCGTGCGCAAGGACTTCATGGTCCGTCCCGCCCTTCCCCGCTTCGCAAACTACCAGGACTCCTTCGAGGCCGCCGTGGTGCTCAACACCCTGCAGGACGGAGAGGGCAAGGCCGAGGTGAAGATCAGCGGCACCGGCTTCGAGATCGTCGGCCCCGACGTGCTGTCGGTGCAGTTGAGCTCGAAGAAGGCCGAGGAGCTGCGGTTCAAGGTGAAGACGCCCAACCCCGGCGAGGCGCGCTTCACGTTCGCGGCCCGCTTCCTCGACCAGACCGACGGCGTCAACGCCCCGCCGATCCCGGTGCACGTCCCGGTGACCACCGAGAACACGGCCGTCTACGGCATGACCGACAAGGCCGTGCTGCAGCCGATCACGCCCCCCGACAAGGTCCTGCCCCAGTTCGGCGGACTGGACCTTCACCTGAGCTCCACCGGGCTCTCCGGCCTGCAGGACGCCGTGAAGTTCCTCATCGACAACAGTTACCAGTGCTCCGAAGCCATCGCCTCCCGGCTGGTCCCGATCTTCGCGCTGCGGGACATCATCCCGCAGTTCAAGCTGGGCACGGCCGCCGACGAGAAGCTGCTGCACGACCTGGCCGTCAAGGGCATCGCCGAGCTGCTCTCGTACCAGCACTGGAACGGCGGCTTCAAGTTGTGGCCCGAGAGCTACATGACCTGGAGCTTCGTCAGTTCCTACGTCACTTGGGCCCTGATCCGCGCCCGCGAGGCCGGCTTCAAGGTGCCCGACCGCAACCTCATCGACGCCGCGGGCTTCCTCGTCGGCGTGCTGCACGCCAACCGCATGGAGTACGAGTGGTACTACTCGTACACGACCCAGATCTACGCCGGCTGGGTCCTCACCGAGCTGCAGCGGCTGAAACTGTTCACTCCGCAGCAGATGGACCGCTGGCGCCTCAAGAGCAACCTGCACCGCCTCTACAACGTTCGTGACCAGGTGGGCTTTTTGGCCCGCACCTGGCTGCTGCATGCCTTGTGGCGCATCGAGGGCAAATCCGACAAGGTGCAGGAGCTGCTGCGCACCCTCGAGAACGGCGCCGTGGAGACGGCCGCCGGCGCGCACTTCGCCGAGGTCACCACCGAGGGCATGGCCCTGCTGATGCACTCCCAGTCGCGCACCGACGCGGTGGTGCTGCGCGTGCTGCTCGACATCGATCCGCAACACGTCCTGCTGTCCAAGATCGTCCGCGGCCTGATGTCCGCACGCATCCGCGGCGAGTGGGAGACCTCCCAGGGCAACGCCTTCGTGCTCGATGCCCTGGCTGCCTACTTCCGCGTGATCGAGGCCGAGGTGCCCGACTTCCGGATGAACGCCTGGTATGACAAGCTCTACGCCGGCACCAAGCACTTCAAGGGCCGCTCGATGGACATCGTCCACGCCCGTATCTCCATGAAGACCCTGCTGGATCGCGGCCCGGGCCGCCTGATCCTGACCAAGGACGGCCCCGGCAAGCTCTACTACCGCATCGGCCTGGCCTACGTCCCGGCGTCGTTGAACCTGCCGCCGGAGAGCCAGGGGATCTTCGTGAAGCGTTCCTACGAGTCCATGGAGGACGACGACGGATCCGTCAAACAGATCGCCCCCGGCAAGTGGCGCGTCAAGGCCGGCGAGACCGTGCGCGTGAAGCTCACCATCATCGTGCAGGACCGCCGCCACTTCGTGGCCATGGAGGACCCGTTCCCGGCCGGCTTCGAGGGCGTGGACATGCAGTTGAACACCAGCTCGCGCCGCCCGACCAAGAAGGGCACAGGCTTGTCCGTCGAGAGCCCGTCGTACTCCTGGTGGTGGCTGCAGCCTACCCACCATGAGATGCGGGATGATCGCTTCGTCGCCTACTACGACCAACTGCACGCCGGTGTGTATGAATACGTCTACCTGGCCCGCGCCACCACCATCGGCACGTTCACCGCGCCGCCGACCCGCGCCCTGGAGATGTACCAGCCCGAGGTGTTCGGCCGTGGCGCCGGCGAGACTGTGGAGGTGGTGCCTTGATCGGCCGCGATGAGGCGCTGGCGTTGTTCGACGCCCAGGGTCCGGAGGCGAGCCTGCGGCTACACTGTCTCGAGAGCGAGGCGGTGATGGCCGCACTGGCCCGGCGACTGGGCGCCGACGCGGAGCTGTGGGCGCGCTGCGGACTGCTGCACGATCTGGACTTCCCTGCCACCGCGCACGACATCGCGCGTCACGGAATCCCGGCTGGTGAGATGCTGGCGGGAAAGCTTCCGCCCGAGGCAGTGGCCGCCATCGTCTCCCACAACTTCGACAACAACGGGACCGCGCCACCTGACTCCCCGCTGGGCTGGGCCCTGCGCTGCGGTGAGACCGTCACCGGGCTGGTCGCCGCCAACGCGCT
>JAHITJ010000179.1 GCA_018817795.1 Myxococcota bacterium | reverse complement strand
CGTCCATGGCAGCGTCCACGGCGCCATCGGGACCTGGACGGGAAGATGTATCCTCACAGGAAATGCATAAAAATAATATAAACAATTGAAGTATTATAATAATTTTCATTATTTATCGGATTCAGTCCCTGCGGCGACGAAGCAGGAGCGCCACCAGCAGCAGGCCGAAGAACGCACCCGGAGACCGCAACGGGGAGCCGCCACCGGCCCGGCAGGAACAGCCGTCGTCGGGGGTGGCCGCGGGCTCGCCGGTGTCGGAGTCGGGACCCGCGTCGGGGACGTCGCCCTCGCGGCACTCACCGCCGAAGCAGGAGAAGCCGGCTTCGCACGGGGTCACGGGCCCCTCGTCGAGGCAGTCGTCGAGGTCGAACTGGCCGCAGTCGATCGTCGCGGTCTGGCCGACGCAGAAGCGGCCCGCGGCCAGGCAGTCGTCGACGCACCCCTGGGGATCGGGGGCGCACTCGCCCTCGACACAACTCTCGTCCGGACCGCAGAAGGACACGGTCCCCCATTTCAGGCAGACGTCTCCGTCGAAGCGTCCGCAGATGCGGAAGCCCGTGTCACCCTCGCACACCGCGTCGCCGTCGGTACACTCGTCGGTGCAGTCGGCCACGGGTTCGACCGCGATCGCGTCGAAGAGCAGCACGCGCCGCAGGTCATAGCTCTCGCCGGTGTTGTCGTCGAGGCGCACGTACTGCGTGGTGCCCTCGGCCAGCCAGAAGCGCCCGAGGCTCACCCACTGGCCTCCTGAGGTCGAGTGGTTCACGGTGGCCGTGTGCTCGCCTCCGGACGTCGAGATGCGGTAGCGCGCCTGCTGGGAGATCGACAGCGCCGGGGACGGCACGAACGCGGTGATCTCGTAGTTGCCCGCGACGCTCACGTTCAGGCGCCAGGCGGCCCAGGAGTCGGCAGCCGCGTCGGAGGTCGTGTACGTGTAGAATAGGTGTCCGTCATGGCCGGAGGCGTCGTCCCACCAGTACTGGCCGTGCCGCTCGAAGCAGTCGGTCTGCTCGTCGATGATCTTGGGGGTGCCGTCGATGACGATCTCACACGCCGGCGGGACGATGCCGCCCACGGGTACGATGAAGCCGCCGTCGAAGTAGCTCGCCAGGTAGGTGTGCGTGCGCATGCCGCCGGCGCAGGTGCTGCAGCAGTTCTCCTCCTCGACGGTGATGTCCGCGCCCGAGACCGCGATGACGAAGGCGACATGTCCGTAGGTGCCCAGCGTGCGGCAGGCGATGGCGCCCACGACCGGATCGGGCAGCACCTCGTAGTTTGCGTTGGCGGCCGCATACTGGGCCCAGGTCTTGGCGTTGCCCCAGCCCGGCAGGGCCATGTCCCAGTGGCAGCACGCCGAGTGCCAGGCGTACCACGTGCAGTTGCCGTCGTTGTCGCAGCAGGGGTAGGGATTGTTCGCCCCGCAGGTGCACGTGTCCTCGACGCCGCCACACTCATAGACGGCATGGGCCGTCGGGACACCGATGATCGTCAGGACCAGGGAAACCACCATGAGAAACCGCATGCCGCACCTCCGGGATCAAGCTCCCTTCCGTTCTAGTGGAAATCGGTCTAAAAGCCCAACGGAATTTGCGCCGGATCGTTTCTCTGCTACACTCCCTTCATCCGTGCGACACGGTTATTTTTACTCTGCTAACCAGGAGCTTGTCATGCTGAAAAAACTCACCTTATTGATCACCCTGTTCTTCTCCCTCAACCTCGTCGCCTGCGACGACGGCGGCAAATCAGCACCCAAACTGGCGCTGACCGACGTCGAGGGCGAGTACTACAACCTGTTCTGCGAGCAGATCGAGACCTGCGGGGTCAACCCTTACTTCGAAATGGTCATCAACGACCGCCAGGGCTGCCTGGACTTCCTCCAGACCCAGCTCGGCACCGAGGCCGGCCTCGCCGACATGATCGCTGCCGTCAATGAAGGCACCATCGTCTACGACGCCGAGAAGGGCTACGCCTGCGTCGAGGCCATGAAGGCCCTCGCCTGCGACGAGTTCGGCGACCTCGAACCCGAGGCCTGCAACGGGACCTTCACCGGCACCATCGACGACAACGGCGAGTGCTTCCTCAACGAGGAGTGCGTCTCCGGCTACTGCAACACCGAAACGGCCTGCCCGGGCACCTGCGAGCCCGCCGTCGCCACGGGCGACGCCTGCGACAGCACCGATCAGTGTGTCACCGGCGCCAAGTGCGTGCTCGGTGAGTGCGCCGTGTTCACCACGCCGCTGACCACCGGACAGGACTGTGATCCCGATGAAGACTGGTGTGCCACGGGCCTGTACTGCAACCCCGACAACAGCGCCTGCACCACACGCATCGCCGAAGGCCAGGACTGCGACAACGTCTCCGACCTGGAGTGCGAAGCCGGAACGATGTGCTTCGGCATCGGCGACGCCCAGAAGACCTGCATGCAACTGACCCTCGTCGAGACGGCCGACGGGGTCTGTGACTACAACGCCGGGATCATGTGCGCGGCCTACAACGACCTGACCTGCGCCATCGACGACTTCCAGGCCCTCACGGGCACCTGCCAGACCTTCAAGCAGCTCAACGAGGTGTGCTTCGACTCCACCAACCTCGTGATGACCGGCTGCGACATGTTCGGCGACCTGTACTGCGACATGTCCGGTGGCTACCAGGCCGACGGCACCTGCAAGGCCAAGCTGGCCGGCGGCGACGCCTGCACCGACAGCGAGGCGTGCCTCTCCGGGTTCTGCGACGTCGACGTGTGCGCCGACGAAGAAGACGTCTGCCGCTAAAGAGCCGACCCATTTAGCCTTTTTACCTTGAAGCTCTCCACGTCCACGTCCACGTCCATGTCCATGTCGAAATCGAAATCGAAATCGAAATCGAAATCGAAATCGAAATCGAAATCGGAGTCCCGCTTCGCTGCGCTCGCGGATCCCGCTTGCGGCGGATCCCGGCTGGCGCCGGATCCCGCTCACTTTGTTCGCGTTCTGGGGCGTGCGTACGTACAATCACCGAACGTCCAAAATGAGAACTCGATTACCCTGGGTATATTTATCCGATGGAGTTGAGGATCGTCACCTGCCCCGCAGGGCCACGGATATCCACTTCTTCATCTGGGACCCTTTCCTTGGATGCCGGACTAGTCCACGAAGCGGTGCTCCGGCAGGCGGCCGGCGAACCACAGCGCGGTCCGCGCCAGCGACTCGGGCAGATCCGGGCCGTCGAAGACGCCGAAGACCTCGCGGTTGCGGGTGGTGTCGGCCAGCGACTCGCGGATGTCACCGGCGCGCTCCGGCTCCAGCCGCGGCTCCAGCGCGATGCCCAGGGCATCACCGAGCACGCGCAGGATCTCCCAGAGGTTCGTCTGCCGGCCGTTGCCGACGTTGACGATGGTGCCCGGCGGACAGGACGCGGCCCGAAGGTTGGTCCACGCCACCTGCTCCACGGGCACGAAGTCCCGGGTCTGGTTTCCGTCGCCGAAGATCACCGGCGGCCGCCGATCCAGCAGCGCCTTGACGAACAGCGGGATCACCGCACCATAGGGCGATTCCGGATCCTGCCGCGGACCGAACACGTTGAAGTAGCGCAGGCAGACGGTCTCGAAACCATACAGGGACTGGAAGTTCGACAGCAGGTACTCCGCGCCGATCTTGGCGGTGGCGTAGGGTGAGGCGGGATCGGGCCGGCGGTCCTCGGCCAGCGCCCCGGAGGCACGGGGTCCATACACCGCGCAGGAGCTGGAGAAGATCAGCCGGCGGGCGCCATGACGGCGGGCGGCCTCGGCCAGGGTCAGCGTCCCCTGCCAGTTCACCGAGAGGCTCTCGACGGGGTGCTCGACGGAGTACACGACCGAGGGCAGCGCCGCCAGATGGAAGACGAGCTCCACCCCCGGCAGCAGGCGGTCCAGCAGCGACGCGTCGCGGATGTCGCCACACACGAACTCCGCGTGTGGCCGCAGCTCCAGGATGTTGTGCTCATGCCCCGAGGACAGATCGTCGAGGATCGTGACCTGCGCGCCCGCGGCGACCAACTGCGCCGCCACGTGGGAACCGATGAAGCCGGCGCCGCCGGTGACCAGACAAGAGACACCCTGAAATGCTGTCATGAGGATCCACTCCGCGAAAGCCCGCAGTCACTGCGGGATGAAACCAAATTCACTGCGGGATGAGCACCCGGATCCAGCCCTTCGAGGCGAGATGCCGCAGAAACAACTCCGTTCGGCGCTCCAGGTTTGGCTCGCCCGGAAACTCGCGCTCCAGGACCGCCCATAACTCATCCCACCGCACACCCTCTTCCCCAGTCTGGGGGACGCCGCCACAGGCCGTGAACACGGCCGAACCCAGCCGGTCCAACTGAAGCCGGTGCACCTTGGTGCCACGCGTCAGGCGGGCGAACCATCCTGTCGGCGGGGGAATCAGCAGGACCACGTCGCCTTCGGGATCGGTCTCGAAGGAGCAGGACTGCCGAAAGCGGGATTCGGGAGGGAAAAGGTTCATGGATTTGGACGGCTATTCGTCGGAAGCCTGCGTCTCTTCGGTCGCCGGGGCCTTGATTGCCTTCAGCGAGAAGAAGACGATGAAGGCGCCCAGTCCGATGATCACGAGCATCGCCGAGGACCAGTGACCGAACCAGGACGGGATCTTGTAGAAGACCTTGTAGCCCTGCTTGATCAGGTCGGCCGCCTCGGCCGGAGGCGCGTAGAGCTTCAGTTTGGCCGCCACCAGCGCCGCGAGCAGGATGCCCACGAGGGCCTCGCCGGCGACCAGGCCCGACGCGATCAGCAGCCCGCGGTTCTCGACCCGCTCCTTGGCGTCCTTGTCATCCTTGGCCGCGCGTTTGACGAACACCGACACGACCCAGGCGATCAGACCGCCGATGAAGATCGCGGACACGGTGTCAAACGGCAGGTACATGCCCACCGCGATGAGCATCGGGGAGGGCGCGCCGATCAGGATCAGCGCCACGGCGAACAGCATGCCGATGACGATCAGTCCCCACTCCATGGTGCCGCCGATGATGCCCTTGGACATCTCGGCCATCAGGCCAGCCTGGGGGGCAGGAAGCGCGTCGGTGCCGATGCCGCCGCCATAGGTGTGCAGCAGCCACAGCACGGGAACGAGCACGAGGGCGGCCGCCACGACGCCGATCAGTCCGCCGACCTGCATTTTCCAGGGGGTCGCGCCGAGGTTGTAGCCCACGCGCCAGTCCTGGATCATGTCGCCGGCCACACCGGCCACACAGCACACGACCGTGGCCACGCCCAGCACCGCGGCGATGCCCGCCTGTCCCTTCATGCCAAGCAGCACGAGCAGGCCCGCGGCCAGCAGGAGGGTGGACAGCGTCAGGCCGGAGATCGGGTTCGAGGACGACCCGATGATCGACACGAGGTAGCCCGCGACGGCCGCGAACACGAAGCCGGCCACGACCATGACCAGGGTGGTCACCAGCGCGATGAGCGGGCTCTTGGTCAGCCAGAAGTACACGGCGAACATGGCGCCGATGGTGACGACGATCCCGAGCAGCACCGTCTTGAAGTTCATGTCCTGATGCGGACGTTCCACCGCCTCGTCGGACTTGGCGCCGGTCAGGGAGGCAAAGGAGCGCTTCATGCCCATGATCAGGTTGTTGCGCATCTTGAACAGCGTGAAGAAGGCGCCGACGATCATCGCGCCGATGGCGATGATCTTCACGTTCTGCGCGTAAAGGCCCTTCTGACCGCCCAGCATGGCGAACAACGCGGGCGCCGGATTGCCGGAACCGGACGTGATCTCGCAGATCTTCTGCCCGGCCGCGGTGCCGCCCATCACATTGACGAAGATGATGATCGGCATCAGGAACAGCCAGCCGAACACGCCACCGGCCAGGGTGATCGCGCCCAGGCGGGGACCGATGATGAAGCCGACGCCCAGGAACGCGGGCGAGGAGGCCGGGGTCTGGATCGGCAGCACGGCCTTGCCCACGCCGGCGACGACCTTGTGGGAGCTGCCCAGCAGCGGGATGCCGTTGCCGTTGCGGAAGATCTCGATCAGCGCAGACAGCCCCATCGCGCCGAAGACCATGCCGGCGCCGGAGCTTCCGCCCTGGCCGGCCTTCACGATCTCCGTGCAGGCCTGTGATTCAGGGAACGGCAGGCTGGAGTCATCCATGAACGTGCGCCGCAGCAGGATGACGAACAGCACCCCGAGGATGCCGCCGACGAGCAGCAGCGCCGTGGCCTGAAGATAGTTGAAGCTTGTCCACACCCCGGAGACGATGAACGCCGGGATCGTGAAGATCGCGCCCGCAGCGAGGGCCTCGCCGACGGCGCCGGTGGTACGGGCCAGGTTCTCCTCGAGGATGGTGCCCTTGAAGAGCTTGAGGACCGCCATGGCGATGACGGCGGCCGGGAAGGTCGCCGCGACGGTCATGCCGGCCTTGAGGCCCAGGTAGGCGTTGGCTGCGCCCAGAATCATGGACATCAGCACGCCCAGCAGGATCGCGGGCAGCGTCAATTCCTTCATGGGTCGGTCCACGGGAACGTACGGCTTGTATTCACTCATGAGAAACTCCAGTCCAGGGGTGAATCGTTAACAGAAAAATTCCACTCGCGCCTCATTGCTTACATAAAACGTGAGTGAGCGTCAAGTAAATTACCTCGCCATCAAACAGGTCGGACGGGGCAGACCGATCAGACCGGTCGGACGGGGCAGACCGATCAGACCGGTCGGACTGGTCAGACTCCGCAGGGCGTGCTATGTATGGCCGTCATGTGGCGACTTCTCCCCCTAATCCTGCCTCTCTTCCTGACCGCCGCTGGCTGCGATCCACTTGTTGTCGAGAGCTTCGGCCAGTGCGGCGACGGCGCCCGGAACACCGGCGAGGAATGCGACCAGGGGGTCGACAACAGTTCATTCGAGCCCGACACCTGCCGGACCGACTGCACCAGGCCACGGTGCGGCGACGGCGTGAAGGACTCCGGCGAGGACTGCGACCTTGCCCAGACCGGCGGGCTCGCCTGCGAGGACCTGGGCTTCGATCGCGGCATCCTGCAGTGCGACGACCAGTGCCGCTTCGACCTGCGGCTGTGCTCCACCTGCGGCAACGGCCTCGCCGAGCCCGGAGAGGCCTGTGATCTGGGAGATCTGGGCGGCATCACCTGCGTCGGCGCCGGCTTCTCCGGCGGCACCCTGCGCTGCCACCTCAACTGCGAATATGATTATTCCCTGTGCTCGGGCGGCTGCGGCAACGGCATCCTCGAGAACGATGAGGACTGCGATTCCGAGACCGTCCCGGAGCCTGAATGCTCAGCCATCGGCTTCACCTCAGGCATGGTATCATGTGACAGATTCTGTCACCTCGACCTCACCGGCTGCGAAGGCGGCTGCGGCAACGGGCGCGTCGAGGTGGGCGAGACCTGCGACGACGGTAATTTCACGGACCGGGATGGCTGCGTGGGATGCCGCGAACCCTCCGGGACCTACGAGATTTATCTGGAAATGGATATGCCTGAACTGGTCTCCGACGCCGACATAGCGGATCTCGACGGTGACGGCATCCCGGACCTGCTCTTTGCGGTCATCAGCGAAGATCTGGCATCGGGGGCCCTGTTCTGGACCTCCGGCGCCGAATCCCACACCATCACCCACACGCTCATCGAGGGCCCCTTCCTGTTCGCCCGCGCCGTGCGCCGGCCCGGCGGAAGTCTGGCCCTGCTGGGCGTGTCGCTGGCGCCCGACGGCACCGCGCTGTTCCACTGGGCTGTTGGCCTGGACAGCCCCTTCTCGGTGCTGGCCGGACCGGATCGACCGGTGGATCTGCTGGCGGCCGACCTCGACGGTGATGACGGTGAGGAGATCGTATTCTCCGCCTTCCAGTCCCAGAACCTGATCCTGTTCGACCCGATCGCGGGCACGTTCACCGGCATCAACGCCATGGGCGGGCTTCCCCAGGCCATCGGACGGATCGACTTCAACCAGGACGGCGCCTGGGATCTCGTCGTCGCCCGCGGTACCTCCCAGTTGCTGTCGATGATCCAGCAGGTAGCCGGCGCCTGGACCTACACCTCGGCCCGATACCTGGGCGGGCGTCCCGGCGATGTGGCCGTCGCCGATGTCGATGGCGACGGGGTCGACGACGTCCTCGTGACGGATCTATCCGGTCCCAGATTGTACGCCCTGCGCACGGTCTCGGGCACCCTTACGACCCGCGTGGAGTTGGTGCTGCCCTCCTCGGCCGCGCGCATCGATGCCGGGCGCATCGACGCCGACGGCATCACGGACCTGCTCCTGACCCTGCCCGACGAGAAGGCCGTCGCCGTGTTCTCCGGCTCCGGCAACTGGAGCTTTTCGCGCCTGTTCACCTACGGACCCTGCGAGACACCCGACTGGGCCCGCCTTTATGACATGGACGCTGACGGTTTCCTGGATCTGGTCTTCTCCTGCCGCCACGACCGCCGGATGGTCGTGCTTCGCACGGTGCCGAGGTGACGGTCTCCCGCCTCAGCCTGCTGCTGCTGGTGTTCGCGTCGACCTGCACCCGGGGGCGCGATGCCGATCCGCCGCCGGCCGAACCGGCCACCCGGGCCGTGCTCACCGGCGATCTCATGGTTCCACTGGCCGGATCCACTGATTCACCCGCCATGCCGGAAGATTCACCCGCCCAACCGGCCGGTTCGCTTGCCGAACCGGAGCACCGGATCGCCCGCCGGACCCTGCGCCGGGCCCCCTCGCCGATCTCCTGGCCCTACGAGGACGTGGATATCTCCTCACCCTATGGATTCCGCATCCACCCTACGCTGCAGGCCGTGAAGATGCACCGGGGTCTTGATTTCCCCCGCAGCCTCGGCTCTCCGGTCACGGCCGTGGCCGACGGAACAGTACAAAAAGTCATGTATGATGGGTTCTACGGCAACGTCGTGTTCGTAGATCACGAGGGCGGATGGCAGAGCGTTTACGCCCACCTGGCCGAGATCGCAGTGCTCCCTGACGAGGCCGTGGGTGCCGGCGCGCTGATCGGCCTGACCGGCAGCACCGGGCGCTCCACGGGCGCCCACCTGCACCTGGGCATCCTGGTCGACGGAAAGAGCGTGGATCCCCTGTATTTCCTTGGTCGCACCTGGACCCCGGATCACCTCTCCGACGGCCCGTTCCCGGCACTGAGTCCGCCGGAGAAAAATCTGTCCCCGTCCCCCGGAGATGATCCCTATTCGGGCGACTGAACGGGTCTGTCACTGTAAAAAAACGCTTGCAACGAACGTCCAATTCTGGTATGTGGGGCGTGCAATTGAAGGTGACCGTGAAGTGGGCACTTTAGCCCACTTTTTTTTTACCTTCGAAAACCGAGTGTTTTGATGGCGTACCCGGATCTGAAAAACGTACAACCCGTCTTGGAAAATGTCGCTTCTGAATGCGGCGTTTCGATCTGGGGCGTGGAGTGGACGACCGAGGACGGGCGGGTCATCCTGAGAGTATATGTGGAGCATGAAAACGGTGTGAACATGGAGACGCTGACCAGCGTCACCCGGAAACTGAACCTGCAGTTGGACGAGACCGATCCGGTGCCCTGCACCTATACGCTTGAGGTTTCGTCCCCGGGTCTGGAACGCCGGTTGTTCACCCTCGAGCAGTGCTCCCGCTACGTCGGCTCGGTCGTGAAGGTCAAGTGCACGCCGGAGACCCCCCAGTCCCGGAAGCGCTTCAAGGGCCGCCTGGCGGCCGTGGAAGAGGAATGTCTCGTTCTGGAGGACGGCGCCGACACGGCGCGTCTGCCGTTTTCCCAGGTGGCCACTGCGCACCTGGTCTACGAGTAGACCCGCGCTTCCGGTCGGTGACTGATCCGTTTGTGGAGGTTGGTATGCAATTCGAGTTGGATAAACTTCTGGAATCTGTCAGCAGAGACAAAAACATAGACAAGGCGATCCTCGTCGACACCCTGGAGCAGGCCATCCTCTCGGCGGCCCGGAAGGTCTTTGGAGCCAACCGGCAACTGGAAGCCCGGTACAACGCCGAGACCGGCACCGTGGAACTGTTCCTGATCCTGACGATTACGGAAAACACCAGCGAAGCCGGTGTGTCCTGCACCTTCGCCGACGCCAAGGCCCACGGCCTCGAGGCCGAGGTCGGCGACGAGATCCTGTTCCAGATTTTCTACCACCCCACCGAGGACAAGAAGGCCATCGAGCAGGAGAAGCAGTTCGGCAAGCTCCTCAACCTGAAGGACTACCGCAAGACCTTCGGCCGGATCGCCGCCCAGACCGCCAAGCAGGTCATCATCCAGCGCGTGCGCGCTGCGGAGCGCGAAACCATCTATAAGGAATTCAAAGATCGCGTCGGCGACGTCATCAACGGCGTCGTGCGGCGGTTCGAAAAGGGCAACATCATCGTCGACATCGGCCGCACCGAGGCCGTCCTGACCCAGAAGGAACAGATCGCGACCGAGAGCTACCGCGCCGGCGATCGCATTGTGGCCTACGTCAAGGAAGTCCGCAGCGACAACAACAAGAAGGACAGCAAGCTCGACCCGCGCGGACCCCAGATCTCCCTGTCCCGCCGCGAAGAGGGTCTGGTGCGCCGCCTGTTCGAGATGGAAGTGCCCGAGATCTTCCAGGGCATCGTGACCATCGAGGCCATCGCCCGCGAGCCGGGATCCCGCACCAAGATTGCCGTATCCAGCCGCGACCGCGACGTGGATCCGGTGGGCGCCTGCGTCGGCCTCAAGGGCCTGCGCGTTCAGAACATCAAGCAGTTCCTCAAAGGGGAGAAGATCGACATCGTCCCCTGGGATTCGGAGTCTGCCCGGTTCGTGTGCAACAGCATCGCGCCTTCGCAGGTGTCCAAGATCATCGTCGACAGCGCCGCGCACACGATGGAACTGATCATCCCCGACGACCAACTCAGCCTGGCCATCGGCAAGCGCGGACAGAACGTGCGCCTGGCCTCCCAGTTGACGGGATGGAAGATCGACATCTACTCTGAGAGCAAGGTCGTGGAGTTGGAGAAGCGCATGCGCGACCAGATCGCCTCGATCGAGGGCGTCGGCGCGGACCTGGCCGAGACCATCTTCAAGCTCGGATGGCGCTCCCTGGAGGATGTGGCCCAAGCCAATCCCGAGGATTTGGCCTCCATTCCTGGGCTTGGCGGCCTCGAGTCCGCGATCCGCATCTCCAGCGGCGCACGCCTGCTGCTGGAAATGCAGGACGGCGGCGAGGAGATGGTCTCCGAGGACGAGCGCATCCTGGAACTGCAGGGCGTGGACGACTACACGCTCACGATCCTCAAGTCCAGCGGCTACACCACGGTCGCGCAAATCTACCAGTCCACCCCCGAGGTAATGACTGAGAACACCGGCATCGCCCTGCGGCAGTGCCAGCGCATCCATTACTCAGCCGGTGTGAGCCTGGGCCTGGAAGATCGTTCCGAATCCAAGGAATTCGCTCAACTGGGCTACCTCGACTCGGAAGAGGAGTAGGTCCTCTTGTTACAGGAAGGGTTCTCGTCGATGTCTATGACCCGTGAATACGGCAACTCCGGAAGCTCCGCTCCACGAGGCGGCCTGATCGGGAGCGTGCGCTCCTGTGCGGCCTGCCGGACCCGGACCGTCTCCCGCGACTTGATCCGCTTCACCAACGACGGCAACGCCTGGCAGTGCGTGGTCCCGGGCACCTCCCAGCACGGACGCGGGGTCTCCCTGTGTCCGAAACCGGGCTGTTTCGACCGCGCCTGCAATTCCCGCAAGTCACGGTTCTCCGGCCCTTCCAACGGGACCGGCGGACGGCCGTCAGCACAAACGCTGCTTCAGACGGCCCTCGATTCGTATCAGGAACGCATCCGTCTACTGCGACGCAGCGGCGGACATCTCGCCGCGGACGTCCTCGATCCAGTTCTTTCGCAGCTCCACACCGCGCTTTTGACTCTGCCTCCATGCAGGTCGGGAGAGACGCATGTCCGATAGTATTAAGATCATGTATCTCGCCAAGGAATCCAACCTGGAATACCAGGCGATTATTGACGAAGTCAAAGAACTTGGCGTATTTGAGAAAGTCACCAAGTACACTGAGATCACCCGGGACCAGGCCGACACCATTCTCGAGAGCATCCGGCGGCGACGACGCGCGGCGATCCTCGAGACACAGGTGCAGGGCGGTGCCATGATCCGACGCAAGGTGACCACGGTGACGGTTGAAAAAGCCGAGGATGCTCCGGCAGCCGAACCGACCACGTCGCGCCAGCGCCGGGTCGCCGCCCGCGAGGAAGCCGCTGCAGAGGCCGCCGCAGAGGCCGCCGCTACGGAGACCGTAGCAGAGGCCGCCGCTACGGAGATCGTAGCAGAGGCCTCCACAGAGAAGACCGACGAGAGCGCAGCCGAAGAAACCCGCCCTCGACTCTCTTCGCGACGCGCCAAAAGTGTCGAAGAGACAACGCCGGCCGAGGAACCCATGACGGAAAGCGAAACCGCCAGCCCGGTCGAGGAAAACCTCCCTGAGCGACAGATCCCTGTCCTCGCCGAGGAGGCAGAACCTTCCGTCGTGGCTGCCGAGGAGCCGGTGGCACCCGCCGAGCCCGCACCCGAGCAAGAAGCGGTCGAGACCGCCAGTCCGGTCGTGAAACCCCAGCCCGAGGCCACGCACGCCGCGCACGCCAGCCCGTTGTCCGAAGTGACCGCGCCCGTCGTCGATGAGACACCCGCAACCGCGTCGCCTGCCGCAGTACCTGCCGCAGCTCCTGCAGCCGTGCCCGCCGAAGACGAGGCCAAGCCTTCTTCCAAGCGCTTCCTTCCGTCGTCCGCCCGCCCTGAAGCGTCGGCCTCCCCGATCGAGAAGCCTGCCGCGACGACCCGCCCCGGGGCACGTCCCGGCGGTGTCGCCGTCGGACCCAAGGAAGAGAAGAAACTCGGACCCACGGGACGCTTCATCGTCCTTCCCTCGCCGAGCAACCGGTCCACGACGCGTGTCGACGGCGCCAAGCCCGGCGACACCGGCACCGCGCCCAAGCCCGCTGACTCCCGCGTCTCCTACAAGGAAAAGCGGCAAGAGGAAGAGCTGCTGCGCAAGACCGGTTACATGCGCCACAAGAAGTCCGACTCCGTGCGACCTGCGCTTCCGCCCGAAGGCAAGCGCAAGATCAAGGTCGACGAGTTCATCTCCGTCTCGGAGCTCGCCAAGCAGATGGGCCTCAAGGGCACGGAGCTCATGAAGAAGCTCCTCAGCCTGGGCCAGATGGTCACGATCAACTCCACGCTCGACTTCGACACAGCCACCATCGTGGCCTCCGAGTGGGGCTACGAGATTGAGAACGTGGCCTTCCAGGAGGAGAAGTTCTTCTCTGAGGACGAGACCTCCGACGAGGGCCGCGAAAAGCGTCCGCCCATTGTCACGATCATGGGTCACGTCGACCACGGCAAGACCTCGCTGCTGGATGCGATCCGCAAAAGCGACATCGCCTCCAAGGAGAGCGGCGGCATCACCCAACACATCGGCGCCTACAAGGTCAAGACCAAGGAAGGCGAGATCGTCTTCATCGACACACCGGGTCACGAGGCCTTCTCTGCCATGCGTGCCCGCGGCGCCTCGGTCACGGACCTCGTGGTTCTCGTGGTCGCAGCCGACGACGGCGTCATGCCCCAGACCGAGGAAGCCATCAACCACTGCAAGGTCGCCAACGTGCCGATGCTCGTTGCCATCACCAAGGTGGACAAGCACAACGCCAATCCCCAGATGGTCCGTGAAAAACTGACCGCCTACGGGCTCGTTGACGAGCAGTGGGGCGGCGACGCGATCATCGTCGAGGTCAGCGCCGTGACCAAGCAGGGCGTCGACACGCTGCTGGAGATGCTCCTGCTGCAGTCCGACATGCTCGAACTGACCGCCAATCCCGCCGCCCCGGCCAAAGCCGTCGTGCTCGAGGCCGAGTTGGACCGCGCCAAGGGCCCGGTGGTCAACCTGCTCGTCATCGATGGATCGCTCTCGCTTGGTGACCATGTGGTCTGCGGCCTCTCCGGCGGCAAGATCCGCGCACTCACAGACGACCGCGGACGCCAGTTGAAGTCCGTCGGCCCCGCCTCTCCCGTCGAGGTCACCGGCTTCGATGCCGTGCCCGTGCCCGGCGACGACTGCCGTACCGTGCCCGACGAGAAGGCCGCCAAGAGGATCCTGGACCGCCGGCGCGACGAAGCCAAGACCAAGGATCTGGCGCGCAAGTCCCAGGCCAAGGGCATGGACGCGATCCGCCAGGCCATCGCCCGCGGCGAGCAGAAGCACCTGAACGTCATCCTCAAGACCGACGTCCAGGGCACCATGGAGGCCATCCGCGACGCGCTGGTCAAGCTCTCCACCGAGATCGTCAAGGTCAACGTCGTCCACTGCGGCGTCGGCGGCATCAACGAGAGCGACATCAACCTCGCGCTCACCGCCGAGGGTGTGGTCATGGGCTTCCGCGTCCGTCCCGACTCCAAGGCCCGCCACCGCGCCGACCAGGAGAACGTGCCTGTCCACCAGTACAACGTCATCTACGACATGATCGACGAGGTCCGCGATATCATGCGCGGCATGCTGCCCAAGGAAAAGAAGGAGCAGCAGGTCGGCCGCATCGATATCCGGCAGGTGTTCACCATCCCCAAGATCGGCACCGTCGCAGGTTCCTACGTCGTCGAGGGCAAGGTCACGCGCTCCAGCCTGGTCCGCGTGTTCCACGACAACATCCAGGTCTTCGAAGGACGGCTCGCCTCCCTGCGCCGCTTCAAGGACGACGTCAAGGAAGTCGCCACGGGCTACGAGTGCGGCATCTCGATCGAAGGCTTCAACGACATCCGCGAGGGAGATACCCTGGAGATCTACGAGATCGTGGAAACCCAGATGGAACTCTAATCCCGCGCGATCCTTCTCCGGAGTTGGAACATGTCCAAGGCAGTGGTTTTTCAACTCGATTCCGACCGTCCCAACCTCAAACGCCTGCAGCGGGTGGTCGACGAACTCAACAACGGCAGCGTGATCGTCTACCCCACCGACACCCTGTACGGCTTCGGCTGCGACATCGCCGCCCACAAGGCCGTGGACCGCATCGTGTCGATCAAGGGCTTCTCCGAGAAGCACTTCATGAGCTTCGTCTGCGCGGACCTGGGGCAGGCAGCCCAGTACGTCAATCTCGACAATCACGCCTTCTCCATCCTCCGGCGGATCCTGCCCGGCCCCTACACCATCATTCTCGAGGCCAACCGTGCGGTCCCCAAGGTCCTCCTGAACAAGCGCAAGACCATCGGCATCCGCATCCCTGACTCGCCGGTGGCCCGCACCCTCGTGGAGACGCTGGGACGTCCCATCCTCTCCACCTCGGTGTCCACTCCCGACGGACGCAACCTGGTGGATCCCGAGGAAATCTACAAGCTCTTCGGCGCCCAGGTGGACATGATCCTGGATCAGGGCATCATCGCCGGCGAGAGCTCCACGGTGCTGGCCTACGAAAATGAGGAATGGACCGTCATCCGCGAAGGAAAGGGTCCCATCGACTTCCTCTAGCACCACCATGATCCCACCCCCGTACGTCTTCTTCACCTGGAATTCCCGCGACAAGGTTCGGTTTCGCGCCGTCACGGAGCTTGCCCAGGAGGCCTTCCTGCGCTTCGGCGAATACCGGGAGTTCATCGGCCGGTTGATGGCCCGCGAAGATGTGATCACGGGTCTGCTGATTGAGCCGGATCATCCCGACGACGACCTCGCGGGCTTCATCCAGGTGGGCCTGATTCCCGACGAGGATGGCAGGGTCCTGGGAAACATCCTGGCCATCGCCATCGCACCGCGCCTGCGCTTCAACAGCCTCGGTCCCGTGTTGATGCGCTGGGCCATCGAGCAGATCCAGTACCTGCACAAAAACACCCCCATGAAGTGCATCCAGTTGACCGTCGCGCCCGACAACGAGCCGGCGATCCGCCTGTTCTCCCGCTTCGGCTTCACCCTCGTCCCCGAGGAGGTCGAACACCACTACGCCTCGGGCGTGCGCGCCCGGGACATGTCCCGTCCCGTCTTCCTGCCCGGGGAGGAACCCTGATTCAACCCTATTTGATCTATGGATGTCAGCTTGCGTTGCGCGGCTTCTTTCACTATAAGGTCTGCGGGATTTCCGGGACAGGCGGTGAGACGATCGCCGGCGGAGCAATCCGCGGGAGGAAAGTCCGGGCTTCACCTGAGCAGGCGCTGGATAACATCCAGTCGGGGCGACCCGAAGGACAGTGCCACAGAGAACAGACCGCCGACCCACGGGTCGGTAAGGGTGAAACGGTGCGGTAAGAGCGCACCGGGTTCCCGGTGACGGGAATCGCATGGTAAACCCCGCCCGAAGCAAGACAGACAGAGTTCCGGCGCTCAGGCCACATGGAGCTCTGGTAGTCGCTCGAGCGCTCCGGCAACGGAGCGCCTAGATGAATGATCGCCGCTCACCCTCCGGGGTGGGAACAGAACCCGGCTTACGGCCGCGTGTTCCGGGAATCCCCTTTCCTTCACTCATTCATGCAGCTCCAGCGAGGCCAGCGCGGAAGGCAGCGCGTCGAGCAGATCCGTGGCGCGGATCACCGGCTCGCCCTTCTCCTGGGAGGCCAGATCCCCGGCCCGTCCGTGGAGGAAGGCGGCACAGCACGCGGCCTCCATCGGGGGGAGCCCCTGACCCAGCAGCGAGGCCACCAGTCCCGTGAGCACGTCTCCGGAGCCGGCGGTGGCCATGCCGGGGTTTCCCGTGGGGTTGATGGCCACGGACCCGTCGGGGGCCGCGATCACGGTGCGGGCGCCCTTGAGCACCACGAAGACGCCCAGGCGGGTCGCCAATTTGCAGGCCTGCCCCACCCGATCCCTCTGGATCGCGACGGTATCCAGCCCGGTCAGCCTCGAGAACTCACCCGGATGCGGCGTGATGATCACCGGGACCTTCGCCTTCTTCAGCGTGTCGGGCCTGGAGGCCAGAAGTGTCAGCGCCGAGGCGTCGATCACCATCGGGATCGGACATCTCCTCACCAACTCGTGGACGAGCTTGCCGCAGGCCGCGTCGACGGGCAGTCCCGGTCCGATGGACAGCACCGAGCGTCCCTCGCAGGCGGCCAGAATGGCTCCCAGCTCCGGGACCGGGCGCTCCGGCGGTGACACGGCCTCGCACATGATCTCGGTGAAGCGCTGCATGAAAATCGGCAGCATTCCCGCTTCGCACAGCACCGTCACGAGGCCCGAGCCCATCGACAGCGACGCCTCGGCGGCCAGGATGGCGGCGCCGGCCTTTCCCGGCGAGCCCGCCCAGTGCAGCACGTGGCCGAAGTTCCCCTTGTGTGCGCTGCGCCGGCGGCGTGGCAGGAGATCCTGAATCCGGGCATCGGACAGCAGGAACACGCCCGCCCCCTCGGGCTCGGCGGCCGCCGGCCAGGAGATGTCCACGACGACGGTCTCGCCACACCATTCAAAGCCCGGAGAGGTGTACAGTCCAATCTTGGGCGCCCCGAAGGTCACCGTCAGGTCGGCGCGAACGGTCTCTCCCAGGGGCTGCCCGCAGTCGGAGTCGAGGCCGGAGGGCACGTCCAGGGCGACGCGCAGGCCGGGGCTCTCGTTGAACAGCCGTATCACCTCAGCGAACAGGCCGTCGGGAGCCCGATCCAGCCCCACACCGAACAGCGCGTCCACCAGGATGTCGGCCTCGTCAAACCAGGGGACCAGGTGTCCGAGCACCTCGAAGTCCGGCACGTCGAACACGGGCAGCGCCAGGTTGTGCAGGATCCGGAGGTTGAGGGCGGCCTCGGCGGTCATCTTCTTCCCAGGCCCGATGCGCAGCACCTGAACGTAGGCGCCCGCGTTGGCGAGGTGCCGGGCGACGACGAAGCCGTCCCCTCCGTTGTTGCCGGGGCCGCAGGCCACCAGCACCTGGCGACCGGCCACAGGCCATCGTTCCCGGACCTCGGCGGCCGCGCCGGCGCCGGCGAGCTCCATCAGTGAAAAGGCGGGGATCCCGGCATCGATGGCGACACCATCCATCGCCCGGGTCTGGGCAGCGGTGAACAGACGCATGGGAGGACACTCCATTTCTGGCCTGACCTGTCGATCGGTCGGACAGGTCCGACAGGTCAGTCTTCTTCAACATCCATGAGCAGGCCAAGCATCTCGCGCACGGCCTCGTCGAGCCCCATGAGGACGGCCCGGGAGATGATGGCGTGTCCGATGTTCAGTTCCTTCAGGCCCGGCAGATGCAGCATGCCCTGGACGTTGACATAGTCCAGTCCGTGACCGGCGGCCAGGATCAGGCCGCAGGCATCGGCCTCCTCGGCGGCGGCCATCAGGCGGGCCAGCTCCTTGTCACGCGGTGGACCGGCGGCGGCGTTGCAGTAGTCGCCGGTGTGCAGCTCGATCTGGTCGGCCCCGATGGCCTCGGCGGCCCGCACGTCGGAGATCTCCGGATCAATGAAGAGGCTCACGGGAATCCCGTGGTCGTGCAGCTTCTTCACGGCCGCCTTCAGGCTCTTCTTCACCGGCGCCGAACCGATGGCCAGGCCGCCCTCGGTGGTCTTCTCCTCGCGCTTCTCGGGCACCAGCGTCACGATGTCGGGCTTGATCCGGGCGGCGATGGCCAGCATCTCCGCAGTGGCGGCCATCTCCAGGTTCAGCGTGGTCTGGACCGTCTGTCGCAGGATCTCCACGTCCCGGTCGAGGATGTGCCTGCGATCCTCCCGCAGGTGCACGGTGATGCCGTGGGCGCCGGCGAGCTCGCACAGGCCCGCGGCGATCACAGGCTCCGGATAGCGCGTGCCCCGCTGGTTGCGGATCGTGGCGATATGATCGATGTTCACATGCAGACGTATCATGGCGGACCTACCGGCGCCCTTTTGCGGGCGCCTCAATTGGCCGGCTTTCACCGGGCATGAATTGGCCGGCTTTCACCGGGCATGAATTGACCCCGGCTTGCACCGGGCATGAATTCCACAAACTACCGGCACTCGGCCTGGCAAAGGGCTGCCAGATCCTGGGCGTGCCGCTGGGCCGCGCTGTCGCTCTCGCACTCGACGAGGATGCGGACCTTGTTCTCCGTGCCGGAGTACCGCACCAGGACGCGACCGGTGGTCCCGAGCTCCTTTTCGATGCGCACGATCTCCGACTGCAGCCGCGGCAGTCCGTCCAGGGGCGGTTTCCGCTCCACGTCGACGTTGATGAGCACCTGCGGGAACGGGTCGAACAGCCGGGCGAGCTCGCTCATGGCCCGGTTCTTCCGGCGCAGGATCGACAACACCTGCAGCGCGGCGATGATGCCGTCCCCGGTGGTCGTCCAGTCGCGCAGGATGATATGTCCGGACTGCTCCCCGCCGAGGTTGTGGCCGCCTTCGAGCATGGCCTGGAACACGTAGCGATCACCGACCTGGGTGCGCACCACGGTGCCGCCCAGGTCACGCAGGGCGCGGTCCAACCCCAGGTTGCTCATGACCGTGGT
>JAHITJ010000178.1 GCA_018817795.1 Myxococcota bacterium | reverse complement strand
CCCCGCCGGTCCCTGTCGCCCCGCCGGTCCCTGTCGCCCCGCCGGGCCCCGTCACCCCGCCGGTCACTACCTCGGTGCCGGCCAAGCCTGTCGTGGTCGAGGCGCGACCCCACGCCGAACTGAACGACCGGCACACCCGCGCCGTGGCCGGCGGCTCCACGCTCACCCTCTCCGATGCGGTGAAGAAGGCCATGCGCAGCAATGTCGACCTGCGGATCCGCAGCCTGAGGATCGCCCAGGCCAAGCTCGACGTCCGCTCGCACCGGGCCAAACTGCTGCCCCTCCTGAAGGTCGAAAGCACCGCGCTGTTCTGGAATGACGCCCTGAACATCAAGTTCAACCTCCCCAAGGATCTGATGGACATGCTCGCGGCCATCAATCCCACCCTCAACGCGTCGATTCCCCCGATGCAGGTCCGGGACCGCCTCACCTGGCAGACCACCATCACCCTGATCCAGCCCCTGACCCCGCTGCTGACGCTGAACTCGTTGCTCGACCTCAAGAAGGCCGAGATCGAGGCCGCCCGCGTGGAGACCCGCATGGAGCAGCGAAAGATCGTCGCCGAGGTGGAGAACCTCTATCTCAACGCGCTCAAGGCCGACGCCTACCTGCAGGTCCTCGACCAGGCCGACCTGCTGCTCGAGGCCCAGCGGGAGCGTGTCCTGGCGCTGGTCGAGGCCAAGGTCGCGATCCCGGCCGAACTGTCGCGCATCGACTCGGCCCAGGCCGACCTCGACGCCCAGCGGGCCCGTGCGCTGTCGGCGATCCTGCTGTCACGCCAGGCGCTGGCGTACCTGCTCGGCGACCCCCTGGACCGCTACTACCGCCTCACCTGGCCCAGCGACGACTCCCCCTTGCCCACCACCGGGGCGTGCACCCTCAGCGCCCTGCGCGAGCGCCCTGAGTTCGAGCTGCTGCGGGCCCGCCGGCGCCAGGTGCACGAGGGCCGCCAGGCGCAGAAATACGATCTGTTCCCCCGCATCGTCGCGCTCACGCAGTACAAATATTCAGAGGGCTTCGGCGACTTCGAGCCGCGCAACCAGTGGTTCGCCGGACTGGCGTTGTCCTGGGAGTTGCAGTGGACCGAGAAGTGGCGCGAGCTCGACAAACTGGAGCTCGTCGAACGGGAGCTGGACCTGCAGACGGAGAAGGCCGAGCGTGGCATCGCGCTGGAGGTCTCCCAGAAGCAGTTGGAGCTCCAGACCGCCCGGGCCATCCTCCGCGCCCGCCGCGCCGCCGAGCGTGCCGCCCTGATCTCCCACGGCACGCAGGTAAAACTCTTCGACGAGAAGCTAACCACCAACACCGACGTGCTCACGGCCCACACCCAGTGGCTGACCGCCCGGGTGGAGCGCGAAAACGCCCAGTGGGACGAGCTCGCCGCCGTTCTGGCCTTCCGTCGCACCTGTGGCCGCTGAACAATCCGGTTCCTGACGATCTGTCACCCTGAAGAAAATCAGCTTGGCTTGGCTCCTCCGAGCCCATATACTATTGTGACTTTTCGTACGCCGAGGGTGCGCTTCCAGACCGTCCGTCACCGGAATCCATTTGCAGGAACACGGCCCTCTTTTCTGTTCGATTTTTCTTGATTTTTCATCGATTTTCACCATTCGAGGTGTCTGATGTTCCGTTACTCCCTTCTTTTTTTCACGATGACCGCGTTGGCCTTGATAACGGCGGTCCCGAAGGCCTCGGCCGAGAAACTGCACTGCCCCAACGTCACCGACAACGACGAGAAGAACACCGAGATCGCGCGGCGTTACTTCCAGATGGGCGGCATGTTCCTCGACAAGTCCGACTATGTGAAGTCCGCCGAGAGCTTCGAGTGCGTGCTCAAGTTCGTGCCGTATTCGCTCACGGCACGCTACAAGCTGGCCAGGGCGTACGACGGCATGGAGGTCTACTCCAAGGCCCGCGAACAGTACGAACTGATCCTGGTGTACGACAGCAAGGACGCGGAGAGTCTCAAGCCGGATATCCGAAAGCGGCTCGCCGAGATCAAGGACCTTAAAGACAAGGTCCAGACCACGGTAGTGGCGGTGGAGGCCCCCTCCACGGACGAGAAGACCTGTCCGTCGGTCGTGCAGAAGAGCCTGCAGGAAGTGCTGGCCAAGGCCACGCGGCTGCTCGATTCCAAGGACTGGTCCCGGGCGCGCACGCTGATCGAAGAAACGCTTGGCAAACTGTCTGGCGCCACACAGGAACAACGCACGCTCTGCTATTCGACCGACGCCGGCCTCCAACTGCTGCTGCTGCTGGGCGTCGCGAACTTCAACCTCAACAACCTCGAGGCCTCCCGCGACAACTTCTCGGTGGCGTTTCACATCAAGTCCGACGCCAACCTGCCTTCCAAGTACGCCAGCGCCAAGCTGCTGGCGTTTTATCAGGAGACGCTCAACGCCTACTTCGAGATGGTCAAGACCGAGAAGTCCCGCCTGCTTCGCATCAAGGAGCTGGAGGAAAACTACGGGGTTCCCCCCGAGCCGACCGAGAATCCCTCCACGCCCATCGAGCACACGCCGTCGACGGACGTGGCCACCGGGAAACCCATGGTGTTCGTGTGCCGCGTTCAGGACGAGCTCCTCGCGACACAGGTCAAGATCATCTACCGGATCGACGACGGCCCGGCCCAGGAGATGTCCCTGGAAAAGCTCGGCCAGCGCCGCTATGCGCTGGTGCTGCCCAAGGAGATGATCACCTTCGCCAGGTTCTCCTACCACCTGGTGGCCCTCACCGGGGAGGGGAAGGAGGCCGGCCTGTGGGGGAGCTCCGCAAAACCCCACGTGTTCTTGCTGCAGGCGGGCAAACCGATTGACACGCCCGTCGACAAGCCCATTGACAAGCCCATCGACAAGCCCATCGACAAGCCCGTCGACAAACCCGTCGACAAGCCCGGGACAAGGCCGTGGACCCCGCGCTTCTTCGTGACCGTCGGCTTCGGCAGCGAGATCGGCTTTATCTCCGCCGACAAGGAGACCGAGGCCGGCGCCATCACCGACAACAGCAGCTTCGGCACTGGCAGCGCGGTCTTCTCCGCCGAGCTCGGCTACTACCTCGCGCCGAAGCACCGCGTCAGTGTGCTGGTGGGGATCGGCGATGTCGAGGTCGAAGGCTACGAGGATGGTTCCACCTCCACACGCTACAAGGAGCCTGTGGGCACTCTGCGGTTGTTCGCACGCTATGCCTTCCTCTTCGGCTCGGGCCGGGTGCGCCCCTACGCCGGCGGCGGCCTCGGCTGGGCCAACCTGGTGCACACCGTCCGCACCGATACCATCGAAGAGTACGGCAACGAGCTCATGGACGCGCACATCATGACCGGCGTGTTTGTCAACGTCGTCGTTGGAGCGCAAGTCTGCCTGACCTCCTCCTGCCGCTTCACCGCGCACCTGGAAGTCAATGAGTATTGGAACGCCTGGAACGCGGACAACGAGGGTGAAAGCTCCTCCAATGTGGCGCTGCACTTTCTGGCCGGGATCGGCTATCACTTCTAAATCCGACCAAAGAATTATCTGGAAAAATGGGAAGTTCCCCTTACAATGGTCGGGTCCCATTCCCGATCCGAAGAGGTGCCGGCCATGCTGCGTTTCCAAAAATCATTTCTTGCCGCCTGCTGTGTGCTGGTCCTGTCGGCGGGCTGCCAGTCCAGGGCCGAATATCCCTCCAACTGCGGCGATGGCGTGCGCCAGTCCGGCGAGGCCTGCGACGGGGACGAACTCGATCCCGCCCGGGACACCTGTGCCAAGAACAGCATGGGCGACGGCACCGTCTCGTGCAACGACGACTGCACCCTGGATCTGTCGATGTGCACCGGCGAGTATGACTGCGATCCGCTGAACAACGACCGCTGCGACAACGGCAAGTTCTGCTACTATGAACCCGGCAGCAACGTCGCGGCATGCGAAAGCGAGGGCAATCTCCTCGTGGGGGCCACCTGCGATCGGTCCAGGGACTGTCGGGCGCAGCATGTCTGCGTCAACGAGGTCTGCGTGGAGATGTGTGGCCGCCCCTCCGAGTGCGACAACGGAAACGCCTGTTTCGATGCCGGCTGGCCCATGGAATGGGGCTACTGCCCGGCGGTGGTGATCCCCTGTGATCCGGTCGCCCAAACCGGCTGCACCGCATTTGCCTGTTATTTGAACAGCACTGCTACGGATTTGACCTGTCTGCCCGCAAGCACAGGTGTCGTCGGAGACGACTGCGACATGAGCGCCTATTGCGAGCCCGGCCTGGCCTGCGGATATGGATATACCAACATATGTCATCAACTCTGCTGGAGCTCCGATGACTGCGACCAGGGTTCCTGCAACACTACCATGATCACACTGCCCTATGGGCTGGGTGTCTGCTTCTAGGCCCGTTTTTTCCCATCGAGGCGATCACCATGCACCTATCCCGATTCATTCTGACCTGCATGATCCTGTCCGTTGCTTTCTCCGCTCCGGCCCGCGCCGAGAAGATGCACTGCCCCAACGTCACCGACAACGACGAGAAGAACACCGAGATCGCGCGCAAGTACTTCCAGATGGGCGGCATGTACCACGACAAGCAGGACTTCACCAAGGCCGCCGAGAGCTTCGAGTGCGTGCTCAAGTTCATCCCCTACAGCCTGACGGCACGCTACAAGCTCGCCCGGGCCTATGACGCCCAGGGCGTCTTTTCCCTGGCCCGCGAGAACTACGAGATGATCCTGCTGCTCGACTCCGCCGAGGCCGGGACCCTCAAGCCCGAGATCCGGAAGCGGCTCGTCGAGATCAAGGATCTGAAGGACCGCGTTCCGGTCACCGCGCCCGTCGTGGAGCCGGTGCCGGCCGACGAGAAGACCTGTCCTCCGGTCGTCCAGAAGGGCCAGCAGGACGCGGTCGTGAAGATCGCGAAGATCATCGAGGTCAAGGACTGGGCCAGGGCCCGGACCCTCCTCGACGAGACCCTGAAGAAGCTCGACGGCGCCACCCCCGAGCAACGCAGGCTGTGCCTGTCCACGGACGCCGGTGTCCAGCTTCTGCTGCTGGCCGGCGTGGCCCACTTCTCCATGGGCAACGTCCACGACGCCCGCGAGGCGTTTCTGGCCGTGTTCCGCGTCCGGCCCGACGCCAACCTGCCGGTGAAGAACCCGGACACGAAGCTGCTTTCCTTCTACCAGGAGACGCTCAACGCGTACTTCGCCACCATCGCCCGGGAAAAGGAACGGCAGCTGCGCATCCGCGAGCTCGAGGAGAAGGGGCTGATCGCCATCGAGGCCGAGGGCGATCCCGCGGTGCCCGTGGAGCACGCGCCGCCGGCGAACATCGCCCGCGAAAAGCCCATGGTGTTCGTGTGCCGCGTGCAGGATCGCCTCGGCGCGGCGAAGGTGTCGCTGGTGGTGCGCGTCGACAATGGGCCGGCGCAGGAAATGCCCATGGAGAAGCTCGGGAAGCGCCGCTGGGTGACCGTGGTCCCGGGCACGGCCGTCACGTTCGCGAAGTACGCTTATTACCTGGTCGCGACCGACGCAGCCGGCAGCGAGGTCGCCCTGTGGAAGAGCGCCCAGACCCCGCAGGAACTGACGCTGG
>JAHITJ010000177.1 GCA_018817795.1 Myxococcota bacterium | reverse complement strand
TGGCTCGGGAATACCCATTCCCCGCCAGTAGCCAAAAGACTCGTCATCATCAAGAAAGATGCTTATCCATAGACGTTGCGGTGGAAGCCCCAGGCGCCGGGTGACAAGCCCCCGGGCGAAGGTCCCGGCACCACGGTGAAGGTCGCCGGCCCGATCATCCCCGAGGAGACGACCATCCCCGAGGATCAGCGGGTCTACGTGGTCAAGGACGGCAAGTTCGAGGTGCGCCGCGCCCCCGACGTGGAGAAGTTCGGCTACTACATCGTCGACCTCAGCGATGACTCCGTGCCGTTCATCTTCTCGCAGACCGAGGCGGCCCCCAACCGCTACAGTTCGACCTTCCTCGACCTGGCCAACGACCGCACCGACGAGCGCGGCGAGCCCCTGCCCGAGGGGCGGCACAACTATGTCGAACTGTTCGGGATTCCGCCGAGCCTGTCCGTGCTGACGCGCCGCTTCCATGAGGACGAGAAGCGCGAGTGCTACGGCAAGCTCAACGTCGAGTTCTTCCGCAAGACCCGCCTGTCGGTGACCTACGCGGGCCGCCGCTCGGTCAAGGACGAGATCGACGAGGTCCAGGCCGAGCTCAACCGCGCCAAAAAGAAGACCGGCAAGGACATCGCGGCCCTGGCCAAGACCAACGAGTACGCGCTGCTGGTGAAGAAGTACAACAACGTGTCGGGCAAGATGTCCATGGTCACCGAGGTGCAGAAGCGCCTGCAGTGCGAGGGCCTGCTCGAGCACTACACGCCGGGCGTGATCACGCCCACGACCGTGAAGGCCATCCGCGACTTCGAGCACAAGCACATGATCTTCGGCTACGGCATCCTCACCGGCGACACGCGCGCCGGGTTCGGCCGCACCGCGCTGCAGAACAACTTCGCCACGCTGCGCCGCGTGCTCGAGGCCCGCGTCACCTGGTCGCTGGGCATCATCGAGGATGGCTCGGTCAACGGACTGAAGACCCTCTCCGACACCTGGAAGGACAAGGACGGCAAGGAGCACAAGGTCCGCAACCTCGTCGACGAGTACACGGACCTGCTGCTGAAGGAGATGGGCGTGGACACGGCCGAGAAGGCCCGCGAGTTCTTCCTGAAGATCCAGCCGGACCACTTCCGCTCCCTGCGTGTGGCCTTCGCCGGACCGCCCCTGCCGGAGTACTACCGCAGCGACATGGACTTCTCGGTGGTCATCGACCGCGGCGACGTGTACTACGACGCCCCCGTCGACGCCGCGGGAAACTCGCGGTTCCAGCCGGTGTCCCGACGCCCCAGCAACACGCTGTACCTGAACTACAACGACCAGAAGATCCCGCTGGCGCGCTATGGCACCACCATCGGCGGCTGGCGGCGCGAGTTCAAGGACGGCCGCGAGTACCTGGCCTACAAGGGCTCGGACACGGGCCCCCACGTCTGGAAGGACATCTACGCCGCGCCGGTGTGGATTCCGCCCGCGTCCACGCCGCCCTCCTCGCTGATCAAGAGCGAGAAGGTCGACGGCAAGTGGATCACCCGCGTCAACACCGAGGAAGTGGGACCCTCGTATGCCTCGGCCTACGGCCTGGTGGCCGCCCTCCACATCCGCAACCGCAGCGAGGACGGCAAGGGGCTTTGGCAGGACAACGGCATCCGCTCCCACGGCTCGGTGGACTACATGTCCATTCAGCGGTCGTTCTCCCACGGCTGCCACCGCCTGCACAACCACCTGGCGATCCGCCTGTTCTCCTTCGTGCTGCACCACCGCGACCACGAGCGCGCGGGACAGACCAGGTTGCGTTACAACCGCAAGTTCACCGTCGGCAGCCGCGAGTGGGCCCTGAACCTGGACACGCGCGGCTACCAGTTCAGCCTGACGCGCCCGATCCCGGTGATGGTCGAGCCGGGCCGCATCCTGGGCAAGCTCCAGGAGCCCTACAAGGGCATGCTGCCGGTGGCGGGCCAGGTGTACGAGCCCGACGATCCCAACCTCATCGAGAAGCCCGCCGACGCCGCGGCCGAGCCCGCCGACGCCGAGGATCGCGCCGGTCCGGTCTCCTCCGAGCCCGAGGACATGCCCGACCTGCCGCCCCCACCCAAGCCGAGGAAGTAAGAGAAGATAATAACCGCAGAATACGCGGAACACGCAGAAGGGGTGGAGTCAATGGAAGGCATGCCGCTTGCACCATGCGCCCGACGTCGGGCTCGTTGTCACAGAACGGAGGCGTGGCAGGATCCGTCGGACGGAACCGGGCACCTGAGCTACTACGGAAACGCCCAGAACGTGATTCGACACAGCGTTCGTAGTCTGCGCGGGTCAGCCGGGGTGGAACGACCGTCGTCTACTCCTCGACCGGCGTGTCGCTGCCCAGGGAGGCCGGGTCCGACGCGCCGGCGCGGTTGAGCGGGTGGAAGAGGCTCTCGACGAGGCGCTTTTTGTCGGGCAGCGCCAGCATGAACTGGTGGTACAGGGAGTTGTAGGCGCGGCGCGCGGCGTCGGCGGTCATCAGGTACCTCGCGCGGGCGGAGGCCTCCTGCGCGTACAGGTCGGCGCGGCGGGACACCGCCTGCTTCAGGGCCGTCATGGCGGCCTCCAGTTCGGCGGCCTTGACGCGCAGCGGGGCGTAGGCCTCCTCGGTCCTGATCGTCTCGAGGAGCACCGAGACGTTCTTCTCCTGGCGCGGCCCGGCCAGCTCCACCACCAGGCTCGACGGCGACTCCGGGAACAGGCGCCGGTACGCGGGGGCCTTGCGGTCGCGGCCGACCTGCATCAGCAGCATCTGGCCGATGGTGATCACGAGGTTGTCCACCTCGGAGTCGAGGTATCCAACTTCGCCGCTGAGGGCGATGCGCTGCTCCTGCACGTCCTGGTAGGCGTTCCAGTCGGTGGTGAGCTGGGTGCGGTAGCCGCCGAGGGTGTCCTTGAAGGCCGCCAGGGCGGGGAGGCCCGCGCTGCGAAGTTGGACGTAGCGCAGACAGGATGAAATGACGTGGTAACCTTGGTTCTCGGACAGTTGCTGCATGGGTCTTCCGTCTCCTTTGAACGGCGGTGAATGGGCTCCCATATCCGCAGAATACGCATATGGAACAACAGGTATTTGGCAAACCTATAAAAAACACACCGGTCCTTGTCAAGCCCTTTTTTTCCCTCCGGAAGCGATTTCCCACGGAAAAATGCGCCTCCGGAATTTCACGGGCCGGTTTTCCCGCCGGAAAACGGTTTTCCCGGCCTTGAAATCGGAATTCCCGGCGAGGAATCGCATTTTGACGTCTTTTTTGGTGGTTTTTCCCGCCGGAATCACTTTTCGGGGGACAAAGACACGACCTGGCGCCGGGAAATGGCCGTTGGAGAGAACGCGGCCGGGCGCTGGGCGGCTACTCCACGCGCACGACGGTCACGGCGGGCTTGGTGGCGCCGGAGGGGTCGAGATCGATCGTGAGGAAGTGCACGCCGATGCCGTCGCCGCGCTCGCCGTCGGAGATGCCGCCGCCGGAGATGTGGGCGGGGATGCCCGCGTTGGAGAAGGCGTAGTGACTGTGGATGTGGCCGTAGAGGGTGAGGTCGACGCCGGCGGCGGCCAGGGCCGCGAGGAGGCGGTGGGCCGTGGTGCGCGAGGAGAAGCCCGCATTGCGCTCGCCCACGGGGTCCAGGGGCGGCACGTGGGCCACGAAGACGTGGATCGCGTCGCGACCGGCGTCGAGCCATGTCCGCAGCCATGAGAACGCCGTGGGGTCGACGGTGGAGCCGGCGGTGTCGAGGACGGTGAAGTGGACGCCGCGGAAGGTGAAGTGGAAGTTGGCGCGGCCCATGGTGGCGGCCCATAGGTCGGCGGTGTCCCAGCCCACGTCGTGGTTGCCCGCGGCGGTGTAGAGCGGGATGTTGAGGGTCGCGAGGTCCGCCAGGAAGGGGTCGAGTTCGCCCTGCGTGCCCCGGTGGGTGAGGTCTCCGCCGCAGAGCACGAAGCGTACGGCAGGTTCTCCGTTGACGGGCGCCGCATCGACATTGATGCGGGAGAAGATCTCCACGGTCGGGCCCTCGCCATGGTGCAGGTCGCTGACGTAGACGATGCGATACGGCGCAGGGTCGGCGGCGTCGGGGGCGGTCACGGCGAAGCGCACCGGGCCGTCGGGCCGCGTGGCGAACTCCCAGATCCGCTGCGTGGGTCTCGCCCCCGGAACGAGGATCGCCGCCAGCGCCGATCCGTCGACGGTGGCCGAGAGCTCCGCGTCGGGCAGGGCGTTCTCGAGGGTGAGGCGCCAGGGCGCGGTCAGGCCAGCCTGGGCCTCGATCAATCCGGCGAGCTCGGGCGCCTGGGCCCACAGGGTGACGCCGGCGGCGGTCATCTCCCGCACCGTCGCGAGCCCCTCGTCGACGTCGACGCGCACCACGCCCGGAAGCTCTGCGTGGCCCACCCGCCGGTCGTTGTCGATGCGCTCGGAGGGCTCGTTGAGGCACGCGGGCAGCGCCAGCAGGAAGAGCAATCCATAGATGAGGGGAGAAGAGACGGCGCCCGGTTGTCTTGGACCGAGCGGTCGTCCCCGAACGCCGAGGCGCCGCAGTCCCAAATTGCAAATGGAAAGGAGCCGGACCCTCACCAGGAGCCTCCCTGCCAGCCGAGGCCGAGGCCGACGACCCAGTGGGCGCCGCGGGCGGCGTCCCAGGTCAGGAACCACCGGTCGGTCAGCCGGTGCCGGCCGCGCAGGCCGACGGCGCCCGCGGGGCCGTCGCCGGAGATGTGCAGCATCAGGCCGCCGGCGCGGGTGTCGTGCCGCTGGTCGTAGTAGAAGGCGATCTCGCCGGCACCTTTGCCCAGGAACACGCCGTACTCGAAGTAGCCCAGGGCCAGCCGCGAGCGCTCACCATCGCCGAAGGTGTCCATGCCGGGGTAGCCGGCGAACTCCAGGCCGAAGCCGAGGCCCGCCTGGACGAAGGATCCGGCCAGCGTCGGGTGCACGCCGGCCAGGTCCCGACGGTGCTCGATCCACAGTTCAAAGGTCGTCAGCCGGACGGGGTCCTGGCCGAAGCGCCAGTCGGTGACGCCGGCGGAGGCCTCCCAGAAGGAGCCATCGGGGGCGCCCGCGGCCGGGTCGCCGGAACCCGCCGCCGGGAGCCCGAAGCGGCGTCCCAGGCGCAGGAGCAGGCGCCGGTCCTCGCCCGAGGGGGCCAGCTCGGCCGCCGCCGCGGCGTGCCAGTTCCGCCAGTGTGTCCGGGCCGACAGGGTCCCCAAAGCGTGGACGTCGGTGAGCGCATCGTCGGACCACAGCAGACCCGCCTGGACCTCCCACGGCGGCGGCGGCGCGGCCCGGGCCCCGGTGCCGCCCAGGGCCGTGCCGAACCAGTCGGCGAACTTCGCCGTCAGGAACGTGCCTGCGCCCAGCCACAGCGCGCTCACGGGCAGCCAGGTGGCGTGCCGCGAGGAGTTGGTCAGCATCAGGGGGATTCCTCCGGCGGCGGCCAGGCCCAGGCCGGCCAGGCCCCACCAGGTCAGTTTCCGGGCGCCATCGTCGTCGCCGGCGCAGAAGTGCCCGGCGCCGGGCCAGACCAGCCCGGGGATCAGGGAGTACGCCACCACGGCGCGGGGCCAGTTGGTCTGACTGGTCTGACCGGTCTGACTGGTCTGACTGGTCTGACTGGTCTGACTGGTCAGACCAGTCAGACCATTCTGACTCCTCAGGTTCGTCTGACAGAGCACCAGGAGCGAGAGCAGCAGGTTCATTTCACGGCGGGTTTCAGCAGGCCCAGGGCCTTGGTCGCGTTGAACTTGACCGAGTGGTCGGGATCCTGCTCGGCCTTGGTCAGGGACTCCACGACGGCTGGGGTGCTGGTCAGTTCAGGGGCGCAGGTGGACAGGGCCCGGGCGGCCACGCGCCGCACATTGACGTCGGGATCGGCCACCAGCTTGAGCAGCGCCGCGGCGGTGTCCGGGCAGGTGGCCGCCGGCAGCGATTCGATCTGGGCCACGACGTTGGTGCGGAAGCGGACGTCTGCGTCCAGGGTCAGCAGGATCAGGTGCTTGGAGGCCTTCTCGGATTTTCCGAGGATCTTCAGCAGGGAGATCGCCGCGTAGAGCTGGACCCAGTTGTTGACGTCCTCGAGCTTCTTCTCGAGGTGGGGCACGAACCCCTTGGCCTTCTCGCCGAAGCTGCCCAGGCCGCGCACGGCCTCCCAGCGGACGAGCCATCCGGCGTCGGAGAGGGACTTCAGGAACGCGGCCTGGACCTCCTCGCTGAACAGTTCCAGCCGGGCCAGGGCGTCGATGGTCATGGAGCGGATCTGCATCACTGGCTCCTTGTCGAGCTGGGCGATCAGGTGCGGCGCGATCTCGCGGGCGTACTCCTTCATCTCGCCGAGCAGCTTCACTGCGGCCAGGCGCACGTGGTTGCCGGAGTCGGTCAGCGCCTTGAGCAGGCGCGGGATGGCCTGCCGGCCGTAGCCCTTGATGGTGTCGTTGAGGGTGCGCGCAGGGATGACCGAGGGCTGCCCGAGCATGGTCACGAGCTCGTCGAGATCCGAGGGGATGGCCGGGCTCGTGGCGTTGTTGCTCGGCTCCAGGACCTGCTTCTTCTTGCCGGGGGGGACCATGCGGATGGGCCGGTCCTTGCCCATGGCGGTCTTTTCGCCGGCAGGGTCCGGCTTCTCACCGGGGTCGGAGGACTTGCCGCAGGACACAGCGGCGCTGAGGAGGATGGCGAAAAGAAGGAGGTGACGTTTCATGATGGACCCCGGAGCTTCCCATGCGTACGCGGGAAACCGCGTGCGTGAAACCTGAGGACAAGGGCGTTTTATTCCACAGTGACGCCCAGGGTGACGGTGGCGGTGTTGAGCCAGTTGCGCGTGACGCCGTCGTCGCCGGCGCCCTCGCGGTCCCCGGAGGTGCCTTCGGCGCCGCCTCCGAGGTAGCGAACGTTGAGGAACAGTGACAGGTAGGACGTGACCCGGAAGCCCGCGTAGGCCGAGGCGTCGAGGATCGCGCCGGTGAACTTGTAGGAGGCGCCGTTGATGAACTGGTTGCTCGTGTACAGGCCGTCGGCCTCCAGTCCCCAGAAGAAGGAGTCGCCGTGATTGCGGCGCAGGCGGACCTTGAGGGCGGGCACGGGCCCGACGTTCTCCTTCTCGACGAAGCGGGTGCCGTCGAGGCTCTCGAAGGTGATCGAGGCGTTGCGGATCTGCAGCGAGCCGCCCACGCCCAGCTCCCACGGGGAGTCCCGCAGCAGGTCATAGACGTAGGACGCGCGCCAGAACGAGAAGCCGTACTTGAAGCGCACCGCCTCGCCCTCGGCGAAGTCCGTGCCCGAGACGCGCAGGGGGGCCGGGAGGGTGCTGACCGTGCGGAACTCCAGCGGCTGGTACAAAAACACGAGGTGATGCCGCTCCCACAGGGCCACGTCGGTCACGAACCGCATGAACGGGAACAGGATGCCCTGTCCGCCGTCCTCGACGTAGTCGAAGTACGTGCCGTCGTCGCCGAACTGGACCTTGTGGTACAGGGGCGCCACGAAGCCCATCTCTGCGGTCAGTTTCAGGTGCACGATCTTGTCGTCGTAGTCGGGATCCTTGTTGAGCAGGTACTCGCCTGCCCGTGCGGGGGCGGCAGACAGAAATATGATTACGGACAGTGCCAGAGCGGGAAATGACTGTTTCATGGCTTACTCCCTCAGGTTCTGTTTTATAGAATATTCGCAGGACAAAGCCAAGCGGGCTTTTACAACTCGCGTCGCCTGCGCAGCAGCCACAGTCCCAGGGCCAGCAACGGCGGCCACAGAGCCGACGTCCGGGACCCGGAGTTGCCCGGGCCGGCGGTGGCGCAGCCGGAGTCGTCAGCCTTTCCAGTGGGATCCTCGGGATCGACGACGTCGGCCGACGAGGAGTCCAGGCGCAGGGTCGGATCACCGAAGAAGTTGAGCATGGTGCGTCCGGCCAGCGCTTCCGCGTCATCGACGGCGCCGGCGAGCACCTTGGCGTTCCAGATGGCCTCTCCGGCGGTCTTCCCCGCGATCAGATCCTGGAAGAACAGCACGCCGATGTTGTCGGCTCCGGACTTCACCAGCTCGAGTTCGCTGTCGGGATCGGCCCAGTCCGTGGTGGAGCCGGGCGTGACGCTGGAGGAACCCAGCATGCCCACGGCCGCGCCGTGGAGCAGCAACTCAGAGGTCAGGTTGCGGTAGGTCTCGGCGCTGCCGATCTCGCAACTGACGCCGACGACGAAGCCGGGGCGGCCCGAGCCGATGGCTTCGGCGTCATCGGAATGGATGAACAGGGTGCTGGTCATCTCGGTGTCCTGCGCCTTGCCGTCGCCATTGGCGTCGGCAGTCCAAATGACCCGCGCGACCTCCTTCTCCAGGCCGTGTCCCATCCAGAAGATCATGCCGTAGCCGTCGTGCCACGTCGAGATCAGGTTCTCGCGGGTCAGGGCCAGCTCCGAGTCGAAGGCGGAGGTCGCGATGCCCTCGCGTTCGTACATCCGGGTGGCGGAGTAGCCCTCGGCGGGCTCGATGACCCGGTGCAGGAACCACTGGGCGCTCTCGGCGCCGTCGACGTTGTCCGGGTACGAGTATCCCACCAGCTCCTGGCCTTTGAAGTAGAAGAACGCGGCCGGCAGCAGGACCCTTCTGCGGTAGGCGAGGTCGGCGGGGGCGGCATCGCCGAAGTCGATGGCCGCCGACAGCATCGCGTCGAGCTCCCGCATGTCGTCGAAGTACACCGGCAGGCGCGAGACCATCAGTTCGGGTACCAGGTCGATGCCGCCCTCGCCCTGGTCCAGGCCGGCTTCGCCGTATTGCCCGTTGCCGTTGAGGTCCCAGTCGCCCGTGAGATCGGCATAGGGATAATCCGTCTCGTGGGCACGGCAGTCCAGCGGGAAGCCGCCGCAGTTGGTGCTCGACCAGGCGTGTCGCGCCCAGACACGCCACATCGGGACGTCGCCGTAGTCTGCGTGGGCGTTGCCGATGAGCAGCGCGTAGGAGTAGTCCGCGTGCACCGACTGCAGGAAGGCGCGGATCGCCAGCGCGCGGGGCAGGCCCGTCTCCCCCGCGGCCCCGTAGTCATCCTCGGTCGCGACGTCCACGAGATAGCCCCGAGCCTCCTTGGCCCGCACGAAGTCTGCCAGCCTGGCCGACTGGGACACGATCTTCCTGGTGGTGACGATGATCATGGCCTTTTGGGTGACACCGTGGGTTCCGGTGTGGAAGGGACCAAAGAACAGGGAAAGCAGCAGCAGCATGTTCATGGGGTCACTCTCCGTTTCCGAGTTGGTCGAAGGCCGCGCAATCGATTGTGGCATAGTTCATCTGGCAATGGCAGGTCTGGCCGTCGGCGTAGCCATAGGCGGCCCCGAGGACCACCGGGTCGTCGGTCAATTCCACGCTGGCGGCCAGCTCCAACTTCTCCCCCGGGAGAAAGGCGGTGTTGTTTCCGGTGCAGGCCAGCAGGTCCCCGGTCGCATCGGTACCAGTGATGCCCACCGGGCAGATCCTGGCGAACGTGTCCGGCCCGACCAACCGCTCCTCGTGGAGCTCGATGGCGGCGAACATGTGGTTGGCATCCCAGGGCAGGACCGTGATCAGGCCCTCCTTCATCGCGGCCAGGGTGGAGGTGTGGATCGTGAGGCCCAGCATGTAATACTTATAGTGGTCGTCGGTGATCATCTCGATACCGCCGATGGACTGGGCGTAGTCGACGGGCTCGGGGGTCCCGGTGGTGATGTACAGGGCCAGGGCACTGTAGTCATCGACGACGATCTCCTCCTGCAGCATGGCGGTGGCGTCGGCGTAGCCGTAGATGACGGTCTGGATCGTCGCGGTCTCGGGGTTGATTGCACCGCTGAAGAAATATTCCAGGTGCATCGCCGCGGGCGCATCGAAGAAGTCCGTGGGCAATCCGCAGGAGAGCGTGGGCTCGGTGCTGGCGCGCCCGGCATCGAACTCGGCTTTGGTGACGTAGGTCTCCCCGATGAGGTACAGGCAGTTGGCCTCCTCGTTTTCGGGGGTGATGATCAAGCGCGGGGTCAGCGGCAGGTTGCCCCAGATCCGCAGGTTCTCTCCGGCTTCGAAGGCAGTGTTGTCGAAAAAGTCGAGGAACAGGAGGCCGCGGCCGTCGGTGGAGTCGAACGTGGAGATCGCGCAGTACTTCTGGAACATCGTCCGGTCCCAGGGGCGGATGTACTGGTTGACGTCCATCAGGGAGAACCGGATGAACGCGGGGGCCTCGATGAGCGGATCATCGGCGTCGAGGGCCTCCATGAGCAGGTCCTTTTCGACGATCCAACTGAAGTGGTAATAGTCCAGCTCGCTGCCGGACTCCGCATGAATCTTCGAGACGCCCAGGATCAGCGTCCGGGCGCCGGCGAGCCCGGGGTCGTAATAGTCCGCCGGGAAGGTGTAATCGAGCACGTAGGCATATTCGGTGAGCACGTCGGCGAGGTCCTCGATGTCGACCGCGTAGGCGCCTTCACCCGTCGTCGTGTCCGTGGCCGTCTCCGGATTGATCAGGCCCGCGAAGGAGAAGGCGACGCTGTTGCCTTCGAGGTCGTCGAGGAAGTCATCGCCGGGCTGGCGCGGACCGCGGCAGACATGGAGTTCGTCGTCGCAGAACATGTCCCCGGCGCAGTCGGTGTAGTTGGTGCAGCGCCCCTCCAGGGCCACGCACCCGCCTTCGATGCAAGCCTGCCAGGCTTCGCACGTGACGGTCGCACACGGATCGGGCGTCTCCTTGCGGGGCCCGTCGTCACAGGACACGCACAGGCTGCAGAGCATAAGGGAAATTAAAAATTGTCCGGTTCGCGTGCGCATCGGGCCACCTCTCACTTATGGTTTGCCCAGATGGGGTCACCAATGCAAATGGAATCGATTAAAGCGGAGAATTATGGGACTCAGGCGGTCCGGTTTCTTCGCAGCCCGCGCCAGAACAGACGGAAGCCCCAGACCAGGATCAGGAACATCACCAGGCCGGCGATGGCCGATCCCATGTAGAACTCGTCGGTCTTGGCGTACTCGGGATCGGAAAGGTTGATGCCCAGGCCGAGCAGCACCAGGGATGAGAAGGACACGAAGATGATGCCCGAGAACACCATCAGCACGCCCAGGAAGCCGCGCGATCGGCGCACCGGGATGGCCACGGAGCTGGTCGCGTGGCGGGCGAGGGCGTCGCCCAGACCTGTCCCCGTGTTGTTGTCAGCAGCCACGCCGCTGCCGTAAGGGGCCGCCGGGTACCGGATCGGGCTCGCCTGGTCGAGGAACTCGCGGATCTGCGGCAGGATCGCCTCGGTGAAGACGCCGTGGGGCAGGGCGGCCTGCAGATCGGCCAGGGGGATGCCGTGGTAGGCGGCCAGCAGCGGAACATTCTCCCGCTCGAGGCGCCGCATCTTGAGCACGCCTGCGACGATGGTCCAAATGAGCGTGGCCAGCGTGCCGATCAGGAACAGGCCGTTCTGCGTGTTGTTGAACGAGAAGATCATCCAGTCGTACACGCCGTGGTACAGGATGGGCCAGAACAGGGCGGCGAACCACAACCCGGAGTTCTTCAGGCCCGGCGAGAAGCGGGCGCGACCGACGTAGTAGCCCATGATCACGCCGCAGAACGCGTGCAGCGGCACGGCCGTGAGTGCGCGGGCGATCGCGACGCTCAGGCCGCCGGAGGAGACGTACAGGACGTTTTCGAGGGTGGCGAAGCCCAGCGACGCGATGGCGCAGTAGACGATGCCGTCGAAGGGCTCGTCGAACGCGGGATGCCGGTAGACGATCAGCAGCACGACCAGCAGCTTGAAGATCTCCTCCGGGATGGCGGCCTCGACGAAGGCCGAGAAGGCGGCATTCAGCAGAGGATCCGTCGGCTGGGAGAAGATGGAGTTGATGCCGAAGACGACTGCGAGCACCGGGATCGCCGTGAGGGCGCCGAAGAAGGCGACCTTCAGGACCAGTCCCTTGGGCTCGGGATGCTCGTCGTGGGTGTAGATGTACAGGAACAGCAGGAGGCTGGGCAAGACCGTCAGCGTGATGGTGATGATGGTCAGGTACGACATGGCGCCCTCATTTTTCGGAGATTTCGGACCAGAAGGTGTCCTGCAGACGGTTGCCCAGGGACGCTCGCATGAAGGCTTCGATGTCGTCGGCACAGGGCAGGGTCATCGCGTGGGTCGTCAATTCCTCGATCTCGGCCAGTTGCACGGTGCGCAGGAAGTCCTTGGCGTACGGAATGAACACCGGCGGCATGGAGAAGTTGCGCAGGCCCAGTCCGAGCATGATCAGGGCGGGAATCGGCTCGGTCGCCAGATCGCCGCACAGGGAGATGTCGATGCCGGCGTCGTTGGCGGCCCGGATCGCGTGCTGGATCATCCGCAGGATGCCCGGGTGCAGGCCCCGGTACATGTGTGCGACCTTCTCGTTGCCGCGGTCCACGGCCAGGGAGTACTGGATCAGGTCGTTGGAGCCGATGGAGAAGAACTGGCACTCCCGGGAGAGCATGTCCGCGATCAGCAGCGCCGCGGGGAGCTCCAGCATGGCGCCGATCTTGAAGGTGTCCGGGATCTCGTGCCCTTCGATGGACAGTTCGCGATAGCACTCGCAGAGGATCTCGCGGGCGGTCTGGAACTCGCGCACGCTGCTCACCAGGGGGAACATGATGCGCAGGTCGATGTCCGGGAACAGGGAGTAGGCGCGCAGGAAACCGCGTAACTGGGCCTTGAAGATGTGCGGGTGTGCCAGCGCCAGGCGCAGGCTGCGCTGGCCCAGCGCCGGGTTGGCCTCGCGGGCGAGCTGCGACGTGAGCGGGAACTTGTCGCCCCCCAGGTCGAACGTCCGCAGGGTGACCGGACCGCCGCCTGGCCAGCGTTCGAGCAGCTCCTTGACGTCCTGGAAGTGCACCTGCTCGTCGGCGATGTCCTTCTCGTGCACCATGAACAGGAATTCGGTGCGGTACAGGCCGATGCCCTCGGCGCCGTGCCCTTTGGCCTTGACGATCTCGTCGGCAAAGTCGAGGTTGGCCAGCACGCGTACAGGCGTCCCGTCGGCGGTCTCACCGGGCAGGTGGCACTTCTCGAGCAGCGCCTGATCCTTGGCGATCATGCGGTGGCTCTGCGTGCGGTACACCGAGACCAGCTTGGCGTCGGGGTTGACGATGATCTCGCCCTTGTGTCCGTTGAGGACCACCAGATCGCCCTCGCCGACGTGTTCGAACGCGCGCGATACGCCCACCACCGTCGGGATCTCGAAGGCCTTGGCGATGATGACCGTGTGCGAGGTCTTGCCGCCGCGGACCGTGATCAGACCGGCCACGGCGTTGCGGCCCAGCAGGATGGTGTCGGCGGGGGAGAGCTCGGTGGCGATGATGACAGCGTCGGGCGGCGGTGCGATGACCTCGTTGGGGGACTGCCCCGAGAGCGTGCGAAGCAGCCGTGTGCAGATGAAGCGCAGGTCCGAGAAGCGCTCACGGATATATTCGTTCTCGATGCGCAGGAAGCGCTCTTCCCAGGCGCCAAGCGTCCGCAGGACCGCCCACTCGGCGTTGATGCGCTCGGAGACGATGATCTTCTCGAAGCTGGACTGCAGATCCTGGTCGCGCAGCATCATCTGGTGCGCCTCGAGGATGTGCCCGGGATCCTTGGAGTCCCCTGCGAGCTGCTCCTTGATGTCCTCGAGCTGCTGCCATGACGTCTCGACGGCCTGGTGGAGGCGGTCGATCTCGATGGCGCACTCCTCGGGAGGGATGTGCCGCTGGGTCCACGCGTACTGGTTGGCTCCCTGGATCAGGTGCGCCCGGCCGATGACGATGCCGGGCACCACGCCCTGTCCGAAGAGGTACACGTTGCGGATGCTCATGGATGGCTACTCATTGAAACCAGAGTTCACGAGGCCGGACAGCGCCTCCACAGCCGGCTTCGCATCTTCTCCGGTCGCGCTGATGACGAGGCGGCAGCCCCGGTATGCCAGAAGTCCGAGCAGGCCCATGATGCTCTTGCCGTTGGCCGAGAGGCCGTCGTAGGAGACCTCGATCTCCGCGGTGAATTTCACGGCCGTCTCCACGAAGAGCTTGGCCGGCCGGGTGTGCATGCCCTGCTCGTTAATCAGTTCAACTTCAATCTCATGTCGCATGTTCAATCCTTCAATGACGGAACCCGCGGACACCGCGGATCATGTACCCTGCGCATCGCGGTGACTCACGCGGGGCTCGAACCCCGCATTGGTCAGCCGCTTCTGCAGGGCCTCGGCCACATAGACGCTTCGGTGCCGCCCACCCGTGCATCCAACCGCCAGAGTGAAATACGCCTTGCCTTCACTCCGATAGCGTGGCAGCAAATATAGAACCAAATCAGCTAATTTGTCCACGAAATCCCGGACTTCAGTGTGGTTTTCAAGAAACGCCTGCACCGGAGGATCGGTGCCCAGCAGGTCGGAGAGCCCCTGGACGAAATACGGATTCGGCAGGAAGCGCGCGTCCACGACCATGTCCGCGTTCATGGGCAGCCCCTTGGAGAAGCCGAACGAAATCAAATGCACGCGCAGCGGAGGCAGTTCGAAGTCGGAGAAGAAGGAGAAGACCCGTCCCCGCAGCTCGTGGGTCGTCAGATCCGTGGTGTCCACGAGCCAGTTGACGTCCTTGCGAAGCTCCTCGAGGAGGGCGCGCTCGTCGGCGATCGTGGGCAGCAGTTGGTCGCCGTCGCTGAGCGGATGCGGCCGGCGGCTGGCCTGGTAGCGGGCGACGATGGCCGCGTCGGAGGCCTCGAGGAAGAGGATCTCGACGGTGTGGTTCATGCGCAGCAACTGGGCCTTCACCCCCTGCCAGTGCGAGAGGAAATCGGCATTGCGGATGTCGATGGCGATGGCGGCCACCGGATAATCCGGGTTGCTCATCAGCAGCGCAGCGAAGCCCGCCATCAGCGGCACGGGCAGGTTGTCCACCGCGAAGAAGCCCAGATCTTCCAGGGCATGCAGCGCGACGGTCTTCCCGGCGCCGGAAAGTCCTGTGACGATGACCAGACGCATGAGGTGCCTCTTTCTCTATTCTATTCCCTTGGCCGGATGCACGGCGCGGGAGGACAGGACCTTGTCGAGTTGATCGTGGAACAGGCGTGCACTGTGGATGCCGCGCTCCTTGAGCAGGCGGTCTCGGGCGGCCACCTCGATGATCGTCGCCACCGAGCGCCCCGGGCGCACCGGGATGGTGAGCAGCGGCAGCCGCACGTCCAGGATCGACCGGTGCTGCTCGTCGATTCCCAGCCGGTCGTATTCCTTCTTCGGATCCCAATCCTCGAGGTCGACGATGGACTCGATGCGCTTGCTGTCGCGCACGGCGGTGGGGCCGAACAGGGCGGGGATGCTGACGATGCCCAGCCCGCGGATCTCCATGTGGTGGCTGACCAGCGGGCGCCCCTGGCCCATCAAATGGTTGCCGTGCTGCTTCTGGATCTCCACGAGGTCGTCGGCCACAAGCCGGTGCCCGCGGGAGATCAGTTCCAGCGCGACCTCGCTCTTGCCGATGCCCGACGGGCCCTGGATCAGGACTCCGATGCCCAGCACGTCCACGAGCACGCCGTGGAGGGTCATGCTCTCCCGGGTGTTCTCGTCGATCCAGGACTCCAGGTTGTCGAGGAGGCGGCTGGTCAGCAGCGGCGTGGAGAACAGGGGAATCTTCTGGTCCAGGCACGTGGTCACCAGCAGGCGCGGCACCGGCAGGTTCTTGGTGACGATGATGCACGACGGCTGGAAGTCGATCAGTTGGCGCACGGGTTCGGAGCGCTGCCGTCCCTTGAGTTGCTCGAAGTAGGAGATTTCCTTCTGGCCCAGCACGATGATGGCGTTGGGCTGCGCGTCCCGCTCCACGCCCGCGAGCAGCAGGCCCGCCTTCATGATGTGGGCCTCGGTGATGTCCTTCCACAGGTTCTGCGCCCCCGCGAGGCATTTCAGTTGCAGCACCAGCTTGGCGTCTTCGAGCAGGTTTCGTACGGTGAGTCGGCTCATGGCAGGAAAAGACAGTACATGTGCGCGAAGGGGAGATCAAGCTATTCCCTGTTGTGACGTGCATATTCGTCGCACGTTCTTGACAAGGCCGGCGTTCCGCGATAGTGGGCGGTGGGCGAACTCCGCGCTCGGGTACCGCAGGATTGAGCTACCCCAGTCGATATCTGAAAGGTAATAGTATCTTGAACATCCAACTTGAGTGTGTGTCCTGTCTGATCAGCCAGAGCCTGCGGGCCGCTGCGGCCGTCACCGATGACCTGAGTCTTCAGGAGCAGGTGGTGCGCGAGGTCCTGCGGTTGCTGGCCGGGATCGATTTCTCCACGCCGCAGCCCGTGGTCGCGCAGTTCGTCTATCGTCGGGTCCGGGAACTGACAGGTGTGGAGGATCCCTACCGTGAGGCCAAGCACGCCTTCAACCGGCTCGGCCTGGCCCTGCTGCCCGAACTGCGGACCCGGGTGGCCGCGTCGCCCGATCCGCTGCTGGCCGCCGCCCGGCTGGCTGCGTCGGCCAACATCATGGACCTGGGCGCCAGGACCGACCTCACCGAAGCCGAAGCCGCCGCCGCGCTGCGCGAGGCCTTCGACGCCCCGCTGCCGGGTGACGACGAGGCTTTCGTGCGACGGGTTGCCGAGGCCGGACGCATCCTCTACCTGGCCGACAACGCCGGCGAGATCGCCCTGGACCGGCTCCTGATCGAGGTCCTGGGCCCGTCCCGGGTGACGGTGGCCGTGCGCGGCCGTGCCGTGATCAACGACGCGCTCCTGGAGGACGCCCGCGAGGTGGGTCTGACGGAGCTGGTCACCGTCATCGACAACGGCTCCGACGCCCCGGGCACCATCCTGTCCGACTGCAGTCCGGCCTTCCTCGAGCACTACCATGCCGCCGACCTGATCATCGCCAAAGGGCAGGGCAACTACGAATCCCTGAGCCACGAGCCCGCCGGCATCTTCTTCCTGTTCAAGGTAAAGTGCCCGGTGCTCGGCGAACACGCCGGCCTCCCCCTTGGTTCCCTGGCGCTGCTGGCGTCTCGGAAATGAATATGGTCTGACTAGTCAGACCCGTCCGACCTGTCCGACCTGTCCGACCTGTCCGACCTGTCCGACCCGTCCGACCCGCCCGCCGGCGGCTTCGGGAGGCCGATATTTTCGCCGCACTCGCCTGTGCAGGTCCTGGGGAGGGCGTTTTGGACGCCAGAATCGCCCTGCGAAGGATCGCGGTTGCGGGTCCGGCGGTCAAACCCGGGACCGCGGGATTTCGGAGGGGCGTTCTGGACGCCGGAGGCTGCCCGCGAGAAGCTGGGAGGCCCGTTCCGGTGTCCAGAACGGCAGGCGCATGCTGAAAAGGTGCATGATCCGACCCCGGCGGGGAAACAGGACGCGATTCGCCTCAGGTTTTGCGGCGTTTGGTTGATTATGTGGCTAGTGCGCCCGGGAATCAGCGGAAGATGGCAAACAGGAGGTTGGCCTGGGTGGTGTTCCCGACCTGGACAGTGCCCTCGATGTCGATGGTCTGGACGAAGGAGCCGGTGACCGCCACGCGGCCGTCCGGGGTGCGGGCAATCGAGGCCGTGCTGTCGTAGACGGGACCGCCGTAGCCGTGGATGAAGAGGACGTCACCGGCGGCATCGAGCAGGCCCACGTAGAAGTCCATGACGCCGTTGCTCGACAGGACGTGGGAGGGGCCGA
>JAHITJ010000176.1 GCA_018817795.1 Myxococcota bacterium | reverse complement strand
CCAGCTCGCCCCGATCACCACTCCGCTGTCGGACATCTACATGTTCCTGGTGGAGGGGGAGGGCTACACGACGATGCAGTTGAGGGACATCCTGGACTGGAACATCCGGCCCAAACTGCTGGGCGTCGACGGCGTGGCGGACGTGAACTCACTGGGCGGCGACGTCCGCTCTTACCGCATCGAACCACGGCCTTCCGATCTCGTCTCCCTGGGGTTGTCGTTGACCGATCTCGCAGAAGCCGTCGAAAAGAACAACCGCAACGCGGCCGGAGACCGCATCTCGGTCCGTGACGAGGTCGTCCTCGTCCAGACGTACGGACAATTGCGATCCATCGATGACCTCCGGCAGGTCGTCGTGGCCGTCAGGGAGGGCCGGGCGATCCGCCTCTTCGAGGTAGCCGACATCGACGTCGCGGCTGTCTCCCGCTACGGTGGCGTCACGGCCAACGGAAAGGGCGAAGCCGTCCAGGGGCTGGTGCTGCTTCGGCGAGGCGCCAACAGCCGCAAGACCGTCGAGGCCGTGAAGTCCGAGCTGGCCACCATCCGGGGATCCCTGCCCCGAGGCGTAAGGATCACGCCTTTCTACGACCGCAGCATGCTCATCACGACTGCGGTGAACACGGTGAACTGGTCGTTGCTGCAGGCGATCGTGCTGGTGCTCGTGGTGCTGTTCCTGTTCCTGGGGAACCTGCGCAGCGCGCTGACCGCCGGGGCGATCCTGCCGCTTTCGGTGCTGGGCGTGTTCGTGATCATGAAGTACACGGGCATCACCGCGAACCTGATGTCCCTGGGAGGGCTCGCCATCGCCATCGGAATCCTGGTGGACTCCTCGGTGGTCGTAACCGAGAACGTCCACAACTTCCTCTCCACCGGACACTCGGCCCTGCATCCGCTGCATCACATCTACCGGGCGGTCCGCGAGGTCGCGGTGCCCGTGGTGACGGCCGTGCTCGTCATCGTGGCATCCCTCTTTCCGGTGTGGTCCCTCGTCGGCGTGGAGGGCAAGCTCTTCTCCCCGCTGGCAGCCACGCTCGGCTTTGCGGTGCTGGTGTCCATGGTCCTGTCGCTGACGTTCATCCCGGTGCTGGCCTCGTTCCTGATGAAGCCCGGGGCTGAATCCACACCCTGGCTGATCCGGAAGCTCACCAACGCCTACCGGCCCGCCCTGGCCTGGGTGCTCTCCCACCGGAAGACCGCGCTGGTCTTCAGCCTGGTGCTGCTGACCACGGCCTTCTCCCTGTTTCCGCTCCTCGGCTCGGAGTTCCTTCCCATGCTCAACGAGGGGACCATCGTCGTGCAGACCGAGAAGATCCCCACGATCACCCTTGAGAAGAGCCTGGAGCTGGACACCGCCATCCAGAAGGCCCTGCTGGAGGTGCCCGAGGTCACCAGTGTGGTCTCCCGCACCGGCGCCGACGAGCTGCGCCTGGATCCCATGGGGTTCTACCAGACCGACCTCTATCTTGTCACCAAACCGATCGACCAGTGGCGCCGCCCCGATCCGGAGTGGCTGCGGGCCCGCCTCCGTGAAAAGCTCGGGTTGTTCCTGGGCGTGAGCTCCGGCTTCACCCAGCCCATCGACATGCGCATCTCGGAGATGCTAACCGGCGCCCGCGCCGCCGTCGCCATCAAGATCTTCGGAACCGATCTCGCCATCCTCGAGGAGAAGGCCAAACTCGTCGAGGAACTCATCACGGGGACCCGCGGGGCCGTGGACGTGATGCGCACCCAGTTGGGCGGCCAGAAGATGCTGGACATCCGCTTCTCCGCGGGGTGCATGGCCTGCTCCGGGATCTCCCAGTCGGCCGTCAACGACCTGGTCTCCACGGCCGTCGCCGGCACCCTGGTGACCCGGATCCTGCAGGGCAACCGGCCCATCCCGGTGATCCTTCGCTACCCTGAGGCGGCCCGCGACACCCCAGAGGCCATCGGAGCCCTGCTCGTCCGGACCGCCGAGGGCGGCATCCAGCCCCTCTCCGAGGTCACCCGGATCGCGCTGACCGAGGGGCCCATGCAGATCTCGCGCGAGAACGGCTTCCGGATGGTCGTCGTTCAGGCCAACGTGGAGGGACGCGATGTCGGCGGCTTCGTGCGTGAGCTGCAGAAGCGCATCGCCGCCGAGGTCCCCCTGCCCGCGGGCATGTTCGTCCAGTTCGGCGGACAGTTCGAAAACCAGCAGCGGACCTCCAAACGACTCGGGTTCACGATCCCGCTGGCCCTGGCGGCCATCTTCTTCCTGCTGTTCACCTCGTTCGGCAGCCTGCGGCAGACCATTTTGATTCTGGCGAACATCCCGCTGGCGTTCGTCGGCGGCATCGTGATCCTGTACTTCACGGGGTTCTACCTGTCGGTACCCGCCTCGCTGGGGTTCATCGCGCTGTTCGGGCTGGCGGCCGAGAACGGGGTGGTGATGATGTCGTACTACAACCAGCTGCGGGAGCAGGGTTTCAGGGTCGCCGACGCCGTGATGGAAGGCTCCGTTCGCCGACTTCGTCCCGTGCTGATGACGGCCACCCTCACCATGCTTGGGCTGGTGCCGCTTCTGCTGGCGACCGGTCCGGGCTCGGAGATCCAGAAACCTCTCGCGGTCGTCGTGGTCGGAGGTCTCCTCTCCTCGACGCTGCTGACCCTGTTCCTGCTGCCCATGATGTACGCCTGGGTGGAAGGACGTACGGAAGGAAAAAATACCGATGAAATGTCTGAGTATCGTGATTCATGAGGCCGCCCGTGAGAACCTTGTCGACCAGCTTTCCTCCAATCCGGCCGTGCGGCACTGGCAGGTCGTCCAGGCCCAGGGGCGGTACACGTCGGGCCACCTGAACCCCTTCGAGACAACCTCCGACAAGGTGTCCGGAAACATCCCCCGTGTACGCTTCGACATCCTGATCGACGAGCAGCACATCCCGCCCATCGTCGAGCTGCTGCGCATGTGCAAGTCCTGCGTGAAGGGGCGGGGCCTGTACTGGGTCACCGACCTGCAGGACTTCGGGGAGTTCTAGTCCCGCAGGCACCCCCGAAGGCGTGAGCCTTACTGTTCCACGAGAATGACCGGGGAGGACGTCAGGGGGATGGAGTCGCCCGCATCCAGCGGAAACATCGCGTCTCCATCCACGGAATAGTTCCACGAATAGGCATTCATCGGACGTGTGCCGGTGACGACCGCCGTGGTGGCCCCGTCCTCGCCCGAGTCCGCCACCGCCCAGAGGATGTAGCCCCTGCGATCGGAATAGTTGATCACCACGCCATCGAAGCCCGTGCCGGTGACCTCGCCATCCAGCGGAGCAAAAGATTCCGCATTCGCGGCCAGCAGGCTCAGGGTGGCATGGGCGATGCCGGTCCCGGTCATCACTGCGTCGTCGGGGGACGACAGGTCCGCCGTGTCGAGAAACAATCCCATGTAATCGAAGGGACTGGACAGCTCCGACGGCGGCGCGGTGTCGGTCAGCAGGAACCAGTCGATGCCGCTGACCCCCGCTGCGCGTGCCTTGGCGATCACCTTCATCAGGTAATTCCGGGCATACTCGGCGCCGCCGGGGTTGTCGCCGACGACCAGGTGCGGGGCCCCCGACTCCGTCACGATGACGGTGCGCGGACCCGATCCGTTGGACACAAGCACATCCACGTGATCCTTCAGGTGCGCAAGAAAGCCTGCCACGCCGGTGTCGGAGTTGCCACCTCCGAAGATGGGGTAATAGTGGATCGAGTGCACATCGAACCAGTGTCCGCCCCGGTGAGGATAGGCCTCCGTGGCCGAGCCGTCGGCCGGGTTGTCGGTGTACCGCAGCAGCGCGTCGACGAAGGACGGGTAGCCGAGACCGCCGGTGGCCACCTTGGCGTCAGGATCGACGTACCGGATGACCTCGGCGCTGACCCGCAACAGGCGGATGTAGTTGAAGATGCTCCCGTTGAACCGCGGCAACTGTCCGGCGGCGGGTGGATCGTCCCACCAGGTCAGCGTGTATTGCCAGTCGGCCACCCAGTCGGGCTCGTTCCAGATTTCCCAGATGTCGATCACGTCCTGATAGACCGTGACCGCATCAAAAACATACCGCGCCCAGCAGTTGGCCGGATTCACCACCCCGTCGGAGAGCCAGATCGGCTCGTACAGGCCAGCTGGCATGTAATAGGCCAGCTCCCAGTCCGCCGTTCCCGACGGCGCAGTGGAGCACTCGACGGTCGGCTTGGTCAGGAACGCGACCAGATGCCGGTCGATGCCGTGGTCCCGGTAGTAGGCGATGTCCTGGACTTCGATCTCGTAGCCCCAGGTCTCCAGGTGGCTCATCGGCAGGCTGATGCGGGAACTGTTGACGCCGGATCGGACGGCCAGATCGGCGGTCTGCTGATCGTTCCAGGAGGTGTTCCGGTGCCCCTTGTTGATGCCCAGCCGGATCCCGGGCAAAGGGACGATGGAGAACGTCTGGTTGTTGGTGTTGTTGGTGTTGTTGACATTGTTCAGCGCGGCGCAGCCTGCAAAGTCCGCGCAGTCCGGATCCTGGCAGTCCAGCAACCCGTCCCGATCATCGTCGAGGGCGTTGCCGCAGTCCTCGGGCGTTGCCGCCTTCGTATTCGAGTCACAGCCGCTCCACGTCATCAACAGCACTACAATCAGGATCATCGTCCGCATGGTTCACCTCGGAGGTTCCTGGAGCAGTATCCATGATGCCTTCCACAGATGTCAATACCGGCGCTCCGGCCAGGGCAAGATCATTATGGACATAGGCGAATGATTTTTCGTAACAACGGTTGAGAATCCCCATTGCGGACGAGGGTCCTGTCGTCGGACACCCCCGTCGTTTGCTACGCAAGCCGCCGGGGGGCCCGGCGGGAATGAACCCGCGCGACGCCACCCTCGCCGCTTCCTGTGCATTCTCAAACTGAT